>JAFMJN010000237.1 GCA_017853435.1 Planctomycetota bacterium | reverse complement strand
CGTGCACGCACGCGACTCCGTCGCTCTCGCACGGGCGCGTTTCCGTTGGATCGGCGTCGACGCGCCCGTCGCGGCGGTCGACGGCGGACTCGTCGTAAACACGTCTGCGGGTCCCCTCGCGCTCGCGGATACGGTGGCTTGGAGCGACGATGCGGCCCGTCGGCCGATCGCTTCTCGCCACGTGCTCTTCGACGACGGCACGTTCGGATTGACGGCGGACTCTCGCGACGCCGCCGTGTGCGTCGATCCGGGGATCGTGTTCTCCGGCTGGCTCGGTGGTTCGGGACTCGACGCGGCTTTCGGAACGGCGCGCGCCGCGGACGGCGCGATATTCGTCGCCGGAGAGACGGCGAGCCCCGATTTCCCGACGACGCCGGGCGCTCTCGATACGACGCTCGCGGGAACGCAGTACGACGCTTTCGTCGCGAAGGTCGCGCCGACGGGTTCGAACGTCGTGTGGGCCACCTTCATCGGAGGAGCGGGTTCCGCGGATCGCGCGATGGCGATCGCCGTCGACGCCGCGGGTTCGGCTTACATCACCGGCGGATGCGCGGCGAATTGGCCGACGACGCCCGGGTCGTTCGATACGTCCTTCAACCAGTGGGGAGACGCGTTCGTCGCCAAACTGTCGCCTTCGGGCAACGCACTTTCGTGGTCGGGCTATCTCGGCGGTTCTCTCGAAGATCGCGGCTACGGCATCGCGCTCGACGCCGCCGGCGCCGTCTGCGTCACGGGGAAAACCCAGTCGTCGGACTACCCGATCACGTCGGGAGCCGTCGCGACGCCCGCGTCCAACTGGGACGTCATGTTGACCAAAGTCCATCCTTCCGGCGCGTCGCTCGTGTGGTCGTGCCGTTTCGGAGGATCGGCCATCGATTGGGGCTTCGGCGTGTCCGCGAGTCTAGACGGTGGTTGGTTCGTCGCGGGAAGCGCCGTGTCGTCGGACTTCCCGAACACGTCGGGCGTCGCCCACGCCGGAGGTTTCGACGCGTTCGTCGTGAAGGTCGCCCCGGACGGCAGAAGCCTTCCGTTCGCGACGCGCGTGGGAGGTGGTCTTTCCGACCAAGGGCTCGCGGTGGCGACCGCTCCGGACGGCGGCTGCGTCGTCGCGGGTGTCGCCAATCCGGGATTCCCCGATGACGGCGCGAGTCCCCCGAAGGGTCAGGATCTCTTCGCGGCGCGGTTCTCGGCGGGAGGAACGCGCCTCTGGTCGCGCTTGGTCGGCGGTTCGAGTACCGAGCAGGCGCAGGCGGTCGGCTTCGACGACGCGGGGCGTGCGGTGCTCGTCGGTTCGACGAATTCCTCCGACTTCCCGACGACGTGGGATGCGTTCGACGCGACATACGACGGCGGAGGTTCGCCGGGAGACGGCGTCGTCGTCGTTCTCGACGGCAACGACGGCGCATTGCGACACGGAACTTTCTTCGGAGGCGACGGCTACGACGACTGGCGCGCCGCCGTGGTCTCCGCGCCGTGTCGCGTGACGATGGCGGGCGTCGGCAATTCCACGGTGCTGCCGGGAAGCGCGGCGAGTTTCGGGCCCGTCGTGCGGGGGCTCGACGACGCGATCGTCGCGGCCCTCGACGTGCCTCCCGCCGCGCGCTCGACGTCGGCGGGCGGCGCCTGCGGCGCGTCGTCGACCACGTTCGCGGGGACGGTGCCCCGACTCGGCACGTCGCCGACGCTTTCCGCCGCGGGCGCTCCCGGTGCCGCGGGTTGGCTGGTGTTGTCCGACGTGCCTACGGGCGCACCGCTCGCTCTCGGTACCTGTCCGACCGCGTTCGACGCCGCCAGTCTTCAGGCGGTCGTACCGCTCACCCTCGACGCCGCGGGAACGTGGAGCGTTCCCGTCGCGTTGCCGTCGGTCCTCGCGCTCGCGGGAATCCGCGTGCGGCTCGGTCTCGCCGTGCTCGCGCCGTCCGAGCCGCTCGGCGTCGCGGCGTCGAACGGCGTCGAATGGCGGCTCGGCAACTGATCGATCAGTACGCGACCCAGTCGTAGCCGAGCGAGAGATTCGGCACCCAGATGATCTGGTTCACGCCGGTACCCGCCAGTTGCGTTCCGGCTTGCGCGAAGGCGTACGACATGTCGGTGCCGTTCGGATACGTGCCCGATCCCGCGACCGCGAACGTCGTCGCGCCCGGGTCGGTCGCACCCGCACCCTTGGTGATGCCGAGGTAGCCGAGGGTCGTCGCGAGCGGGTGCGGCGCGATCCCGGAGAGGTTGTTCATCGCGACCGTGTTCGTGTTCGTGTCGAACGCGATCGAGAAGGTCGACACCGTCGCGGCGGTTTGGCCGATGTAGCCGATGCCGTTGTAGTTGACCGTCATCACGCCCGGTGCGGTGACGGCGTAGGTCACGCTGCCCGCGACGGTGGTGCCGTAGTCGACCCAGTGTCCGACGAAGCCGACTCCCGCCATCGCGGCGGCGAGCGTCGCGGTGTACGCGGTGTCCGCGCCTCCCATCGTGACGCGTCCGTTCGTCGTCACGTGCATGTTCGAGAAGGACGTGCCCCAGAAGTTGATGGACGGCGGAGCGCAGGAGACGTTCGCGAGGTTGACGGTGAGAGAGACGTCGTCTCCGGCGGGACCCGCGATCGACGGCGTCGTGGCCGTCGCGTGAAGGCGCGTCGCTTGCGAAAGAGAGATCCCGTCGGGAGCGCCCGGAGTGATCGCCGCGAGTTGCAGCGAGAGGTCGAGGGGGAACGCCAACGTGTAGGGGAGGGTGACGGGAAAGAGCGGCGACGTGAATCCGCCGAACGCGTAGGTGAGGGTCGGATCGGCGATGTTCAGATTGAAGATCTGACCCGAAGAAAGCACGAGGCCGCCGCCGGTCGCGGAGACGACGTTGCCCGCCGTCAACACGACGTCGAACGGTGCGCCGGCGAGCCCGCCGATCGTCACGCTCACCACGGCCCCCACGCAGCGTGACAATTCGGTCAGGGCGCACGCTCCGGCGGAGACGCCGTCGATGTCGAAGGCGGCGTTCGCCTGATTGAGTTGGTAGAGGCTCGCCGACGACGGCGCGGTGCACACGCCCGTCGACGTTTGAGTCGCGCCGAGCGTCGTGTTCGGAGCGCCCGGGGTTCCGACGTTCGCCGTCGCGTCCTGCGACCAGTCGGCGACCGTGTTCGTGTCGGTGTTGACGAGACGCTTGAAGTGCCCGTTCGATCCGGCCGACGTCGCGATGTTCACCAGAGTGAATGCGCAACCCGACAGGTTCGGCGGTGTCGCGGGCGGCGGCAGCACCGACCGTCGGAGATAGACGTAGTCGACGCAGGCGCCCTGGGCGTTGACGAGCGCGGCGCCGATCGAGGCGGTCGCGGCCCACGGGCTCGATCCCATCCGCATGCCTTGGACCCCCGCGAGCACCGGATCCGTGAGGGAGCCGCCGAGGGTCCCGCCTTCCTGCAGCACGTAGAAGCAGTGTCCCGGAATGACGGACGACGCGAGTCCCGACCCGCAGGCGGCTTGGAGGGGGATCGTCTTGGTCGTGACGGTGCCCGTGTCGTTGGCCCAGATCTTGAGTTGCCACCCCCCGAGGTCGATCGGGTTGCCGGTCGTGTTGCGCAACTCGACGTAGTCCCCCTGAAGGGCGGGGGAGGCGCTCGGACCTTGGGCGTGGATCTCGTTGATGAGGACTTGGGCGGAGGCGAAGGAGGCGAGCAGTGCCGCCGCGAGCCAAAGGGAACGCGTCATCGGGAACTCCTGCGGGGAGAAGCGGAAGACCCGGAGTCTAGTCGGCCCGCCCCGTCGGCAGGAACTCCGTGGCCCGTTTGGCCCTTCATCGATCACCGATATTTCGGTGCGATGGGAAGCCTCGACTTTCTTGCAGCGGGGACGTGAATGGCTAGCATCCCCAATCCTCCAATCGGGTCGGCAGCGGTCGCCCCGCGGCGCGGTGTTTTTTGTGGAGTCCCGGCAACCGTGGACGCTTCTTCAACCTACTTGTCCGTGGTGA
>JAFMJN010000236.1 GCA_017853435.1 Planctomycetota bacterium | reverse complement strand
CTGTTTCGCACCGAAGCCTCACGGGACTCGTGGCCGTGTGGATGCTGCTCGCCGCCGTTCTGTTCGGGCAGCAACCACCTCCCCCGGAACCGTGGGTCTTGGTGGACGACATTTGGCTGCCGCAATCGGTGGTCGCGGGCGACGCCACGTTCCAGGCGACGCCGTGGCCCGGCGGCGTGGTCCCGTACTCGTTCAACTCGAATGTGACGGCCGCGAACCAGGCGGTGGCGATCGACGCCATGGCGGAAATCGCGGCGGCCTCGAACATCACTTTCGTGGCGCGGTCGACTCAACCCAATTACATCGACTTCACGAACTCGACGGGGAACAACTCCTACGTAGGGATGATCGGCGGCGGGCAGGTCATCAACATCTACAACTGGAATTATCGCTTCATCGTCTGCCACGAGATCCTTCACTCGTTGGGTTTCTGGCACGAGCACCAGCGTCCGGATCGCGATACGTACGTGACCATTCAGTCGGCGAACTTCGCGTCGACGTACGCCAACAACTTCACGATCATGTCGACCGCCTCCACGCACGGCACGGTCTACGACTTCGACTCGGTGATGCACTACGGCGGCACCGCGTTCTCCAACAACGGACAACCGACGATCCAGACCAAGCCCGGCTATACGCAGTACCAATCGCAGATGGGGCAGCGGCAGCACCTCTCCCTCGGCGACTGCGCGGGATGCGTATTCCAATACGGCCCTCCTCCCGCACCGGCCGTTTCATCACTTTCTCCAAGTTCGGCACCGATGGGTGGTGGCCAACTGACGCTGACCGTCTCGGGCACCCGGTTCAATCGCGGCCAGAACGACACGTCTCCGAACGGCAATCCGGGATCGCGCGTGAAGTGGAACGGCACCACGCTCTCGACGACGTACGTCAATCCGACGACGCTGACCGCCGTCGTCCCGGCATCCCTGCTCACGTCCGGCGGGTTTGCAACCGTCACCGTCGACAACCCCGCTCCGGGTGCGGGTCAAAGCAACGGACGCACCTTCGGCGTGGCGTATCCCGCGCCGACCTTGACCGTCGCCTCCCCAACGACCTTCTCCAACCTCACACCGCCTTCCACCATCACGGTCGCAGGTAGCGGGTTCGTCCCCGCCTCTGTGGTCACGTGGGACGGCGCACCGCTCGCCACGACGTGGATTTCGTCCACGTCGATGACCGCCGTCGCCCCCACGGGCCCGATCACGGCGGGCACCCATCAGGTGACGGTCGAAACACCCGCCCCGGGCGGTGGATCGACGTCGGCGTTCGTCGTCACGGTGACGACGCCGGTGCCGACGATCGCGTCGGTCGCTCCGTCCGCCTTCTCGGTCATGTCTCCGCCCGGCACGCTGTCCATCTCGGGTTCGGGATTCCAATCCGGCTGCACGGTGACGTGGGACGGCACTGCGTTGACCACCATCTTCTCCGGCCCGACGAGCGTTTCGGCGACCCTGCCTTCGGGTCTCATCGGCGCACGGGGAAGCAAGACGGTCCGCGTCACCAACCCGTCCGCGCCGTCGAACCCGTCGAACGCCTTCGTCGTCACCGTGTATTCCGCGGCGCCGACCATCGCCGCCCTCACGCCGTCCGCGATCACGACCGGATCGGGAACGACGGTGGTCGCGCTTTCGGGGGTCAACTTCCATACGTCGATCCGCGCGTATCTCGACGGTGTCGAAGTTTCTTCGACGGTAAACGGATCGACCTCGGCGAGCGTCCTTCTCGACGCGGCGACGCTCGTCACGCCGGGAGTCCGTACGCTCGTCGTCGACAACGTCTATCCGGCACTCGTCGCGTCGAGCAACGGACTTCCACTCAACATCGCGGGTCCGTCCGTCACGACGATGACCCCGTCGACGGTCCCCGTCGGGTCGCCCGGCGTCACGATCGATCTCGTGTGCACGAACATCGCCACCCATTCGACAATCTACGCGGACGGTGTCGCGCTTCCGACCACGCTGATCGGTGCAAGCACGCTGCGAACCGTGATCCCTGTGACGTTCGGTGCGCTCGCCCGCGAGGGCGGCATCGCGATCAACGTGCAAAACACCCCATCGCTGTGTCTCCGACGCGCGCCCTCCGCATCGGGTCAAGCGCGAACGCGGGCGTCGTCACGCATTACCCGCTGACGGAACCGATTCCGCCGAATAGTCCCTTCACCGTGGCACTCGAAGGCGGAACACCGGGAGCTCCGGTCACGTTGGTCGTGGACGTCACGAGCCCGGCACCGGTCACGCAGTTCCCGAACGCGACCGCCAACATGGTGGTTGCGCTGTCGACGATCGGCTCGTCGGTCGTTTTCGACGGCATCGGCATGCTCGGAGCCCCGACACCTGGATTCAACTTGGCGCCGAACCCGTCGACGACTCCCCCAACCGCCGGCACTCCACTTCCCGGATCTCTCACGCTGCCCACGATGGTGACCGGCCCGACGCCCGCGGGCATCAACCTCACCCTTCAGGCGTTCTATCTCGATCCATCCTCCCCGATCGGCATTCGCCTGACCTGGCCGCGCTACCCGATCGCCTTCTGACCGGAACGGTTAAGAGGGGTTCGCCCGATGCTGCGCAATCGACGGGCATTTGGTGGAGACCGACGACGGGCTTTAGAGTGCCGTCTTAGACCCGAAGTCCGAAGGGATACGTCTCCCCGATGACATAAGCTGGTCGAATGACCCCGCTCACGCCTCGCGGATGGGACGCCCCGCTTCCGAAGTTCGTCGACGACGACCGACGTGCGATCATCGAATCGCTCAGGCGCCTTGTGCCCGACGCGGGCGATCCGCAGATCGACGCATGGCGATCGTCGATCAAAGATCTTCAATCCGAAAGTGGCGAGTTGTTAGCGCGTGACAGTGCGGCCGGTTCCTACGGCACCATTCTCGAATATGTGATGCCGATGGAATCCCGTCGCCCGGACTGCATCTTCCTCGTGGACGGTGCCGTGGTGGTCGTCGAAATGAAAGGCAAGACGGAAGCGACGATGGCCGACGTGGACCAAGTCGCCGCCTACGCCCGCGACCTCCGTTGCTACCACCGCGACTGCGAAGGCCAGCCCGTGGTCGCAATTCTGGTGCCGACCCGTATGTCCGGCATCGGCCCCAAGGAGGGCGACGTCATCGTCTGCGGTCCCGACGCCCTCGAAGAGGTGATCCGTTCAATCGACCGGGCACGCCGCTCTCCGACTCCGATCGACCGCTTCTTGGACGAAGCGGCCTACCGACCTCTCCCCACGCTTGTGCAAGCGGCTCGGGAACTGCTGCGAAGCGGAAACGTCCGACGCGTGTCACGGGCGGCAGCGGCGACGGAACCCACCGTCGACCTGATCCGCGAGATCGCCGTCGAAGCGGCGCGTTCGAAGACGCGTCGACTGATTCTGGTGACGGGTGTTCCAGGAGCGGGAAAGACCTTGGTGGGGCTACAGGCAGTTCACGCGGATTACCTCGACACGTTGGCCGTTGATCGCAACGGTGAGAAACCAACCGCAACGGCGGTATTCCTATCTGGGAACGGGCCCCTCGTCGAAGTGCTGCAATACGAACTGACGAAGGAGAAGGCCGACGGCAAGACTTTCGTTCGCGGTGTGAAAGACTATGTGAAGCGTTATTCCCGACGCAACAGTCCCACACCATCCGAGCACGTGCTCGTCTTCGACGAAGCGCAGCGTGCATGGGATCGAGAACGCGTGGCCGACGGGCATGGCGAGCCCATTGAAAGTGCGAAGTCAGAGCCCGAACTCTTCATCGAATTCGCCGACCGTATTCCCGAATGGTGCGTCGTCATCGGTCTCGTCGGTACCGGTCAGGAGATCCACAACGGCGAAGAAGGCGGTCTGCGGATGTGGCGCGAGGCGATCGCGAAAAGCCCACGCCACGCTGACTGGCTTATCCATTGCCCCGACCAACTGGTTCCGCAGATGCGGATCGATGCTGCGTCGGCACGACCGCCCCTCCCCGACGGCC
>JAFMJN010000235.1 GCA_017853435.1 Planctomycetota bacterium | reverse complement strand
TTGAACAACGCGCGCAGCGGTTCGACCAATTTGAAGCCGAGCTTTTCGGGCAAGCCTCCCACGTTGTGGTGGGACTTGATCGTCGCCGACGGCCCGCCGTGGAACGACACCGATTCGATGACGTCCGGATAGAGCGTTCCTTGCACGAGGAACTTCACGTCGCGGAACTTGCGTGCGGCCTCTTCGAAGACATCGATGAACGTCTTGCCGATGATCTTGCGCTTCTGCTCCGGATCGACCACGCCTTCGAGGCGCGAAAGGAAGAGGTCCGAGGCGTCGACGCGGTGGAAGTCGAGACCGAAACGACCCTTGAAGGCCTGCTCGACTTCGTCCCCCTCGCCCGCGCGAAGCAGACCGTTGTCCACGAAGACGCAGTGAAGGCGCTCGCGCATCGCGCGCGCGACGAGCACCGCGGCGACCGACGAATCGACGCCGCCCGAGAGCCCGCACACCGCGTGGGAATCACCCACCTGCTCCCGGATGCGCACCACCGCCTCGTCGGCGTAGGAAGACATCCGCCATTCGGGCGGACACGCGCAGACGCCGTGGAGGAAGTTGCGCAGAATCGCCGAGCCGTGTTCGGAGTGGGTCACTTCCGGGTGGAACTGGATGCCCCACAACGGGCGTGTCGCGTGTTTCACCGCGGCGTTGCGGCACGTCGACGTCGACGCGATCGACGTCCAGTCGCCGCGCACGTCCTCGACCTGATCGCCGTGGCTCATCCACACGACCTGGGAACGCGGCGTCCCGTCGAAGAGTCCGGAATCGGCGGCGACCGCAAGTTCGCGATGACCGAATTCGCGCTCCTTGCCCGGTACGACGCGGCAACCCGTCAAATGCGCGAGCAATTGCATGCCGTAGCAAATGCCGAGCACGGGCACGCCGAGATCGAGGATCTTCGGATCGAGCGTCGGTGCGCCGGTCTCGTAGACCGATGCGGGGCCTCCCGAGAGAATCACGCCCGCGAGATTGGGCGACGCCACGTCGGCCGCCGACGCCTTCGGCGTCACGATGCGGCAGAAGACGTGGTGTTCGCGGACGCGGCGCGCGATGAGCTGCGAGAACTGGGATCCGTAGTCGACGATGACGATTTCACGCATGGCGGGATCTCAGGACTCGTGGTCGAGGCCGTAGTTCGGGGCCTCCTTGGTGATCATGACGTCGTGCGGATGGCTTTCGCGGAGACCCGCGGCCGTGATGCGCACGAAGCGCGCGTTCTTGCGGAGATCGGCGACGGTCGGCGATCCGGTGTACCCCATGCCCGCGCGAAGTCCGCCGACGAGTTGATAGAGGAACGACGCGAGCGGGCCCTTGTAGGGAACGCGCCCTTCGATGCCTTCCGGAACGAGTTTTTGGGCGTCCTTCACGTCCTGTTGGCCGTAGCGGTCCTTCGATCCCTGCACCATGGCTCCGAGAGATCCCATCCCGCGAACGTCCTTGTAGGCGCGTCCCTTCAGGATGACGACTTCGCCCGGGCTTTCTTCGGTCCCCGCGAGGAGGCTTCCGAGCATGACGGACGACGCGCCGAGCGCGAGCGCCTTCACGATGTCGCCGGAGAACTTGATGCCGCCGTCGGCGATGATCGGAACGCCGAACTTGTCCGCCGCCTTCACCGCTTCGGACACCGCCGTCGCCTGAGGAACACCGATGCCCGCGACGACGCGCGTGGTGCAGATCGAGCCGGGGCCGATGCCGACCTTCACGCCGTCCGCGCCCGCGTCCATGAGGGCCGCCGCGCCGTCGTAGGTCGCGACGTTGCCCGCGACGACCTCCGCCCCGGGGAAACGGCGCTTGATCTCGCGCACCGTTTCCACGACATTCTTCGAATGGCCGTGCGCGGTGTCGACGACGATGACGTCGCAGCCCGCGGCGAGCAGTTTTTCGACGCGCACGAGATCCATCACCCCCGTCGCGGCACCGACGCGCAGACTTCCGCGCGCGTCCTTGCAGGCGTGGGGATGACGCTCCCAGAGATCGATGTCCTTGATCGTGATGAGTCCCTTCAGGCCGCCTTCGGGGCCCGTGAGGATCAACTTCTCGACCTTGTTCTTGTGGAGGATGGCCTTCGCCTGATCGAGCGTCGTCCCGAGCGGCGCCGTGACGAGCCGCGACGCGGGCGTCATCACGTCGCGAACGGGCATCTCGTCGCCGACCTGGAACCGGAGATCGCGCTTCGTGAGGATGCCGACCGTCTTTCCACCTTCGATGATCGGGATGCCGCTCACGTTGTGTTCGCCCATCACGCGGCGCGCTTCGCGCACCGGGGCGTCGGGCGGCAGGGTGACGGGATCACCGATGATCCCGTGGGCCGAACGCTTCACCTTTTCCACCTCGCGCGCCTGGGCGTCGGGCGTGAAATTCTTGTGGATGATGCCGAGCCCGCCTTCCTTGGCGAGCGCGATGGCGAGACGTGCTTCCGTGACCGTATCCATCGCCGCGGAGACGACGGGAACGTTCACATGGACGTTCCGGGACACCCGCGAACGGGTGTCGATCTGCGTCGGCAGGATCTCGCTGTAGGCGGGAACGAGCAGAAGGTCGTCGTAGGTGATTCCGAGCTGAATGTCGGCCTCGCGCATGGGGGATCCTCGGGAAGGGCGAAGGTAACCCCGGGGGGCGCGGTTTCAACGTGAAACACGCGGCTTCGCCGCGCGTTTATCGCGGAGGCCAAAGTTCGCCGAGGCACGCGTCGAGGAACAAGAGCGCGAGCATGGCGACGAGGCAGACCCATCGAAGGGACGTGCGCTCGGAGGTCGGCGGCGGATCCGGCCACGGAGTCGACCGCGCGGGACGGTCGACGGGGCGTCCGGGCGCATCGAGCACCGAGACGCCGACCATGCGTCCGTCGAGCCTGTAATGCCCGGGGGTGCCCGGCAGGAGCCATTCCCCGTCCGACCCCTGCCTGAGATCGACGGGCCCGCCGTCCGCACCCGCGAGAGCCGGGCGCGGGTCGCCCGGGGCCCCCGCGGGCGTTCCAACCCGACGCGTCAATGCGTCGGAACGGGCGCCGAGTCGCGGGACCCCGGACAGGAGGCCGCGCACCATCACGGGTAACACCCCGAGGCGGACGAGCGTTCCGCCTTCGGCGGTCGGCGGCACCGAGAACACGTGAAGTCGACGTCCCCGGTCGACGACCCTTCCGAACATCACCCCCCGCCCACCGACCACCCACGCGTCGGCACCCTCGGGGGGCGTCCATCCGCGGGAGGCTTCGGAGGTCCATTCTCGGGGATCGAACGCGTCGAGCCCGACGAACGCCGGGGACACGGACCGCGCCGAATCCGGCGCCGGAGGTGCCATCCGCCCGGCCCATGCCGGCAGGTCGGCGGCGAATGCGACGTAGTCGCCGGGAGGTAGGGCGTCCGGGACCCGCCCGCCGACGAAACACGTCACGTCCCACGGGTCGAGCGCCGTCGGGAGTGCGTCGGGCGCCACGCGCCCCGATCCTTCCGCGGCGACGCGTCCGGAAGCCGCCAAGGCGGCGTCGAGCGCCGGGGTGGGGCCGCGCGCCACAACCAGGACTTTGAGGGCACTCGGAATCACGCCGTCGAGGAACGCCGTGTCGTCGTCGGGCCAAGCGTCGGAGGGTTCCAAGACGAGCCGCGGACGCGCAAGCGGTGTTCCGTCGGTCGGCACGGTCGTTTCCCCGTCGGAGGCGACGGGGAAACTCGCGAGGCGGCGCTCTCCGTCGAACAGCGTCAACGTGCGCGCGGGCCCGTCCGTGCGGACGCGCCACCCACCGACGACGGGAACGACGGCGCGAATCCCGCCGACTTCGGCGAGCGGACCTTTCGCGGACGCCACGACGTGCACGCCTTGCGGCGGGTCTTCATTCGGTTGGAACGGCGTCACCAACATCGTGCGCACGTCGGGATCGATCGACGCGGCGCGAGCGACCCACGCCCCGTCGCGCGGCACATCGGCCCCGAAGTTTCGCCCGGAGGGAGCGCGACCGTCCGGACTCCACGCGACCGTTCGCACGGGTCC
>JAFMJN010000234.1 GCA_017853435.1 Planctomycetota bacterium | reverse complement strand
GCCCCACGCGGCGAACAACGGCTTCAGTCGGTCGGCGGTCTTCACCATCCCGCGTTCGTCCGCGATGGACATGAGGTCCACGACGGCCGCAGCGGGTGGGAGGTTCTCGTGCGCCGCTTCGACGAGGTAGTCCGGATGGACGTACCGCGACGCCGAAGGCGAGAGAGCGTGGAAGGGGAGCGTCATGACGGCGCCCCATTCTGCGCGACCCGGCCCGCGGCTGCACGCCCACGGGCTTCGTCGAGACCGCGGAGGACGACCCATCCCGCCACGAAGAAGATCAGGGTGATTCCCATCGCGTCGCGCACCGGAAGCCAACGCGTCAGTACGGCGAACAGCGCGGCGGACACGCATGCCGCGGCTTTCGTCGAAAGCCCCCACAGCCCGAACCATTCCGCTTCGCGCCCCGGCGGCGCGAGGAGCGCCACCATCGCGCGACCCGCGGATTGGCTCGACCCCATGGCGGCTCCGGCGAGCAGTGCACCGACCCAAAAGACGGCGCGCCGTGCGGTCGCCGTCGGATCGGCTCCGATCAAGGTCTCCGGCAGCGCCCCGCCGAACGTCTCCATCAGGGGGGTCCCGGATGCGAGCGACAGCACGGTCGCGACGATCCAAAGCACGGTGGTGGCGAGCAGCGCCCATCGGGAACCGCGGCGATCCTGCCAACGCCCGAACAACACCGCCCCGAGGGCCGCGGCGAGCTGAATCACGATGAACAAGAGGATCGTCTCGCTCTCCGGCAGTCCGAGCGCTTCCGTGGCGAAGATCGCCGAGAAGCCGATCACCAGAGACACGCCCCCTTGCACGAGAAACAGCGCCACCAGAAGCCGTCCGAGATCGGGGTAGCGCGCGCGTTCCGCCCACGTGGTCCGCAGCACGGCGAACGCGTCCGCGACCGAGGGCAGAGTTCCCGATGCGACTTTGCCGCGGTCCTTCAGCCACACGACGGTCGGCAGACCCGCGACGAAGAAGAAGATCGCCGTCGCGAGCGGAACGCGGTCGCCCTCGCCGTGCTCGACGAGGACGAGCGCGAGCACGAGAGACAACAGGCCTCCGAAGTATCCGGTGGCCCAACCACGCGCGGAAAGGCGCCCGATTTCCTCGGGCGGCGCGAGTTCGGGGAGGAACGAAGCGATGAGGTTTTCCCCCAAGCAGAACGCGATGTTCGCCGCCGTGACGACGACCAACGCCGCCAAGGCGTCACCCCGACCGAAGAGGCCGAGCATCGCCGTGAGCGCGCAGCACGCCGCCCACGCCACGATCAAGGGACGCCGTTTTCCCATGCCCGCATCGACCCAACCGCCGAGGATCGGACCGACGAGGAGAGACGCGAAGTTCGCGACGGCGAGCGACAGCGCCCACAACGAATTGCCCTGCTCGGGGGATTCCGCGATGGTCCCGACGAAGACGCGGCCGAAGACGACCGTGATGATGACCGTGGTGAACGACGAGTTGGCGAAGTCGAACAGACACCACGCCGTCCGTTCGCGGGGGCCGGGCGGCGGGTGCGGCGTCATCCCTGAAGGATCTTCGTCCCGACGACGAAGACGGCGAGTCCGCCGAAGCCGAGCATGAACATGCGCCCTTCGGTCATCCGCAAATCCATGAAGGCTTCGACGACCGCGAAACCGGTGAGAATGAGCCCCGCGAGTTGCAGGCCGCGTCCGAGGTAAAAGCGCATGGCGAGACTTTAGCACCCGCGTACGGGCGTCGGTTATCCGGCGAACTGGAGGCGATGGAGGCGCGCGTACATGCCGTCGGCGGCGAGAAGTTCCGCGTGCGTGCCGGACTCGCGGATTTCCCCGTGATGCAGCACGACGATGCGATCGGCGTGGCGGATGGTGGACAGCCGATGGGCGATGAGGATCGAGGTGCGTCCGTCGAGGAGACGGGCGAGAGCGGCCTGCAGCGTGCGTTCGGTTTCGGTGTCGACGGAAGCGGTCGCTTCGTCGAGAACCAAAATCGCGGGATCGTGGACCAACGTGCGGGCGAAGGCGATCAACTGGCGTTCGCCCGCGGAAAGTCCCGCTCCGCGCTCGGCGATCTCCGCGTCGAGTCCTCCCAAGCGCCGAACGAGCGGACCCGCCCCCACGGCTTCGAGAGCGGAGAGGAGCGCGGCGTCGTCACGCGCGACATCGCCGAGGGCGAGGTTGTCGCGCAACGTGCCGCCGAAGAGCACGACGTCCTGAAGGACGACCCCGACCTTGCGACGGAGTTCCGCGGGGTCCGCATCGCGCACGTCGATCCCGTCGACGCGCACCGCTCCGGCGTCGACGTCGTAGAACCGCAACAAAAGGTTGATCAGCGTCGATTTCCCCGAACCGGTTGCGCCGACGATCGCGAGGCTCGCTCCGCGCGGAATGTCGAGCGCCACGTGCTTCAAAACGGGCTTCCTGTCGTCGTAGGAGAACGACACGTCGTCGAACGTCACACGGCCCGGACGTCGGGGGAGCGCCACGGGCGGCGTGCGCACCGGAAGCGCGCGGTCGTCGTCGAGCGTCGCGACGATGCGTTCGGCGGCGGCGATCGCGGCTTGTGCGACGTTGAAACGGTCCGCCAGTTGGCGAAGCGGGTCGACGAACATCCCGAAGAGCATCCAAGTGAAGACGAGGTCGCCCGCCGACGCCGGGGCCCCGCGCGCGATCCACCATCCCGCGGTGAGAATCGAAATGGTGCCGATCGTCACGCACCATTCCGTCACCGGATAGAACCACGCGTAGTTGTCGACGGTCGCGAGATGCGCATCGCGCAAGGCGCGGTTCGACTCCGAGAACGCGGCGGCTTCGTCCTTTTCGCGGGCGAAGGCGACGATGGTGCGCACGCCGGAGAGGCGCTCGGCGAGGCGGGCGTTCATCGCCGCCACCTTCGAACGCACTTCGCGGAACAGATCCCGAGCGGCGCGTTGGAATCGCCACGAGACCCACACGAGGAGGGGAACCGCGACGAACGCGGCGCCGGCGAGCCGGAGGTCTTGCCACAGAAGGAGACCTGCGGCGAGCAACACACGCAGGAGGTCGAACGCCATCACGTCGAGACCGGAAGCGAAGAGTTCGTTCAGTGCTTCGATGTCGTTCGTCACGCGCGTGACGAGGCGACCCGATGGATTCGCGTCGAAGAAGCGCAGATTGCGCGACATGAGGTGGCGGAACAGCGCCATGCGGAGGTCGTGCATCGCCCGTTGGGACGTGACGGTGATCAGGAGCAACTGCCCGATGCGGGCGAGCATGCCCGTGATTCCGAGGCCGAAAATCGCGATCGAGATCCACAGGACGGCTTCGGGGAATGCGTCGCTGCGTGCGTCGATGGCTGGCTTGATGAATTCGTTGACCGCGCGTCGGACGAGCGTCGGAACGCACGCCGACGACACCGCGAGGATCGCGAGAAGGAGTGCGGAGAGCGCGAGGCGGCCCGCGTAGGGGCGCGCGAAGGCCAGGATGCGCGCAAGAACGCGCTTTGGGGGACGAACGATGGTTCCCGCGTCGGCGCTCATGCGGATTCGCCTCCGGCCAAGGCTTCGGCGTCGCGCTGAAGGCGGGCGAGGGCGGCGAGGGATCCGCCCCGAGCGAGGAGGTCCCGCGGGGCTCCGGATTCGACGATGCGTCCGCCGTCGAGAACGATTACGTGATCGAGATCCGCCACGGCGGACACGCGGTGCGACACGATGACGGCGGTCTTGCCCGCCAATCGCACGGTGAGGCTGCGCAGGATCCGTTCTTCGGTGTCCGCGTCGACGGCGGAGAGGCCGTCGTCGATCAGGAGCAGTTTGGGTTCGGTCAGGATCGCGCGCGCGAGAGCGGTGCGCTGCCGTTGTCCGCCCGAGAGCGTGACCCCGCGTTCTCCGAGCAGCGTGTCGAGTCCGTCGGGGAACGACTCGACGGCTTCGGTGAGGCCCGCGTCTTCGACGGCGTGTTTGATCCGCTCCGGAGTGGCGTTCGGGGCGCCGTAGACGATGTTCGACCTCAAGGATTCCGAGAACAGGAAGGCGTCCTGCGGTG
>JAFMJN010000233.1 GCA_017853435.1 Planctomycetota bacterium | reverse complement strand
TCCGCTCCCGCGGACTTCATCATCCGCGTCGACGACGCGGGCGACGACGGGCATCCGGTCCGCGGCATCTTCCGTCGGGACGGCACCGAGATCCCGACGCGCGACGCGGAACTCGTCATCACCGGACGCCGTGCGTGGTTGGTTCACGGTGGCGTGATCGGCCCCGTCGAGACGCGCGACTCGGGTGACTGGCTCGCGATGTTGACGAAAAAAGACCTCCCCGCCGTTCCGAAAGGCGGCGTGGACGCCTTCCTCGCGCGCCTCTCGGGACTCGGAGCGCTTCCGCGTCTGTGGCTTCCGGGCGACGTCGAACCGTTGCCCATCGTCGCCGCGGAACCCGTGCCCGTCCTCACGCTCGCGCGCGAATCCCGCGAATTGGCCGGGTCGCTCGGTTGGCGCTACGGCGGCGAAATCCTCACGGGCGTCGGTGCGAAGTGCCTGATTCTCGACCTCCCCGGACGTCGGCAACTTCTTCGCGATCCCGACCGTGAAGCCGCCCGCCTCCCCGACCTCGCGGCGGCGGGGCTCGTCGAAGATCCCGATCGTTTCGGTCGCTTCCGCGTCTCGGGCCGCACGCTCGAAGAAGCGGTCGACCATCTCCTCCGCAACGGATTCGAAGTTCGCCTCGACGGAAAATCGCAACGACGCGGTCGACGCGGCGCGGTCAAGATCAAGTCCGGCATCGACTGGTTCGAACTCGCGGGCACGGTCGACTTCGGCGGTGTGGAAATGCCCCTTCCGGGCGTGCTCGAAGCCCTTCGCAAGGGGAAGACGACCATCGCTCTGCCGGACGGATCCGAAGGCATCCTGCCCGGAGAAGCCCTCCGCGCCTTGGCGCTCGCCGACGAACTGGGCACCCGCAAGGGCGACGCCATCCGTCTCTCGAAGACGCAGGGCGCCGTGCTCGCCGTGCTCGCGGAATCTCCCGACGCCGGAATCCCGACCGACGCTCTCGAGGAGGTCCGCGGCCACCTCGCATCGTTGCTCGTACCTTCGGACGCGGCGCCGCCCGAAGGGTTCTCCGGCGAACTGCGCCCCTATCAACGGCGCGGACTCGCATGGCTGCGGGCTCTCGAAGCCGCGGGTTTCGGCGGCATCCTCGCCGACGACATGGGCCTCGGAAAAACCGTTCAGGTTCTCGCGTGGCTCGCCGATCGCGCGGGCAAGGACGGCCCTCCCGATCTCGTCGTCGCTCCGCGATCGCTCGTCTTCAACTGGGTGCGCGAAGCCGCGCGCTTCGTTCCGGGGCTGCGCCTCCACGTTCACGCCGACCTCGGCAAGGATGAACGCGGGACCGACTTCAAAGGCGCCGACGTCGTCCTGACCACCTACGGGCTTTTGCGGCGCGACGTCGACGCGTTGTCGAAAGTGCGCTTCCGTCGCGCGATCCTCGACGAGGCGCAGGCCGTCAAGAACTCCGCGTCGCAGAACTCCCAAGCCGCGTCGCTCGTCGACGCCGGATGTCGCATCGCGATGTCGGGAACTCCGGTCGAAAATCGCGCCGAAGAAATCTGGTCGCTGTTCCGTTTCGCCGCGCCCGGACTGCTCGGTCGCGAAGCGACGTTCGGAAAACTCGCCCGCGCGGACGGCACCCGCGCGGCCTTGGCCCGCGTGATTCGCCCCCTCGTGCTCCGCCGTACGAAGGAAGCCGTGGCTCCCGATCTCCCCGACCGGATCGAACAGACGATCGCGTGCGCGCTGTCCGCCGAGCAGGCCGCCGTCTACGCGAAGGTTCTCGAAGCCGCCCGCGACACGGCGAACGGAGTCGGTGACGGCGCCGACGGCACACGTGCGCTCCACGTGTTGGAAGCGTTGACACGGCTGCGACAGGCGGCGTCCCACGCGGGCCTCGTCGATCCGGCTCTCGCCGACGCGCCCTCGGGAAAATTGGACGTCCTCCTCGACGGCCTCGACGAGCTCCGTCAGGAAGGCCGCAAGGCGATCGTGTTCTCGTCGTTCGTGAAACTCTTGACGATCGTGCGCGCGAAACTCGACGCCGCGGGCGTCGACTACGCGTGGCTCGACGGCAGCGTGAAGGACCGCGAGACCCCCGTGAAGCGCTTCCAGGAAGATCCGCGCTGCGGCGTGTTCCTCGCGAGTCTCGGCGCGGGAGGCCACGGCCTCAACCTGACCGCGGCGGACACCGTCTATCTGCTCGATCCGTGGTGGAATCCCGCGGTCGAAGCGCAGGCCATCGACCGCGCGCATCGCATCGGTCGCAAGGGCACCGTCTTCGCGGTGCGCCTCGTCGCCGAAGGCACCGTCGAAGAACGCATGCAGGAGTTGAAGGAAAGAAAGCGCGACCTCGCCGCGAAACTTCTCGCGGGCGAAGACGGCGCGTCCGCGCTCAGTCTGTCGGATCTGATGCTTCTGCTCGGCTGATCCCGCACGCGCCCTCGGCGGCGCGGTCGATCACGAGCGCGGCGAGCCGTGCCCGTTCACCGATCGAGCGCAGCGACACCCATTCGTTCGGCGTGTGGATCCCGTCGCCGACCGCACCCATCCCGCACACCACGGATTTCCCCGCGGCGGCCGCCCACACGGCATCGCTCGAACCTCCGCGGGATTCTTCGGAGATCCGGAGATCGAGATCCGTCGCGGTTTCCACAACGAGCGTCGCGGCCTTCGCGACCGCCGCGTTTCGCGTCATCGGCGGGCGCGACCAACGCGCCT
This sequence comes from Planctomycetota bacterium, assembly GCA_017853435.1. Lineage (GTDB taxonomy): Bacteria > Planctomycetota > CAIWVZ01 > CAIWVZ01. The sequence goes on along the minus strand of JAFMJN010000233.1, from coordinate 1,327 downwards.
TCGGCATCGACCGCACGAGGGCCTTCCCGCTCGGTCCGCGCAGCATCGGCTCGGCCGCGATGTCGGTGATCAGTTCGTCGAGTTCTTCGCCCGTGGCTTCGTCGGGGAAACGCCAGTCGATCGTCATCGTCGCTTCGGCGGGAACGGTGTTCGCCGCGGTACCGCCGCGCATCAATCCGACGTTGACGCTCACGTTGCGCCCCTCGTCGTTCAACGCGTGCAACGCGACGACCTTGTGCGCCAAGTCGAGAATCGCGCTGGCTCCGCCTCCCCATCCCGTGTGCGCGGCCGCGCCCTTCGTGACGAGTTCCATGCGGCCCATGCCGCGACGGGCGGTGACGAACGTCGAGCCGCCGTCCTCGGTCGGGCGTCCACATTCGAAGACCAGCGTGAGATCCGCCTCCGAAGACTCTCCTTCGAGAATCTCCCGCGACGTCGTCGATCCGATTTCCTCGTCACCCGTCAGCAGCACCGTGATCGAACGCCCGGCGAGGCGATCGGCGCGCGCCAGTGCTTCGAGCGCGCTGAGGATCACGACGATCCCACCCTTCATGTCCGCCGCCCCGGGACCCCGCGCACGGTCGGGATCGTCGTCGGAAACGGTGAGCCCGGAGAATCCCCCGTCTTTGGGGTGAACCGTATCGGTATGTCCGATCAGGAGGATCCGAGGCCCTTGCCCGAAAAGCCGCGCGACGAGGTGTCGGCCCTCGGTTCCGGTCACCACAACCCCGGTTTTGAAGCCGAGATCCGTGAAAAACGGTTCCAGCGCGTCGACCATCCCATCGACCCCCTCCTTGTCGCGCGAGGGCGACGGGATCTCGACCAGCGTGCGTAGGCGGGAAAGAAGTTCGTCCGGCTCCGAAACATGGGAGCAGATCGAGCGTTCAACATCGGTGAGCGACATGGAAACCCCCGGGTGTGCCGAGGGTCGACCCTAGCACCCGCCGACGTTTCGGCGGGGTTCGCCCGGACAAGGAGGCCCGATGACCCGTTCCCGTTCCGTCATTCTCGCCGCGCTTTGCGCGGGTTTCTTCGCGGTGACCGCCGTGGCGCAGGATCCGGCTCCGCAACCGCCGCGCCCCGGCCAAGGTGGTCAGGACCCCGGTGAGCGTCCCCGCGGCCGCCGTCGCCCCGATGCCGGGCGCCCGCAGACCGAAGATCCGCGCGAACGTCCGGACGGCCGCAACCCGGGCCAAGACCCGCGCGAACGCCCGTCGTCCCGCCCGAATCGCCCCGGACGCGGCCCCGGCCAGCCCGGCGGCGAACGTCCGCCGCGCCCGCCGCAGGCGGATCCGAACGGCGAAGACCGCCCGGGTGAACCGATGCC
>JAFMJN010000232.1 GCA_017853435.1 Planctomycetota bacterium | reverse complement strand
CCGTCGGCAGATCCCTCACGTCGGCGAGGACGGTTTCGACTTCGCGCGCGAAGTGATCGACGAGGCTGCCCTCCTTCTCCGCCAAATACGCATCCGCGGAATCGTCGAGTGCGAAGCGTTGGCGGGCTACGTGACGCGCATCGAGAGGCGCGCGCCCCCGCACGCCGCCCGCGACGAGATCCCACCAGTAGCCACGGGAGAACTCGCCGCACGATCCTTGGATGGACGCCGTCCCGTTCAGGGCCGAGCGCGCTTGGGTCGCCGCGACCGGTGCCCCGAGGAAGACGTCGATCTCGCCGTCCGACAGCCTCAAGGCGCGGGACAGGTTCTTCTCGGTGTAGGTACTGCCCTCTCCTGCGGTGAACGCGGTCATGTGGGGGATCCCCAACACTCCCGCGATGTGCGACGCCACCAAGATGTCGCGGCTGCTCTCGTCGCCGCTGGTCACGGTCTTGATGTCGAGCCCCGCGGCGAGCGCCGCCGCCAACAGTCCGCGCGAATCGAAACCGCCCGTCAGATCGAGAACGGGTTCGTGCACCACCGAGCCGATGCGGGACATCGTGCGGACGATCGCGTCGGCGAGTCGCTCGGGGGTGCCGTCCGAAATTCGATCCCAGAGGATCGACCTGAGATTCCACCACGCTCCGTCTTCGGTCAGTCGACCGTCTCGAAGCGTGTACACCGAAGCGGCCTTCAACTTGCGGACGCCGCGAAACAGGGTGCGATCTCCGAAGACCGTCCCGATCGCGAGAAACTCGCGAACGGAGACGGGGTCGAGCTCGGCGCCGGAGGCACACGCGAGCGGAAGCGCGGCGGACGCCACGACGTGGGCATCTCCGACCCGGGCCTCGAACGCGTGGCAGGCACCCATGCGATCGGTCGCGAAGGATGCGGACGATGGGCGCACGGCGGCGAGCAGAAACGGCCCGTCGAGCGTGGCGGCGACCCGTTCGAAGGCCGAAGTTCCCGCGACGAGACCGTCGAAGAGGCGCGTCGCCGAGACGTCCGCGACGAAGAACCCGAAGGTGTGGAGTACGCCGTCCGAAACGACGTCGGGCTGGCGCGCGGGTTGGCACTCGCGAGGGAACCGAAGAACCGTCACCGTATCGTGGATCTCGGTAGCGAGACTCGCCCCGTATCCGACGTGTCGGAACGCCCGTTCAACCCGGGCGACGGCCGCGGCCGTCGTCGCGACGTCCGGACTCGATATGACGGCCAACGGCATGACGTAACTCTATCACCCTTCCCAAGTTGAGTGATCGACGCCGCGAACCGAACTCCTTCGACGAATCGGCGTGAACACCCGAGGTCGTGTCGAAAAAAAGCGCGACCCGGAACCCGCCGCATCGGACGGGTTTCGGGTCGCGGCACACGCCGTCGCGACGACGCGCTCTACCAGGCGAGTTGCACCGGCGCCGTCACGCCGAGCACGAAAAAGGACGGATCGAAGGCGACGGTGACCAAATCCCACGTTTGACCGGCGAGGAACGACGCCGCGCCCGGAGGCAACGTCACGGGTGCATCGGGGTACGCGACGCCGAGAGCGGGATAGGTCCACGCCAGCGGATTCCCGAAGGACGGCGGCAGCGTGAAGATCGAGAAGGTCAGCGGATCGGGCATGATGCCGAACGCCGGGCCTTTTCCGAAAATCGGCGACGCCGTGGCGGAAATCAACGTGAATCCGACGACCGTTCCGGCGGGGACGTTCGACGCTCCGAGGAACAGGTCGCCCACCCCGAGCCCTTGCGTCAGAGCCGTCATGTTGAATTTCGTCGACGCACCGAGTTGGTACGTGAGGTTCATGATCGGCACCGCGTCCAAGTTCACCGTATCGCCCGTGAGCGCGGTCGCACCGCTCGCCGACGCGTTGCCCACGCGCCCACCGAACGGAGTCGGGAACTGGCCGTCGAGAATGAACCCGGGGCTCGACGTGGGCGTGCCGGTGACGGTCACGTCGACACAAAGATCCTTGCGACGGGTCGGGTCGAATTCGAACGGAACCTGCAACGGAATGTTGAGCAGCCACGGAGCGGGCGTTCCGGTGGGGAGCGTGGTCCCCGCGAACGGAGCGAGCGTCAACGGTCCGCTGTACACGACGACCGCGTCCGCGCCGACGTTGTTCGCGAACGTGTTGGACGCCGCGAGATGGTCGCCGGGGAGCGAGGACATCTTGATGGTGACGTTGTTCCACGTCCCGCCGCCGAAGAGCGCGCCCGTGGACCGACGGAAGTCGATCTGAAGCAGCGTCTGCGGGCATTGATGGTAGAACTGCGTCCAGTCGTAGAACCACTGCCAACGGGTCTGATTCAACGTGCTGAACGGGAAACTCGTGGCGTAGTTGCCGTCGAGCGTGTCGTAGTTCGCCGGGAGGGACTTCGTGAAGGTCTGTCCGTGAACGGCGGTCGCGACGACGAGGAACACCGAAAAGATCAAGCGTTTCATTTGGGTGGCCTCCTCAGAACGTCACGCGCGCGACGTTGGTCCAATTGATGATGCCGCCGATCGCGTCGCGGTAGACGACGACGGCGTCCATGGTCAGGCCGACGAGGCCCGACACGGCTCCGGCCGGCGCCGTGAAGGGCGCGTCCGGATAGAGCGACGGGATTCCCACGTTCACGAAGTGAAACGGATTACCCGGCCCCGCGGGAACGGTGATGCCGAAGATCGTGAATGAATCGGGATTGATGCCGAAGAACAAACCCGTCCCCTTCGGAGCGCTCGTTTCGAAGGACACGAGCGTGAATCCTTCCGCCCATCCCGAAGGAGGCGGCGGCGCACCGATGAAGATGGAGCCTTGCCCGCACGTCGCGAGCGTGAAGCCCGCGGCACCGACGTTGACGTAGTTCGCCGACGTGGCGGTGGACGTCCCCGACGCGGCGTCGGTCACGGTCAACGACACCGTGTAGATGCCGGGGTTCAGATAGACGTGACAGGGTTCGGCGAGCGTCGAATCGACGATTCCGTCGTTTTCGAAATCCCACGCGTAGGTCAACCCTCCCGCGACGGGTGTGCTCGACGTGTTCTTGAACGTGGTGAGCAGAGGAGCGTTACCCGTACGGGTCGTCGCGTAGAACGCGGCGTTCGTCACCTGAGGGATGAGCTCGGTCGACATCGACGCCTGAATCTGCGCCTGCGAACGCGCCTCTCCCCACCAACGGAACTCGTCGATGGTTCCGGTCACCGGAGTTCCGGCACCGACCACACCGCCGAGTTGGAAGTTCGTACCCGCGACCGTCCCCGCGATGACCCCCGTCTTCGAGAGATCGACGTTGCCGTCGACGTAGGACGTCAGCGTGCCCGCGGTTTGATCGAAGACGAGTGCGAGGTGATGCCAATTTCCATCGTAGACGTTCGCGGAAACCCCGGCGGACGCTTGAGCGGTCGTGCACCCTGCACACAAGGCGGGCGATCCGACGTTGCCGCCGAGGTAGTAGGCGCCCGGCCCGTAGAAGCCGATGTAGGCGCGGAACGTCGACACCGAATAGTCTCCGAACAAACGCTGCAGATTCCCCGACACGTAGGCCGCGGGCGTCTTGAACCAGCATTCGATCGTGTACGACTGGTTGATCTTCGTCGGTCCGTTCGAAAGCAGTCGATTCAATCCGGCGGGCTTCCATGCGGATCCGCCGAGCGCGGGCGTCGTGCTGTCCCACTGAAGCGGATTCGCGTTCTCGAACGTCGGCTGGTAAAGCGCGCCGCCCGGGATCGCGTGATTCACGACCTGTTGGCCGGAGCCCTCGTTGAACTTGTAGTAGAAGACGTCGGGATACGTCAGCACGCCTTGTGCGGCGACGAGCGACGCGACGACGCCGAAAACGGCGGCGATGCGGAACTTCATGGTGAACTCCTCGGGATCGGCCGCGAAAAAGCGACCGTGCGGGTCGCACGCGGGGACGATCCGCGCGGAGCGCAGTTTAGGGAATCACGCGTCTTTCCGCCACGCGAACCCGACTTCGTGCGTGCGCGGGATGGACGTCCTCGACGGAAACCCCTGCGGCGCGGGACGTTGAGGGACACGTCGGCGGA
>JAFMJN010000231.1 GCA_017853435.1 Planctomycetota bacterium | reverse complement strand
GTTACGTCGGAACGCCTCGCAAATCGGCGAGTACGCGAGCGGCCATTCCGCGCGCGAGTTCCTGATCCCCGTGGAAAACCCCGACGCCGTCGTCGACGAACAGGGCGGCCTGTTCGTCTCCGTGGACACGAACGACCACGGGGACGTCGGAACGAAGTGCGCGCACGACCGTCACGGCGCGACGGGCCGTGACGACGTCGGGAATGGCGACCACCACCGCGCTCGCGCGATCCAACCCCGACGCGGTCCAGGTCGCCGGATCCCCCGCATCTCCCGCCACGGCGCGCCAACCATGCTCGGCGAACGAGGCCGCCCGCTCACGATTGGCGTCGATGATCGTGATGGCCTTCCCCGCCGCTGTGACGGCCGCGGCGACGCCGGTGCCGACACGCCCTCCTCCGGCGATGAGGACGGCGCCCTCGGCATTTCGGGTAGCGTCCGGTGCCGGAAGTACCGCACGCACTTCGGTGGCGCCTTCGCCACGCTTCAACGCCGGGAACCATGCGATCAAACGTCGACTGACGGGACCGATCGACCCGAAAACGAACGCATTCAGCGCGATCGAGACGATGGCGCCCGCGAGCACGAGACTCTGAACATGCCGCGAGAGAATCCCGATTTCGACCCCCAGGGACGTCAGGATGAACGAGAACTCGCCGATCTGCGCAAGCCCGGCCGCCACCGTGAGGGCCGTCGCCACGGGATAGCCGAAGAGCAGCACGATCGCGACGGCCGCGAGGGATTTTCCGACCATGATGACGGCGACGACCGCGATCACCTGCGTGGTCGAGGTCCAAAGCACGTCCGGCTCGAACAGCATTCCGACGGACACGAAGAACAAAACGGAGAACGCATCGCGCAGCGGGAGCGAATCGTGGGCCGCGCGATGGCTGTACTCGGATTCGCGCATCACCATGCCCGCGAAAAACGCTCCGAGGGCGAAGGACACTCCGAACAATTCGGCCGCACCGAACGCGACGCTCACCGCGGAAGCGACGACCGCGAGGGTGAAGAGTTCGTTCGAACCGGTCGCCGCGACGCGTTGGAGCAGCCATGTCAACGCCCGACGCGCGACCAACATCATGAACGCGATGAAGCCGACGACCTTGACCAAGATCCCGCCCACAGCCCAAACAAACCCCGAAGAGTCCGACGCACCACCGGCACCGACGACGACCGGAAGCAAGACGAGCACGAGCACCATGACGAGGTCTTCGACGACCAGCCAACCGACGGCGATCTTGCCTTGAATCGACGACAGAAGCCCCACCGTTTCGAGACCTCTAAGCAGCACGACGGTGCTTGCGACGGACAAACTGAGTCCGAGAAGAAGCGCTTCGCCGAGCGGAGCGCCGAAGAGGTGGGCGACCCCGGCACCGAGAAGCGTCGCCACGACGATCTGAACGATCGCTCCGGGCACCGCGATGCGCTTCACTTCCATCAGATCCTTGACGGAGAAGTGAAGGCCGACTCCGAACATGAGCAGCATGACGCCGATCTCGGCGAGTTGTCGCGACAGCCCGACGTCGCCGACGAACCCCGGAGTCGCGGGGCCGATCGCCACCCCCGCGAGCAGGTAGCCGACGAGCGGCGGCATCCCGACCCGCCTGACCAAAAGGCCGAGAACCAACGCCAATCCGAACGCGGCGGCGATCGTCGCGATCAATCCGACGTCATGCATGTCGGACCTCCGTCGCACTCGGAACGATTCGTGTCATAAACGTGAATTTCCCGACGCATCTTATTGCGGGCGTCGGAGGACGTGGAGAGCGTAGCGAAGGGTGCGGCTCGGATTGTCGATGCCTTCCTGCGAAATCACCATGAGACACGTTCTCTCGTTTTTTTTCTTCGTGATGTCCCTTCTGTCGGCTCCCCTATTGATCCTCGCGACGTTCGTTTGGTTGATCGGCGTCGTTTGGCTCGCCTACCTCGGAGAGTGGGGGCTCATCGGGCAGTCGATCGTTTGGTGGCTCGTCTCTTCCGTTTCCCTCGCGATCATCTTGATCCCCGCCATGGGGTTTCTATGGGTCGGGTTCAAAGCAAAAGACGCCGTGCCCTTCATCGGGGGGTTGTGCCTGTTGCTCGCTTTCGTCGCCCTCGTCGCAGCGACGGCATTCTGGAACCAAGTGCTGATCGAGTGGTTCCGCGCGCGCGCCGACGAACACTCGCTCTCGCCCGCCATGCTGGTCGCATACGGAAACTTCATGGCGCCGCTCAAGAAGTTTCTCGAAGAGCATCGGCGGAGGAACCCGGAGCCGGACATGGCGCCTTTTCAGTTTCTCGCGGGGATGGCCATGGGTTGCATCGGGTCCATCGTCGTGGTGTGCGGTTCACAAACGACAAGCCCCAACTACGGACCTGTGTTTCTGGCTTGGGCGGCCGCAGGCGCCGCGGCCGCGATCGGCGAGAGGTTCCAAAAGAAAGCCCCCGGCCCGTGAGGGCCGAGGGCTTTCAAAGTGGAGGCGGCGGGAATCGAACCCGCGTCCCGAGAGCCGCCTGACGATGCTTCTACGCGCGTAGTCCGTCTTTGGTACTCGGCACGCCTCCGAAGGACAGGCGAAGTGCCGAGGTGCCGTTTCGGTTCTCGTCCCTTACGTCAACGACGGGAGTCGGGGACCAGCCCGCAGTTTGCATCGGGTCCGGCCGTGCGGGCGCAGCCGGTCGATGTCGGGCCTAAATCAGGCCGCGAGGGCGTAGTTGCTGTTCGCGACTACAAGTTGCACCGTGTTTAACGAGGCCTCGGTGCGACCTCGGCGCGCCACATCGCCCGGAAAGCACCGGTCAAGTCCAGTCGCCCCCTGAGCACGAGCACCACCACACGGGTGGCCTTCTCATCCTACGAAGATCCCGCGCCGTCCGTTGGCCGATTTTCCGAAAACGAAAGTCCGGCGGGAAAAGCCGTCCGTGTCAGCGACGTCGCCCCATCGCCCGGGCGATGTCTCGCTGATCTTCGCGCTTACGGATGGCGTCACGCTTGTCGTGCGCTTGCTTGCCCATGGCGACGGCGATCTCGACCTTCACCAACCCACGCGCATTGAACATCAACCGCAGGGGCACCAACGTCTTCCCCTTGTTGTCGACTCGCGTCATGAGCTTCGCGAGTTCCTTCTTCTTTACGAGAAGTTTCCGGGGGCGGCGCACCTCGTGATTCATGTACGACGACCCCTGGTATTCGGGGATATGAAGGTTCAAAAGCCACAACTCGCCGTCCTCGAGTCGGGCGTACGCCTCCTCGAACGAAACCTGCGAGTTGCGGAGCGCCTTCACTTCGGAACCGAGCAGAGAGACCCCGCACACGAGGGTTTCCTCGAGATGGAAATCGTGGCTCGCCCGCCGATTGCGGGCGATCACGCGTGCGTTTTCGGGATTTTCCTTGCCGCCGATGGACATGAGCAACGGGACTCCAACGGAACTTTACGAAGGAAACGGCCCCCGGTTGAATCGTCCCCGCCGAAATTCCATAATACCGACCCTTGCCTTGATGGCGGAATTGGCAGACGCGCTAGGTTCAGGTCCTAGTGCCCTCTTTTGGGCTTGTGGGTTCAAATCCCTCTCAAGGCACTCGGCCGAGTCACTCCGGTGACTCGGCCGACGTTCTTTCGGGACCGTCCGTCCGGGCGAGATGGATCAAGAGCAACGTGACGTCGGCGGGCGAAATCCCCGGAAGGCGTGCGGCCTGCTCCACCGTGCGCGGGCGCGCACGGCTCCACTTCTCCCGTGCCTCGTAGCGCAGCTGCGCGACGTCGGCGAAGTCGAATCCCTCGGGGATCGCACGCCCCATCGACGCCACGTCGCGACGCCGACTCTCGCGCTCGCGTTCGAGATACCCGGCGTAGCGCCCTTCGATGAGAAGGTTTTCCCGATCCGAAGCGTCGAGTTCGGCGACCAGATGCGGATCGACGTGCGCAAGCGCATCGTCGAGGGCGACGTCGACGGATCGCAAACGATCGAACCACGACTTACCCGCGTGTTTGGTCGTCGTCAGCGCGTCACGCACCCGTCGACGACGATCGGCACGCGCACGAATCGCCGAGAGACGTTCCGCCGAGT
>JAFMJN010000230.1 GCA_017853435.1 Planctomycetota bacterium | reverse complement strand
TGCGCCAGTTTGAGGTCGATGAACGACACCCCGCAACCCGTGTAGATCGGGTTCATGTCGCGCGAGATCGTCGGCACGGGAATCTTGCGCTCCTCCACCTCCTTCATCACGGCGGCGAAGAAGTCCTTCGGTGCGTCGATGACGAGCGTCGGCGAGGCCCACTTCGCGTTCCAACGTTCGACGAGTTCGCCGAGGCCGCGTAGCGGTCGTACGAAGTCCTCGTGCATCGGCAGCATGATGTGACGCGTCAGCGCCATCCCGCGTAAATCTTCGAACATCGTCCCGACGATGGTCTCGGCGCGCTCGAACGCCGGGGCGTCGTTGCGTCCGCGGGCGAGGCGCGCATAGGCGTACCCGTAGTGCCCCGGCATGTAGTGGGTGAACACGCGCTTGCCGTCCGGCCCCATCCACCAAAATTCGCTCGGTAAGTTCATACCGCCGCGGGCACCGCCCGCGAGTTCGTGAAGGACGCCCCACTGGTGGAACGGACCACGGGCGAACGCGGTGAACTTCTTGCCCGCTCCCGCGATCAAGGATGGGAACGACGGGTCGTGCCCGAAGACGTCGCACTGCCAGGTCGTGTCCGAAGCGCCGCCGAACATCTCTTCCGTCCAGCGGCTGCCGGAGGCGAGATTGCGCAGCGACGCTTCGGGGCCGATCAACGTCGACGAAAACTCGTTGTAGGAACCACCGACGGCCACCATGCGCCCCGCCGCGACGGCTGCGAGGAGTTCGGCGCGACGACGCGGCTTGGCTTCGAGAAACGTCTTCACGTACGGCAACTGATGCAGTACGGCTTTCGCCGCGGGTTCACGTTCGAGGAACGCGAGGTACTCCTCGACGAGCGTGATGCCCGGCCCTTGATGTCCTTCGAGCCGCGCACCGTGTTCGGCGTAATCCGCCTGCGTGTTCCACCACACGGGGTCGTAGTGGAATCCGGGGTTCAGATGCATGACCCAACCGGGGTCGGCGCCGCTCACACGCACGTCCGCTTCCCATGGACCGCCGGGAAGATGGACGCGGATGCGTCCGGTGACGACCCCTTGCGAGGCGTCACCGACGCCGACGAAGACCCGCGAGTCCGATCCTCGCGGACCGACGACGGTGTCGATGGGACGCCCCTGCGGGTCCAACGACTCGATCCGAACGGGCTCCTCCGCGGGCGGGAGACGCACCTCCGCCACCGCGGAAACCCCCTCGCGAAGGCGCTTGAGCAACGCGGTCGGGACGAGTTCCGGAGTCTTGCGCTGACCGAAGACCGCGCAAGCGAAGACGAGCACGCTGAAAAGGAGACGCGTCGACATGCCCGGATTCTAGGCGAACCCCGCGACCACGCCCGTGGGTCATAGAATGTCGCCATGCGATTCGCCTTCCTTTTCGCCGTGTTGGCATCGTGCCTCGTCGCGCCGCTCGACGGACAAGTCGCGCCGCCCCCGCGTATCGGCCTGATCGCCGTCACCGGCATTCCGACCGCCTACGCCCCCGGACTCGCCGATGCGCTCGCGTCCCGGTGGCCGACTTCGGTCTGGACGTCCGCCGACGCGGTGAACACCGGATTGCGTCGCTCCGCCGTGGACGTCGTGGTCCTCCCCTCCGGATCGCACTTCCTTCTCGAAACGTGGCCGGCGCTTCGTGCATTCCTCATGGCGGGCGGTCACGCCGTGTTCCTCGACGGTAATCCGCTCAGCGAGGCGTGGGCCCTCGACGCCAAGGGCGTCCCGAAGCTCGTCGACGGCGACACTCCCGCATGGCAGCACGATCTTTTGATCGGACCGGGAGAACGGATTCCCGCCGAAGGAACGATGACGGGGGTCGATCGCGCCTTCGCCGATCCCATTCCGACGATTTCCACCGCCTACACGCTGACCGTTCGTTTCACGACGAAAAAGGACTTCAAGGACGAAGACGGGACGTCGGGGCCACGCGACGCGCTGCTCCGTCCCATCGTTCAGGTGCTCGACGCGGAAGGGCGACCGACGGCGACGCCGCTCTTCGAGATCGATCGGCTGCGCGGCGACGCGGCGGGCGGTCGCTGGGTCTTCTGGACGGGTGATCGTCCGCTCCCGACCGATACGGTCGTCTCGCTCGTCGGCAGGGCCGCGCGCGGAGCCATGCGCCTCGACGCGATCGTTTCCCCGGTGATCGTCGAACCCGGGACGGGCCCGACACTCCGGATTTCGCTCCACCGCCCCGGTCGCACCCTTCCCGCGGAAGTGACCGCCCGTGTCGTCGACCGCAGCGACCCGAACGCCACACCCATTCCCGTCGTCCTTCGCGGAGGCGAATGGATGTGGGGCACACTCGGTCTTCCGGCCGGTACGAAGCCCGGACTCCACGCTCTGCGCATCTCGGCGGACGGCGTCGATCCCGAATCGATCGAAACGGGCTACGAAGTGCGCGACGCGGCCTTGCGCGCGCGGGCACCCGTGGTCGGCGCCTCTCGGGATTGGTTGACGAAAGACGGCCGTCCGTGGCCTGTGGTCGGAACGACCTACATGGATTCCGAAATCCACCGGAAGTTCCTCTTCGAACCGAATCCCGCGCGTTGGGAAGCCGACTTCGCGTGGATGAAGTCCGAAGGAGTCAACTACGTCCGCACGGGATTTTGGACCGCGTGGCAACGCGCGATGCTCGATTCGGGGGCCGTCGATCCATCCATCCTCGACGCCCTCGAGGCTTACGTTCAGGTCGCGGCCCGCAACGACATCGTCGTGTGCTTCAACTTCTTCGCGTTCACCCCTCCGTTGTTCGGTGGATCGCACCCCTATCTCGACCCGCGCGCTCTCGAAGGACAATCGGCGCTCATCTCGGCGTTCGTGTCCCGCTTCCGTGACAACGGGTGGGTTCATTGGGACCTGATCAACGAACCGTCCTACTGTCCGCCCGACCAACTATGGACGCATCGTCCGATCGGCGATCGCCACGAAAAGGCGGCATGGAACGACTGGATCGCGACCCGTTGGAGCGGAGACAGTCCGGAACGCATCCGGGCGCGGTGGCAGGATCCCGCGACGGCCGGTCTCGACGTCCCGCGCGTCGAAGACCTCGCATGGGCGATGGTGCGCGACGGCAAACTGCCGCGAAAGGCGGTGGACTTCGGACGCTTCACCAACACCGTCGTCGCGCGATGGGCCGCCGCACTGCGCGACGTGATCCGTGCCGCCGAAAACCCCAAAGCACCGCGCGCGCTCGTCACCCTCGGACAAGACGAAGGCGGGACCGACGTACGACCGTCCCAGTTGCTGATGGCGGGCTCGCTCGACTACACCTCGCTGCACAACTGGTGGCAGAACGACGATCTACTCTTCGACGCGGTCGTGACGAAGGCGGACATCCCGAGTCTCGTCCAGGAATCGGGATTGATGCGGGCCGAGGATTCCGAAGGTCGCCCCCTCCGCACCCCCGAAGACGCGGCACGGCTCCTCGAGCGCAAGTACGCATGGTCGTTCGCGGGCGGAGCCTGCGGCGTCGTGCAGTGGGCGTGGAACGTGAACCCCTTCATGCCGATCGACAACGAATCCGTGATCGGATTCGTGCGGCCCGACGGCTCGATGAAGCCCGAAGCGCGTGTATCGCGCACCCACGCCCGATTCTGGAACGCCGTGGCTCCCTACCTCGGCGACGCCCGACCGTCGGACGTCGCGATCGTCATCCCGCATAGTCGCCTCTTCCTCGGGCGACCGGAGAAACTCCTCGCCGTCAAACGCGTCGTTCGGACTCTCGCCTACGACCTCGGCGTGGTTCCGAAGGCATATTCCGAGTGGACGCTGTCTCCGACCGATGCGGGTGTCGCCCTGTTGACGCGCCACCGTCTCGTCGTCGTTCCGACCCCCGAAGTGCTCGACGAAGACGCGGCACGAACGTTAGTGGCCGCCGCGCGCCGCGGCACACGCATCCTCCTGACGGGAGGCCTCGAAGGTGATCCCTACGGTGGACTCTCCCCCGCCCACGTCGAACTCGGCGCCGGAGCCACACGGCCGGTCGCCATGCGGGAACCGACGATGTCCGCGCATCACGCGGCGACGGGACGCGCCACGTTCGACAATCGCTTCGGCGA
>JAFMJN010000035.1 GCA_017853435.1 Planctomycetota bacterium | reverse complement strand
GTCGAGCCCCATCACGACGGTCTTCGCTTGCGGGAACGGCGAGGCCACGAGGTTTTCGAACGAGCATTGTCCCATGTGAGGAAGCTCCCAAGACGCGTTGGTCTCGGGGCCCGTCATCACGTGCGCGAAAGCCCGTCCCGTCGATCCGGCCTCTTCGCCGGCGAGGAAAATCCGCGCGGACGTACCCAGTCCGTTGTAGGCATAGGCCGTCGGCGCAGCGAGATCGGCGGAGCAGAACCGATTCCACAGCGTCGTACCGACGGACCAGGTTCCCGCCGTTCGGTCGAACGTTCGGACGTCCGATGCCGACGTGTTGTGATCACGCCCCGCGGTGACCGCCTTCGTGGCCGGGTCGAACTGAAAGCGACTCACGAAGGCACCCTTCGATCCATGCGCTCGGTTGATGCCGAGTGCCGAATTGATCTCGTGGGCGACGGTGATGGTTGCGGCCGAGGCATCCCCCCACACTCCCATGCCGTCCGGCAGCCCGACGAGACGGTATCCTCCGACCGTATCCCCGACGGTCAACAGGGCGACGGTCTGCACCGCACCCGTGGGAAGACCCGCGGTGGGAATCATGAAACACGGCGCCGTGGTGCTCGGCCCCTGAAACTGCGCGCTGGCGGTCATCGCGGCGGCAACCATCACCACCGCTCCCTTCAACATCTTCATCGACATCGGAGACTCCTTCTTCGTCAAGATCGCCGCACTCGCGAGACACTTCGCGAGTACGCGAGCTCAGGATCGGTGAGGAGCGTTGGTGATTGATGGGTGTCGAGACAAGAAGCGAAGAGACGACGATGGAGGCGCCGTGATCGAAGAATGAAGGCGGTGTTGAGACACGTTCCGTGGGTCATGGCGCGATCAGCACGCGGTAAAGGGGCTGTTGAGACGTCGGCTTCCGTGGTCGGGATCAATGCCCGCTGGACTACGGAATCGTGTAGCCGAACACCGGAGACGGACGCGGCGGCGACGCATAGATGTCGTCGATGCCGACGGCGTAGAACGTGACTCCGGAGAACGACGTGGCGTAGGTGGGGCTCGACCACGCGCCGTCGGCGTCGAGCGTCACGAGAAACGGCTCGCCGCTATTCGCCTGATAGATCAAATCCGCGAACGCGATATCGAGGCCGAAGAACCATCCGTTCGGATACGCACCACGCATCACCGACAACGCGGTAAAGGCCGCCGCATTGGGCGTACCGAATCGATGGTGCAGCACGACCGTTCCCGGACCCGCCGGCGACGTCGTCCATGTGGCGAACGTGCGACCCAACGTCGGATCCACGTACATCGCGAGCAATTGCCCACCCTTCACGACCTCCGGATCCGGGTGCGCGTAATGGGCCTGCGCATTCAGGAAGTACCACCCGTCACCGAGTTGATCGAACGCGGGAACGATTCCGGATAGTTCGTCGTCGTCCGTCAAGAATCCCGGCACGAGTGGATCGAACACCGCCGGGTTGCCCGCGGCCACCTCGATCAACGTGCCGTTCACGGTGTCGTACATCCAGATCTTGCCGATACGCGCGTCGACACCGGGGTCCTCGCACATGAGGATACGCCCATGGACGTCCATCGTGAGGTTGTCGAGCATCCGATAACCTTCGGTGCCGTTGAGCACGATGGAAATCGTTCCTCCGAGTTCCGGTGTCGTGATGTCGTTGAACCGCAACCGCCAAAGCCGACTTTGAGTGGTCATCTGCGCGGGTGTGACGAACCAAAAGTCGTTTTGGTATCCGGGGCGCGGGTCCCACACGCCATCCTCCAAACGTTGGAAACGCATGAGGCTCGCCGCCGTGGAGAGCGCTTGCTGCGTCGGCGCCGTGTACGTCGACGCATCGCCGAGGTTCACCCATTCAAACTGCGCGTTCGACGAGAACGTACCGATGCCTACCCCGTAGAGATTCGTTTCATTCGGCACCACGACGCCGCCTTGCGTCACTCTGAGACCGTAAAGCGTTCCGCCGACGAGTCCCGCGCGTTCGATGTCGTTCCCCGCCACCGACTTCATGCCGACGTACATGTACATCTCGCTCGTCTGACCGTTGGGAGCGAAGACGCCCCCGGAGTCGTCGGGGCAGAGAACGACTGTTTTCTGCTGCGGATGCGGGGACGCCAACACGTTCTCGAAGTTGCACTGCCCGAGGTGCGGCAACTCGAACACCTTGTTCGTATCGGGCCCGCTCACGACGTGCGCGAAGGCGCGGTAGGTGGCGGCTTCCTCCCCCGAGAGGAACAACCGCGCGGTCGTGCCGACACCGTTGTGGAAGAACGCGCCCACGTCGGGGAGATCCGCGGAACAGAGGCGCCCGAAGTACGTCGACACCGGCGCCCAGTTCAGGGCGACGCGATTGAAGATCGAAACATCCGTCGGAGCCTGCGCGTGGTCACGCCCCGAGGTGAACGCGAAGGTAGTCGGATCGATCTCCCAACGGCTCACGAAACTGCCCGGATACCCATGGGCTCTGACGGCGCCGCTCAGCGGCCCGATCTCGTGCGTCACGAACAACGTCGCCGACGTCGTCGTACCGAGAACACCCATGCCGTCGGGAAGGCCGACGAGTTTGTAACCACCGACGGTTTCGCCCGCCGTAAGCATCGCGGTCGTATGCACCGCCCCGGCAGGCAACATCGGACCGGGGAGGACGTAACAGGGCGCCGTCGTCGAAGGTCCGACGAACTGAGCCGATGCGACGGCCCCGACGACGATCGTCGCCACGAAAAGACGGATCTTCTTCGCGGTATTGCGGACTTCCATCATCTTCGAGGCCGAGCGTCGCAGGGGCTCCCGTTCCCGCGACGGCGACATCCTAGCGCACGACGCTCCTGAGCAAGATGCGTCACATCCCGGGAAACGGATGTACAACACCGCCATGAGCAAGCCGATACCCACCGTCTATCTCGCGGGTCCGATCAGCGGATGTACGGATGCCGAAAAGCGCGCATGGCGCGACGACGTGAAGCGGAAGTACTCCGACATGTTCCGGTTCGTCGATCCTCTCGACAGCAACGTCGGCGAAGACGCCTACACGTCCAAAAAGGTGACGCAGGACCGCAAGGACATCGAGCGTTGCGACGCAGTCTTGGCGAACATGTGGAAACCGTCCCTCGGGACCGCCATCGGCGTGGTCCTTGCACGCACCAAGGGCAAAGTCGTCGTCATGGTCGATCCGGCTCCGACCAAGAACCCCATCCTCGCCCACTACTGCGACGGTTGGGAGGCCACCGTTCCGGACGGCATCAAGATCCTTCACGCGCTGTTCGAAAACGACTACGAAGACATGACGGTCGTCAAGAAGAACGGTCGCGAAACGACGTTCCGCCGGACGCTGCTCATGAAATCCATCCGACAGGCGTGCAACACCGCGGGTGTCGACGACGTCACCTTCCCACCGATGATCCTCGCGGACATTCTCGAAGAGATCCAGCCGGAGGCCGCGCCTCCGCACTCGGGTCGCGAGAAACAGATCCAAACGCAGGGGATCGCCGACGCGGTTCTGCGCGCTCTCGATCGCGCTTCGATACGCCGTGGAGACAGCGACCCCGATTTCACCGAGAGTTCGCAAAAGGTGCGTGACGTGTGGCGCGCGCGCATGAGCGAAGAAAAGCCGGCTCGCCGATCGGCGACGGCGGACTCCGACGCAGTGGCCGCCGCGTGGATTTCACCCGCGCCGTTGAACGTGGGGGTGACCTCCGAAAAATCCCATCACAACATTTGGGGCACGGCGATCCGATCGTTGGACGATCTCCCCTCCGAAGTTCAAACCGCCTTCCGCGAAGTGATTCGTGTCCGTGGCATCAAACTCATTTCGCTCACCGCGTTCAAGGCCAAAGACATGAGCAACGCGCCGCAACACGTACGCATCGAGGTCGCACCCGACGCGAACCCCGATATGATCAAGGGCGTGATGCACCATCGGGGAAAAATCGGTCACACGCAGAACTTCCAGATCCACCTTTCGGAGCCGGAACGACGCGACGACATTCTCGCGGCGCTCGCGCGCTTACTCACTCCCGTCTACATGAACGAATAGGCAAGCGGATCGCCTAGGGCCACGTGGGCCCACCGAGAGCGGGAGGATACGGATCGGACGGGGCGAAATGCGCCCAACACGAAGCGGTCACGGAGCGAAGGAGTCGGAAGCCCGCGTTGCCCGGCTCCCACGACTGATCCTTCTGCTTCTTCGTGATCACGCAAAGCACGAACGCCCCCGTCGGCGCGTCGACGAGCACGACTTCGGAACGCGACGCGTTGACCGCGCCTTGTTTCGACATCGCGTGGATGTGAGGCGGCAGCGAGGACAGCGCTTCGTCCGTCCACCAACTCCGACTCAAGACGCGTTCCGCGTACGCATCCGCTCCGGCCGACACGGCCTTCCGCGCCCGCACCAACGCCAAGAGCTCCGCCATCTCGCGCGGCGTGGTTTGTCCCCAGCCCCAAGCTTCGCGGTCCTTCTCGCGACCGGTCGTGCGTGAATTCACCCGCGTCGCCGAAAACCCCTTCGACGCGAGCCACGCATTGATCGCGACTCCACCGCCCGCGATTTCCTGGCACCAAAGACTCGCGGTGTTGTCCGACAAACTTTCCATGAGGGCGATCAACTCGTGGAGCGCCACCTTCTGCTTGTCTTCGAAACGCGCGAGCAGATCTTCGCCGGGATAGAGACGGGCTTTCGTGTACACCAACGGCTCGGTCCACGAAACTTCCTTCGCATCGACGCGCTGCAGAAGTTTCAGAAGGATCGGCACCTTCACCAAAGAAGCGGTCGGAAACGTTTCGTCGGCGCGGATGGCGACCTCGTCTCCGGTGGTCA
Source organism: Planctomycetota bacterium (assembly GCA_017853435.1). GTDB lineage: Bacteria > Planctomycetota > CAIWVZ01 > CAIWVZ01. The sequence continues at coordinate 12,667 of JAFMJN010000035.1, read as the reverse complement.
GATCGCGGACGTAGACCCCCACGACGCCTTCGAATCCGGCGATGTCGCGTTCGATCGCTCCCCGCAACGTTGCGATGGAAGGTCGGATCGGCGCGGGCACCTTCGTGTCGGACGACACCGAAGCACATCCCGACAGGAAGAGAAGTCCGACGAGAGTCAGGAACAACACCCGGCAACCATCGATACGGGGGCGATGACGACGAGCACCACGGAAGAAGGTCATGGTCCGAGCGTACAGCCGCCGCACCGTCGTGGGTATCAGTCGCCGCCGCGACGACGACCGGGACGCGACGCGGGCGCCCGGCGGGGGCGCGACTCGGGTGTATCGTCACCGGCATCGTCACCTCCGGTGAGAGGTGCGGGCCGCGATGCGGTCAACGAAGGATCGGGCTTCGGCTCGCGCGTCCGCAACAACGCAATCGCCTTCGTCACCGTCGCATCTTCCGAAGGGCGCGTCGCCAAGGGGCGCGGCCGCGACGCCGTCGCTCCCCGTGAAGCCGGACGGGAGGCAGGACTTAGATCGAGATCCGGCACCAACGGCTGTTTCTCCAGGCGACGTCCCTTGACGGTGATGTAGTCGCTCGCCGGGTACTGAACGCTGTAGCCGCTTTCGATGCGCTCGTAGGTGCTCGCGAGCACCGCACCCGCGGTGGGCGTCCCGACCAACGGAGCATCGAGGATGTCGCGCAACGCCGCCGAAGTGATTTCCGAAGCACTCGCACTTCCTCGGTCGGTGAGCACCGCCACGCGAGCGGTGATCACGGGGGGCTGATTACGGTCGGTCCGGAACTTGCGCGGGCTCCACGCGGCGACCGCGGCGGGATCCTTGCCGTCGCCCTTTCCGGCCTCGACGAACTGCTTCACCACGTTGCGTCCGATGAACGCTCCGACGGCGGTACCCGACGGAAGAAAGAATCCGAGCAAGTGCCGCAGGTTGGACACTTGACCTCCGCCGTTGCCTCGAAGGTCGACGACGAGGTACTTCGCCTTCGCGGCCTCCTTAGCGAGCCCCGCGATCACGTCCCGCTTGTACCCCTGCATGAACGTATGAATCTTGAGAACGGCACTCTCGTCGTCGATCCAAACGAGCGTGTCGGGCCGATCGAGACTGAAACTCTTGCGCTCCAGTTCGAGATCGACCTCCGTTCCGTCGGGCTTGCGCACGCGCAGCGTGGCCTTCGTCCCCACGTCGCCCTGCAGGTCTTCGATCTCTTCGGGGACTTTCCCGTCGACCAACACGATGTCGTCCCCCGCGTCGATGCCCTTCCCCACCGAAGGACCGTTCGGGTTGACCTCGATCACGTGCAGCACCTTGTCGCCGTTGGCGACGCGGATGCCGAATCCGGCGCCTTGCCGCGTCGTCCGCCGCTTCTCCTGATCCGGAGTCCGCACATTGAGGTGGCTGATGCCGAATTCCTTGCACGCCTTGTTCAACCCCTTCGCGAACGCGTCGTGGGTCGTCGCATCGTCGAGGTCTTTCCGGTGCTTCTCGACGTGGGTCGTCCACGCGTCCATGTCGAGCCCGGGAACGAACGCCTTTTCTTCGATGACGCGGGTCACGTCTTCGACCACCTTCCGTTTCATCTCCGGCGTCAATGTCTGCGCGCCGAGGGCCGCGACACAAAGAACGAGAATCAGACCCAGTCTTTTCGTGAAGTTCATCATGGAGAGAAATCGGCGACCCGCCGTGCGGAGTTTACGCGCGAGCGGCGCGAATCGTTCGTGGGATCAACGGTCACGTACGGGAAGAAACCTCGCGCCCATCACGTCTTGTGACTGAACGGTTTTGACGGATTTCAGGTGTGGCGCGATTTTCTCGGATCTTCGCATCACGCATGGGCTCTTCGGACACGATGAGATCGGCCTCATGGCGGATTCACATCGGCGTGCCCATCGGTTATGGTTTCACCTCTCGAAAGAACGCCTTCGGGATTGACTCGTGGGCGGCGTGACGACTCCTTACGGCGAGTTCCCTTTTGACCCCACCCCCCTCCTCCGGCGCCACGCAACTCATGCCCGCGCCGTCGCCCCTCCTGCCGACCGCCGGTCCCGCCGCCTCCGCCCCCGTTTCCACCGAGACTCCCCCTTGGAAGTGGCCGTGGACGCGTTGGGCGAAGAACGAAGGCAAGACCTTCTTCTGGATTTGCCTGATCCACGCTCTCACGGTGGTCGGACTCGTGCTTTATCCCGCGCCGGGTTGGGGCATGTTCGGTATCGCCTACGGCCTCTTCTGGCTCGGCGGCCTCGGCACCACCGTGGCCTACCATCGCTCGCTCGCCCACAAGGCGGTGAAGCTCCATCCGATCATCGAATTCCCCTTGGTGTTCTTCGCCCTCATGAACGGCTCCGGCACCCCGGCGACGTGGGCGGCGAATCACCGACTCCACCACAAGCACTCCGACACGGATCTCGACATTTCCAGCCCCCGCATCGGCGGATTCTGGTGGTCGCACCTCCGGTGGCTGTGGCAGACGGAACAAGCCTCCATCGAGAAGTGGGCTCCGGATCTCAACAAGGGTCGCTACCTCTTCTTCACCCGGATGCAGGTCCCGATGCTCATGGTGTCGCTCTTCGCCGGGGCTTTCTGGGGCTGGGAAGCGTTCTTCTGGATCGGCCCGATCCGCCTCTGTTTCGCGCTCCACGCCCAGTGCTTCACCAACTCGATCGCACACCTCAATCCGAAAGTCGGCCCCGGCGAAGATTCGGCGATGAACATCCCGTGGATGGCGCCGCTTCAGGCCATGCAGGGTGAAAACTGGCACGAAAACCACCACTCCAAGCCCGCCTCGGCCCGTCTCGGGTGGACCTTGTCGCAGATCGATCTCGGTTGGTGGTTCATCGTCGGATGCGAGAAGCTGAAGCTCGCATCGAGCGTCCGACGCCCCTGAATCGGCGGCCGCGGCCGCTCGACGGTCCTTGGAAAACGGCGACGGTACTCCCGTCGCCGTTTTGCGTTTCTCCGGGCTTCCTCCGTCAGCGATCGAGATCGATCGGAAGCGTGCCCGTCACCGTGATTCCCGAGAGGGTGCGGCGCGTCGACAAAGCGACGAGTTCGACTCCGTTGCGACGCGCCTTGACCAGCGCCTTCGCATAATCGGGGTCGATCGCGGGAGCCGAGGACATGATCTCGACGTCGGCCCGGTTCACGAAGAACACGAGAACCGCCCGATCCCCCACCTTCACCATGGATTCGAGTTCGTGAAGGTGTTTCAGGCCGCGTTCCGTGACCGCATCGGGAAACCGAACGACGGCACCGTCCTTGAGCGTCGTGTTCTTCACCTCGACCCACGTCCGGCCCTTCTTCCCTTCGAGCAGGATGTCGATCCGAGAGTTCTTGCCGTAGGCCACCTCGCGACGAAGGGTTTCGAAGGCGCCGATCCCCGGGACGACCCCCGCTTCGAGAGCGACGGCCGTCACCTTGTTGGGCCACATGGTGTTCACGCCGACCCAACCGCGACCGATCTTCGTCATCTCCAGGGTGTAGCGCAGTTTCCGATCCGTCTCGCCGTGATCGGTCAGCGCGGCCTCGCACCCCTCTTCCCAACACGTCGACATGGTGCCGCTGTTGGGGCAGTGAGCGGTGACGAGCGTGCCGTCGTCGAGACGACAATCCGCGAGGAATCGCTTGTAGCGTTTGAGCAGCGTCGCGCGAACGATCTTGCCGGGAAAGTCGAAGGCGGGATCGGTCACGGCCGGAAGTCGTCTTGTTCGGCGACGAGTTCGGCCTTCGGTTCCTGCTTGAAGAAGAGCCGGATGTCCCCGTCGAGCCCTTGAGCGACGCCCGCGACTTCGTTCTTCACCAGGAGAAGAACCGCGAGGAACCAGCCGATTTTCTCGTTCTTGGTCGCGTCCGCCGGGAACAACTCCGCGAATTTCACGGAACGGTCGTTCCGCAGTCGATCGACCAATCGCGTCGACCACACGCGCACGGGAGTGTCTTCCACCCGGACGACACGGGTCTTCGGTCCGCCGCCCGTGGCTTCCATCAACTTTTGGAACGACTCGAGGAGATGGAACACCGAAAGTTCGTCGATGGAACGATCTTTCTCCACCATCCCACCGGGGCGGGCGGTCTCCGGGCGTCCGAAGCGCTTCTGAGCATCTTCCGCCCGCTGCTCCAAATCCGAGACGCGGTCCTTCAACTTCTTGTATTCGAGAAGTTGCTGAACGAGTTCGAAACGGGGGTCGATCTCCTGGTCGAGGTCGATCTTCTCCTGAGGAAGGAGCATCTTCGACTTGATGACCATCAACGTGGCCGCCATCACGAGGAACTCGCCCGCGTCGTCGAGGTCGAGTTCCTTCAAAATCTCGAGATAGCCGAGGTATTGCTCGAGCACCTTCGAAATCGGGATGTCATGGATGTCGATCTCCTCCTTCCTCACGAGGAACAGGAGCAGATCGAGCGGCCCGGCGAAGTTTTCGAGCTTTACCTTGTAGTCCACGTCATCCCTTTCGGCCGCTGCGGAGGGCCGTGAGGTCGATCCCCATCTTGCGTAGGCCGTCGCTCAGGGTGAAGACCCCCTCCTGCAAGGTTTCCTGAAGGTCCGCCAGTTGCTTGGCGAAACCGTACGCCCACTTCGGGGACCACGTCCTCAAGTCGGGGAACCACACGGCGAGTTGCCCGGTGGCCCAAAACACGGTCAGGAAAAACACCACGATCCCGAGCGGAGCCAGTCGCAGATAGATGTCGCGGACTTTCTCCGGGAGAAAGGCGGCAATCACACGACTTCCGTCGGCGGGGGGAAACGGCAGGAGATTGGTTCCGGCGACGAAAATGGTCAGCAGCGTCAGGGCGGTCAGGATTCGGAAAGCGGTCGACCCCGCCGCGTCGACGTCGTCGATCCAACCACCGTTCATGGCCAACGCCGTCCCGAGGAAAACCACTCCGAGAAACAACAGGTTGCCAAGCGGACCCGCGATGCCGACGATCGCCATCTTGCGGGGGCCGAGCTTTCCCGCGTCCACCAACACCCGCGCGCCCATGAGGGGCACCTTAAACAAGAGGTAGGTCACGATCGGAAGAACGATCGTGAGGAACGGATGGATGTGGGGAATCGGGTTGAGGATGGTGCGCTGCTTCAGGATTTCCGGGCGACGATCGCCGCACCACCACGCCGCGTAGGCATGAAACCCCTCGTGGAACGCGTTCATGAAGAGAACGCCCACGAGCACCCAAACGGTATCGGAAAGGTTCGGCGGCACGGCTCTCGAAGATAACGGAACCGCGCCGACGATTCCCGCGGGAACCCGCCCGACGATCCGCTCCGAACGGCGCGATTTCCGCCTGAAAGCATGGGAAAGATGTTAGATTCCGCCCGTGAGCCGCATCCTCGACCATGCCCGTCTCGTGCTCTCGAACGAAGCCGACGCGATCCGCGGTCTGATCCCCCTTCTCGGGGCCTCCTTCGAAGTCGTGGTCGGCGCCGTCCTCGACTGCCGGGGCACCATCGTGATCTCGGGAGTCGGCAAGTCGGGTCTGATCGGTGCCAAGTTGTCGGCCACGTTGGCGTCGACGGGGACGCCTTCGATCTTTCTCCATCCGTCGGAAGCGATCCATGGAGACCTCGGGCGGGTGCGGGCGGGTGACATGGTGTTCCTTCTCTCCCAAAGCGGGGAAAGCGAAGAGGTCGTCCGGCTCATCCAGCCGCTCAAACGCCTCCAAGCGGTCACCGTCGCGATGACGGGCAAGCCGGAGTCCACCCTCGGACGCAACTGCGATCACATGCTCGACACGGGGCGCGCCCCGGAGTCCTGCCCGCTCGGTCTCGCCCCGACGACCTCGACCGCCGCCCTGCTGGCCCTCGGCGACGCGTTGGCCATGACCGTCCTCTCGCTGCGAGGCTTTCAACGTGAAGACTTCGCCCGATTCCACCCGGGTGGTCAACTCGGTCGCAAACTCATGCGCGTCGCCGACGTCATGCGCAGCGGCGATCGCTTCACCGTCGTTCGGGAAGAGACGCCGGCGAAATCCGTTCTGGCGAAGATGAACGGCACCCCGGGGCGACCGGGAGCCGCGTGCATCGTCCACGACGACGGCACGTTGGCGGGCTTCTTCACCGACGGTGATCTCGCGCGCCGACTCGAGGCCGGTGTCGCTTGGCTCGAACAACCGATCGCCAACGTGATGACGCGTACACCGACGACGATCGCACCCGACGTCCTCGTCGCCGAAGCGATGGCGATCCTCGGCGAACGCCGCTTCGATCAGATCCCCGTGGTCGATGCATGCCGCAAACCGGTCGGCCTCCTCGACATCCAAGACGTCGTGGCGGCGAAGATCCTCTGATGCCCCTTCCCAACGAACCGCGGCCGCAACCCGAATGGGGCTCGCTCCAACTTCTCGTGCTCGACGTCGACGGCGTCCTCACGGACGGCAGCCTCTTCGTCACCGACGACGGCGTCGCCTCGAAGCGCTTTTCGATCCTCGACGGCGCCGGACTCGTCTATTGGAAGCGCGCGGGTTTCGACGTCGCCATCATCTCGGGACACTCGGCTCCTTCCACCGTTTCGCGGATGTTGACTCTCGGCATCACCGACGTCCAAATCGGCGTGAAGGACAAACTCGCCGCCTTCACCGAAGTCATCGGCCGTCGCGCCATCGGCCCCGAACGGTGTGCGGTCATGGGCGACGATCTGATGGACCTCCCGCTTCTGAGGCGCGCGGGTTTCGCGGCGGTGCCGCCGATCGCACACGACTCCTGCAAGCGGCTCGCCCATTACGTGACGACGACCGCCGCGGGACACGGCGCGGTGCGTGAGGTGGTCGAACTCCTTCTTGCGCGAAAAGGTCTCTGGGACGGCATCGTGGAGTCCTACCTCAAGTGAACGTGCGCGGCGTGATCGCCGTGCTCCTCGCGATCGCCTTCGGCGTAGCGGGGTGGCGCCTGCTCGGCGGCGCCGCGAAAGACGGGCCTCGAGTCCCCGTTCGCCCGACGACGGCCTCGCGGCCGGGCGAACCCGGCGAGGCGATGAACCCCGCGAACGCGGTCGCCAAAGTGGCGTTTCTCCGTGCCGAGGCCGAAGGCGTCATCGGTGGACGTACGGTGAAGTGGCCGTCGCTGCACTTGGCGGCGGACCGCTCCGAGGCGACGGCGTCGGGTGAAATCGGCGTCGACGGCGTGACGTTTTTGAGTCAACCTCGACCGAAGTCCACGGCCGAACTCGCGAACGTCGTTCGCGTGGACGACGGGCTCGGGGCCGCGGCGGCCGTCGCGGAAGTCCGCAAGTTCTTCGGAAAGATTCCGGGGTTCCAAGCGGGTCGCGCCGTCCTACACACGCGGGGGACGGCGCGAAAACTGACGGACGTGACCGGGATGTCGCTCACCGGAGGCGTGCGCTTGTGGCTCGTGGATCCGAACGATCCCGGCGAAGACTTCCTGCTCGATTGCGATCACGCGGAGATCGGGTGCGACGCCGGCGAACCCGTGCGCTTCGAAACGACGTCTCGCGTCGTCCTTTCCCGTCCACGCACCGACGACGCCGTGCTCTCCGGCGTCGGACTCGTGCTCGATCTACGCGAAGGAACGATGACGCTCGAAAAGAACATCACCGTGGACCTGCGGGCCCTCGTCCGCGGGAAGCCGCTTGAAGAACCGATCGCGCTGACGGCGGGAGGGCCGCTCGTGATCGCCCCGGCGCGATCCGGCGCGGCGTCGAAGCCGAAGGACGCTCCGCGCGTGTTCCGATTGTCGTCGGGAACGGTCCGCATCGCGGGCGGCGTCACGCTGAAGCAGGGTGCGGCCGTCGCGCGCTCCGCGCAGGCGACACTTCTCTTCGCCAAAGGAAAAGCGACGGCGAGCACGGCCGTGCTCGAAGGCGACGTCGACTACGCAAATGGGGATTGGTCGGCGAAGGCCCATCGGCTGCTGATCGAACCGACCGCCCTCGGGACGAAGGCCACGCTCGAACCCACGGCGCAAGGCACCGTCGATCTGAAGGTCGCTGCGGGAGGATCGTTCATTCCGCGGACCACGAAGGGTGCAGGCGATCTCGTGATTTCGACCCGCGGGACCGTCACCGCGAATCCGGTGTCCAAGTCGCCCGACGTGGGCGACGTCCCGGCGACGAAGATCCACGAGCTGCGCGCAGGCCCCGACGTGGCGATGACGGCCGATGGAAACCGCTTGTCGGCTCGCGAAGTGCGGATTTGGATCGGCGATCTTCCCTATGAAGCTCTGCCCATCGCGAGGGCGGGAGGCGCTCTGCGAAAGAGGCAACCCTTCCGCGCCTACGCGGCCGCAGCCGAAGGCGAAACGGACGGGTGGTTCCTTCGCGCGCGCGAGTGGTTCATTCGGCGATCGTTCGACCGCAATGGCGACCCACTCGAAGACCGTTTGACGTTCAAGGGCGACTACGACGTGGTGATGAAGGACGTCTCGACGGCGAAGGTCGATCCGGCCGCGATACCGGGAGGTGCGAAACCCGCCGCCACGCTTAAACCCGCGAAAGGCGACCGATTGGTGCTCGCCGGACCGGGAACATTGGAAGTCGTTCGGACCCCGTTCGACAACGGCCCGACGACGTTCACGGCTTCCGGCAACGTCGTCGCCAAACTGGAAGCGCCGATGAGCGCCAAGCCGAAGGTGCAACTCGAGGCGGCGGCGATGGAGGCGCTCATCACCCCCATCGTCGTGCGGGACTCCGGCGGAGACTCCGTCGTTCATCGGCTCGAGACGATTGCGGCGGAAAAGAACGTCCACCTCATCGTCGACGGCGGCATTCGCGCACGTGGAGGGCGGCTCAAGTACGACCCTTCGATCGACGAGCTCGAACTCGCCAGTTCCGGTCGCAACGACCGGGCGCGTATCGAAATCACCCCGGAAGTCGGCCCTCCCCAGTCGGTACGCGCCGCTTCGATGGTTTGGCAAGGTCAAGTCGCGCGGCTCCTCGCAACCGGAAACGTCGAAGGCGATCTCGTGCTCGCTCGCCTTCCATGGGCCGGCGACGCCGGAACGCCGGCGCCCGTCGCATCGGTGGTGACCTGTGAAAAGGTGTCCGTCCTCCTCGATCCGGCGAAGGTCAAATCGACCGGCTTCGAACCGCTCTCGATCCATGCGGAAGGGAAGGTCTCGATGCGTCAGCCCGATCGCACGCTGACCTGCGGGATCTTCGACTACGACCCGCGCTCACGATCGGGATCGATCGGCGGGCATCCCGTTACGTATTCGGTCGACCGAATATTGGGGAAAGGCATCGGGAAGGATCTGATCACGACGGACCTTCTCGTCTTCGAAAAAGGAGAGGCCATCGCTCGCGGTCCCGTCAAAGGTGTGTACCACGCGGACCGTCGTCGCACGGCGTTGCGCCTCGGGCGATCGGCGACGGCACCGCAAACCTCCGACGATCTGGTTCCCATCCGCCTCCTTTGCAGAGGCAACGTCGTCGTCGCACCCAATCGGCTCACGTTGGACGATCGCGTCGAGTTGACCTCGGGGGATCCGAAGGGCGACGGCTACCATGTGGAAGCGGATCACGTTCTCTTTGAATTCGAGAACGGCTCGGCGGGATCGGATGTGGCGTTTGCGGTACTCTCGGGCGACGTGATCTACGTGTCGAAAGAGTTGGAAGGCCGGGGCGACATCATGGTGCTCGACCGCCTTCGCAAACAGGCGTCCCTCAAAGCCGACCAACGGATGAAAACCGGTGTGTATCTCCGGCTCGGCACCTCCACCCAAACCGCCAGGGTCACCGAGCAAGGGTCCCGCCTCGACATCGACTTCTCCAACCCGGACGCCATCTCGGTGACCTCGTGGGACGGCCGAGGCCGACTCGAACCCGAGTCGAGGAGGTCGACGCGATGAATCGGCTGTTCTGCATCATCGCGCTGTTCGCCGTGACGGCCATCGCCCAAGACACGCGTCCCGCCGAAGAGCAAGCGCGCTACCGCTTCAGGGTTCGCCACGTCGAGATGTCGCACAACATCGTCTACCTCGTGGAAGACGTCGAATTCCGTATCGGCCTTCTCGATCTCCGCGCCGACACCGTGGTCGTGTGGCTCGCGGACGGGGCGAAGATGGAAGATTTGGCGGAGAAACCGCCGAAAGACGCCGCAACCCTCAAAGACTGGTCCCGCATCGCGCGGCGGTTCGTGAAAGAGATCTATCTCGACGGAAACGTGGTCGTTCGGCAAGGCGAAGAGGTCACGTTGGCGGCCGCCGCCTATTTCGATTTCGAACACGACCGCGGCATCATTCTCGACGCGGCTACGACGTATCCGCTTCCCGCCAAGAACGATCGCCAAGACTTGCGGTTGAACATCCGCGCCGAAGAGTTGCGCATCCTCACGTCCGATCGACTCGAAGCGATCGGGGTCAAAGCTACGCTCTGCCCGTTCGGACATCCGCACTACCACCTCGGTGCGGAGAAGCTCGAAGTGATCCGAAAAACGGCTCCGCCGCTGCCACCGGAGGCCGGAGGCGTGGCGGAATCGAGGCCGCGCGAAGGCATCGAATACTCCGTCACCGATCCGACGTTTCGGCTCGGCAACACGGGCTTGTTTTGGTTGCCGGATCTCTCCGGCGACACCACCGATCCGAATATGCTCGGCTTTGCCACGGTTCGCGACGTCCGCGTCGGCTCGTCGGGTGAATACGGGCAGTATCTCGGCACGACGGTCGGAGGCAACATCAACCTCGGCGGAGAGCGCTGGGGTACGTGGGACGTCCTGACCGATTGGCGCTCAAAACGCGGGTGGGGTTCGGGTATCGACCTCTCGTGGAAGACGCCGGATTACCGGGGGTCGTTGGAAACCTATTACCAACGAGACCACGGAACGGATCGGCTCTACGGCCGCCCGGACACGCGCGATCGGGGACGCATCTCTTTCGCGCACCGCCACAAGCTGCCGTGGGAACTCCAGCTCGACGTCGAACTGAACACCTTCAGCGACCGGAACTTTTATCCGACGTACTACGACCCCGAGTATCGCAACGAAAAGCCGCCCGAGACGTACGCCTACCTTCTGAAGCGCGGTGCGAATACCGCCGCAGGCGCGCTGTTCTCGACGCGCATGAACGACTGGGAAACGGGAACCTATTACGAACCGAAGTTCGATTGGACGATGATCGCGGAACCCATCGCCGAGATCGGAGCCAATCCCCTCTACTTCACGACGCGCGTCGAAGCGGCGCGACTCGACCGCAAGTTCGATGAAGCGATCACGACGTCGACGTTCGACACGACGCGCATCGACGTCGACACGCTCTTCGAATACCCCTTCCCCGTCGACATCTTCAAGGTGACCCCGTTCGTCGGCCTTCGTACGACGTGGTACGAAGAGGATCTTCTCGGTCGATCGAATCAGATCCGCACCGGTTTGACATGGGGTGCGGAGGTCTCGACCCAAGCGTGGAAGATCATGGACGCGGAGGGCGGTATCTTCGGCCTCGACGGCGTGCGACACATCGTGCGCCCGACGGTCCGTTGGCAACAAGTGACGGGTGTGTCACTCGAGCCCTCCGAGCTCGTCTACTACGACGCGACGGATACGCTCGAAGATGCGAACGAGTTGACGTTCGAACTTCGAAATCTCTTCCAGACTCGTCGGAAGATCAAAGGCGAAACCGTCGTCGACGACTTCCTCGATCTCCGCCTCGAAATGACGTGGCGGCCGGATGTCCCTCGCCATCTCGGAGACATCCGCCCCGAATGGGGACCGCTCTACTCCGACAACGTCGTCCGATTCTCGGAGAGGCTGGAATTCTTGACGGACTTCGAGGTGGATCTCGAGCAAGGGTGGATTCCGTCCGCCAATGCCGCCATCGGATACAAAGTCGACGATGGGCTGAAGACGTACGCGGGGATCCGCCATCTCGCCACGCAATGGGACGTCGTGTTCGGGCAGATCAATTGGCAAGCCACCGACAAGTGGTTGCTGCGCGCCTACGGCGACTACGACTTCAACGACGGTCGTGGGATCGAAAACGTCGTCGCGTTGACCCGACTCGGGGACGATGCGGTCTTCACCATCGAGTTCCGTGCGAATTACGCGCGCGACGACATCGGCGTCAACTTCGTCTTCAACCCACGTGCCTTCTTCGACCCGATCTTGGAAAACCGTCGTGGGTATCTCGACCCGCGCTTCCAGTTCCTCGGCGACGGCATCCACAAGTAACCGTCGCCCGGTGGCGTCTTTCGCCACCGGAGGGTGATACACTCCACCCATGACCTTGTGCTTCTTCGACGGGCTTGGAACCTCCGAGATGGTCATTCTCGTGCTGCTCGGGTTGCTGCTTTTCGGCGGCCGACTCCCCGAGGTGGGGCGCTCGCTCGGCAAAAACCTCGCCAAGCTGAAAAAGAGCATGAGCGAGATGGCGCCCGAAGTCGAAAAAGCGCGCGCGCAAATCAACGAAGTCAGTCAGGGCTTGCGCAACGCCGCCAACGAAGTGACCGCCGAAGTGCGATCGCAGATCGATATCGGGACGACGGACCCCGGATCGACGACCGTGCAGCCCGTCGGCTCAGCCGCACCTCCCCCGACGTCGGTTCCGATTCCTGGAATGCCGCCGGAAGCGGTGGACCCGTGGCTCGGCACCGAGGTCGCTCCGGGCTGCGAACCTTCGACTTCGGCGTCGACCCCTCAAATCGGCCCGACCGGAGCTGCGGGTCTACCGCGTCCGGCCATTCAGACGCCTGCCGCCGGTCCGGGACCCATCGGCCCATCCGGCGC
>JAFMJN010000034.1 GCA_017853435.1 Planctomycetota bacterium | reverse complement strand
GATGCGGACGCGACGACGGACGACGTCGACGTCGGCCGACACGACTCCGGGAACGGCGCGCAACGCCGTTTCGACGCGAGCGGCGCACGCCGCACAGGTCATCCCGACGACGCGGAAGGTCGAAGCGCCCATGCGCCGATCCTACGTCGGATCAGGGGTGCGGGACGGCGTCGGGACGCAGCCACCCCTCGCGCGCGAGGAAGGCGATCACGCGTCGCCGCACGGCGTCGCGGATCTCGCGCACGGCGTCGAGACTCGCCCCTTTCGGATCGGGCAACGGCCAGTCTTCACGCCGCGGGCCCGGAACGTGCGGACACGCTTCACCGCAGCCCATCGTGACGAGCCATGACGCGGCGGCCGCCATCGGAGCGTCGAGCAGCGTCGGAACGGCGTCGGCGACGTCGATACCGACTTCCCGCATCGCGACGACCACCTCGGGATGCACTCGCGGCCCCGGCGCCGTTCCCGCGGACAAGGCTTCGACCTTCGACGGATCGGCGAAGGCCGCGCAGAACGCGCGGGCCATCTGACTGCGACCCGCGTTGTGGATGCACGCGAAGATGACGATGTTCACGCGGCGTTCTCCGTCGCACGGTCGATCAACAACCCGAATCCGGTACCGATGAACTGGGCGAGCAGGAACCCGGGAACGTCCGCCGCGAGGATTCCGGCATACGTCGGCGTGAAGGCGCGGGCGATCGTCACGGCGGGATTCGCGAACGACGTCGACGACGTGAACCAGTAGGCGCCGACGATCCATCCCGCGACCGCGGCCGCCGCCGCGGCGGGGCCGCGCGGCCCGACTTTGCGAACCACGAGAATGAGGCCGGCCGTCGCCGCGACTTCGGACACGAACGTCCCGACGCCGAGACGCGCGGCGCCCGTCCCCGCCGCGACGGGGAGACCGAATTCCACGTGCGCGAGACATGTCCCGAGGATGCCTCCGCAAACCTGCGCGACGGCGTACGCGCAGGCGACGCGCGTCGACATCCGACCGGAGACAACTTCCGTCAACGTCACGCAGGGATTCATGTGCGCGCCCGACGTCGGACCGAAGGTCAGGATGAGGGCGACGAGCGCGCCTCCCGTGGCGAGCGTGTTGCACAGGAGCGCCAACGCGGGTGACCCGGCGGGCGGTGCCGCGAGGCGTTCCGCCATGATCCCGGAGCCCACGACCGCGAAGACCAAAAACAACGTGCCCACGGCCTCGGAGAGGACGCGGGCACGGAGGGACGCGGGTACCGAGGTCAAGCCTGCGCGGAGGCGGCGGGCATCGCGCCGATGTAGGTCGAGCCCGGACGGAAGAGCTTCTTGACCAGGCGCTGCTCGTTCACGTGGGCGATCCAGCCCGCGACGCGGCCCACGCCGAAGGTCGGCGTGAACTGGTTGCGCGGAAGACCGACGGAATCGAGGATCACGGCGGTGTAGAACTCGACGTTCGCCGCGAGCGGGCGCGTCGGGTGCTTCTTCTTGAGGACGCCGAGGGCGGCCGCTTCGACGGCGCGGGCGAGCGACAGACGACCGGTCGAAATGCCGGCCTTTTCCATCGCTTCGATGCCCTTTTCGAGCACCGCCGCGCGCGGATCGCGCACGCGATAGATGCGATGTCCCATGCCCATGATGCGACGGCCGGAGGCGATCTCCGCATCGAGCCACGCGACGGCGTTGTCGGGGGTTCCGATCGCGTCGAGCATATCGAGCACCGGGCCCGGTGCACCGCCGTGGAGCGGACCTTTGAGCGCGCCGATGGCACCGGTGACCGACGACACGTTGTCGGAATCGGTCGACGCGATGACGCGAGCGGTGAACGTCGAGGCGTTCATGCCGTGGTCGGAAACGGTGACGAGGTAACGATCCACACCCGCCACGCGAGCGGCGTCGCCCGCCTTGCCGGTGCACATGCGGAGGTAGTCCGCCGCGTGCGTCAGCGACGCGTCGGGAGCGACGGGCGCCTGACCGGACTTCTTGCGGCACCAGGCGGCGGCGAACACCGCGACGGCCGCGGTGATACGGGCTTCGTCGGAGAGGCCGGGCGTCTTGTCGGACGACATCTGACCGACGCAGGCGCGGAGGGCGTCCATGCCGTCGGCGTGATCGAGCGCATTGCCGAGCGTCGGCAGGAGCGCGAAGGCGGCCGTGCGGGCGCGGCCGAGTTCGGCGCGCATGGTTTCACGAGCGGCGGCGTCGGCGACCTTGCCGTTCCAAAGCAGACAGCAGACGTCCTCGAAGGACGCCCACGACGCGAGTTCCTCGACGTCGTGTCCGCGGATGATGAGACGGCCCTTTTCGCCGTCGACCTCGCTCATGAACGTTTCCGCCACCACCACGCCATCGAGGCCGGTCGAGGTCGGAGCCTTTTCGGTCGTCATCGTCATACTCTCCATCGCGCCTCGGCCGCCGTCGGTTCGGTCCCGCCGAATGCCCCAAACGCTAGCCGTCCCCCTCGGAGATCCCAACCGAAAACGGGAAAACCCCGGCGAACACCGGGGTTTTCGAAGGTTCCGAAGACCGACGCCGGGGTGCCCCGGGCGGGGTCTTCGCGTACGGTCAATGCGTCGCGTCCGGGATCCGATTCCCCTTCGCGTCGTAGGTGTACACCCCGCGACCGACCTTGCGACCGAGACGGCCCTCCTCGACGAGTTTCTCCATGAGCGGCGACGGGCGGAACGTCTCGCCGAGCGTCTTGTGCAGATAACGGATGGTCGACAGTCGCGTATCGAGACCGACGAGATCCGCCATCTCGAAGGGGCCCATCGGGTGGTTCAACCCGAGCTTCAACGCCTTGTCGATGTCTTCCGCCGACGCGATCCCCGATTCGAGCATGCGGAACGCTTCGAGCCCGATGAGCGCGTTGATGCGCGACGTCGCGAAACCCGGGGCTTCCTTCACGCGCACCGTTTCCTTGCCCATGACTTTCGCCAACGCTTCCGTGGCCGCGAGCGCCTGCGGCGACGAATCCGGTCCGAGAACGATTTCGATGAGGCGCATGACGGGCACCGGATTGAAGAAGTGAACGCCGATCACGCGACCCTTGTCGCGCAGCGGCTCGGCGATGGCGCTGATCATGAGACTCGACGTGTTCGAACCGAGCGGCACCCCGGGACGCGTCAAACGTTCGAGTTCCACGAACGTGCGCTGTTTGAGGTCGAGTTTCTCCGGGATCGCTTCGATGACGAAATCGGAGGGCGTCACCGCGGCGGCGAAGTCCGTCGTGGTCCTCACGCGGGCGAGGGTCGCGTCGACGTCGGCGGCGGGGAACTTGCCCTTTTCCGCGAGCTTCTTGAGCGACCCGGCGATCACGCCGCGCGCCTTTTCGAGAGCCGCGTCGTTCACGTCGTAGAGGAACGTGTCGAGCCCGCCCATCGCGGCCACCTGCGCGATTCCCGCGCCCATGATTCCCGAACCCAGCACGGTCACCGTCTTCAATGCGGAATCGCTCATCTGTTGCTCATTTCGGAGGGAAAAGCCGGAGCGCGTTGGCCCGGACGATCTTGTCGATCAACTCGGCCCCGAGGGGCAGCGCCGCCACCTCGTCGAGGTTGCGGCGCAACGACTTCACGCCGGGAGACGGCCAATCGGTCCCGAAGAGGACGCGATCGCCGACTTCCGCGAGGCGCGGAAAACTGTCGAGGATGGAACGCGGCGGGATCCCCGAAAGATCCAGCCACACGTTCTTGTGACGACGCATGACGAAGAACGCCTGCTCGGACCACAGTGGACGACCGCCGTGCGCCATGATGATGGGCAACGTCGGAAAGTCGACCGCGACGTCGTCGAGCACCAGCGCGTCGCCGAGGCGACTGCGTGCACCGGGAAACACCGAAGTCCCCGTATGGAACATCACGGGGACGCCGCGCGCGGCGCACGCTTCGTAGACGAAAGCCAACTCCGGGCAATCGCCGGTGCGGTACGCGTCCGCGCCGAGATCCTGATGCGGCGGATGAATCTTCACGCCGTCGAGCCGAAGTTCGTCGAGCATGTAGGCCATCTCGGCCTTGACGTCCTTCACGGCGGGCGGATGAATCCCGCCGAACGCGAGGACGCGTCCCCGCGCGCGATCGCGATACGACGCCGACCACGCGTTCACGTCGGCCTCGAAACCCATGATGTCCGGCGCGACGTAGTTGATGATCGCGACCCGACCGATGCGTTCGCGATCGAGCCATGCGACGAGGGCCTCGGGATCCGCCTGAAGCGCGCGGATGAGGTCGAGATCGTCGCGCGCGCGCTCGATCGCCGCCCGCGCGGCGGGACGCATGCGTTCCCACGGCTGGATATGCACGTGGACGTCGGTCGGCCAGTCGCGGACGGGGTCGGTCACGAGCGGTTCTTCTTCTCGAGGAAGTCCGTCATCCGGCGCTTCTTGTCGGGATCCTCGAAGAGCACCGCCTGCGAGAGGTATTCGACCATCGTCGAGCGACGATCGACGGTATTCACGGCGGCGTTGGCCGCGACCTTCGCGAGACGGACCGCCATCGGCGCGTTCGCCATGATCTCCGCCATGCAGGCGCGTGCGGCTTCGACCACGTCGTTCGGAGGCGCGACGACCCGATTGACGAGACCGATGCGTTCCGCCTCCGCCGCATCGATGATGCGGCCCGTGAAGATGAGTTCACGGGCACGGCCCGGACCGACCGTCCGCGTCAGACGATGCGGCGCACCCGCACCGGGAATGATGCCGAGTTTGACTTCGGGCTGTCCGAACTTGGCGTCCGGCGACGCGTAACGGATGTCGCAGGCGAGAGCGAGTTCGCACCCGCCTCCGAGACAGAACCCGTGGATCGCCGCGATCGTCGGCCACGGGAAATCTTCGAGAAGCTGGAACACCGACGCGTTGATCGCGCGCAGCGCGTCGGTCACGTCGCGCTTCACGAGTTCCGAGATGTCGGCACCCGCGATGAACGCCTTGTCCCCCGCGCCCGACAACACGAGTCCGCGCACGTCGCGGTCGGCGGCGAGGGTCCGCAACGCGTGCGTCAACTCCTCCACCATCGCGAGATTCACGGCGTTGCGCACTTCCGGGCGGTTGAAGCGGATCTCCGCACGCCCCGAAGGGTCCTTCGTCACGATCAGCGTCTTGTAGTCCATGGTCAGGCTCCGGGGATGATCACCACCTTGCCGAAGGTCGCGCGCGCTTCAAGGGCGGCGTGGCCTTCGGCGGTCTTCTCGAGAGGAAGAACACGGTCGATCACCGGATCGATGACGCCGCGTCCGACGAGTCCGGTCAGTCGATGCAGCGCACCGAGGCTTCCCATCGTCGACCCGAGGATCGACAGACTCTTGAAGAAGACGAGGCGCAGGTCGGCTTCGAGTTTCGGGCCCGTCGTCGCGCCGCACGTGACGACCGCGCCCCCCTTTTTGAGCAACCGCAGCGACGTCCCGAACGTCGCTTCGCCGACGTGGTCGACGACCACGTCGACGCCGGCCTTCGCGGTCAGCGCGCGGACTTCGGCGTTCACGTCCTGCGTCGTGCCACAGAGGGCCGCGTCGGCGCCGAGTGCACGGGCGCGCGCAACCTTCTCGGGAGTCGAGGCGACGGCGATCACGCGCGCGCCGATCATCTTCAAGATCTGGATGCACGCGACGGACACGCCCGATCCCGCCGCCCAAACGACGACGTCGTCGCCGGGCTTCACCGCGCAGCGGTCGACGACCATGCCCCACGCGGTGAGATATGCGAGTGGGAAAGCCGCCGCCTTTTCGAACGAAAGCGCGTCGGGAATCGGAATCGCGAGACGCGCCGGTACGGCGACCTTCTCGGCGCAGGTGCCGTCGCGGGTTTCACCGAGGATGCCGTAGGAGCGGCACAGGTGGTCGCGTCCCTCCGCGCAACGCGCGCACGCGCCGCATCCGATTCCGGGCGCGAGAAGAACGCGTTGGCCCGGAACGAGGTGGTCGACACCCGCGCCGACCTCCGAGACGACGCCCGCGCCGTCGCATCCGGGAACGAGCGGCAACGGGAACTTGTGCCCCGGAACTCCCTTACGGACCCACACGTCGAGGTGATTCAACGCCGCGGCGCGGACGTCGACCACGACTTCGCCGGGCCGGGCGGTCGGATTCGGTCGTTCGACGATCTTCAGCGCTTCGGGGCCGCCGTGCGCTTCGATGAATGCCGCCTTCATGGGTTATCTCCCCGAAAACCTCGGAGCCCGCTTTTCGAGATTCGCCGCGAGCCCCTCCTTCGCGTCTTCCCCGCAGAACAAGCGTTGCTGCAGTTCGCGTTCGAGGGCCAATCCCTGTTCGAGCCCCATCTCGGCCCCCGACACGACGGCCCGCTTGATGAATCCGATCGCGCGCGGTGCCGCGTGCGGCGGACAGAAACGCTCCGCCCACGCCTGAACGTGCGCACGGAAGGCGGCGGGGTCGAGGTCGATCACTTCGTCGACGAGTCCGAGTTCACGCGCGCGGTCGAAGTCGAACACGTCGGCTTCGGCCATCAACTTGATCGCGGCCGGACGGCCGACGAGACGGACCAAACGCTGGGTCCCCCCCGTACCGGGCAGCACGCCGAGTTTGACTTCCGGCAACCCGCACTTTCCGGCGCCGCGGCGAGCGATCCTCAAGTCGCAGGCCATCGCGACTTCGAGGCCGCCGCCCACGCAGTGACCGGAAATCGCCGCGACGACGAGTTTCGGAGTCTGTTCGAGTCGGAGCAGCGTCTCGTTCGCGTGCAGACAGAACATGTACTTGTAGTCGGTCGTCACGGTCGAGAGCGTGCGGATGTCGGCACCCGCGCAGAAGAAACGGTCGCCGTCGCCCGTGAGCACGATCACGTGGACGTCGGGATTCATCCGCGCATCGAGAATCGCGGCGTCGAGTTCCCGCATCATCTCGTACGAGTACGTATTGGCGGGCGGCTCCCGCAGCGTCAGCGTCATGACGCCGTTCACGACGTCGATTCCCACTCGGCTCATCGCATCCCCCGGTTCGCGGCATCGCCGCGGCGTCGGGCATCCTACGAGAGCACCGCGCCCGCTTCAGCGGGCGCCGGTGGAAGCCTGCGCGGGCGGCAGGAGCGGCAAGAGCCGTGCGCGGAGCGTCTGCGTCCCGGACGACGGCGGGAGCACCGCGGAAAAGCCCGCCATCGCGCAACGCACGACGAACGACCGCGTAGGCGCCGAGAGCAGCGCGATCATCCGGGATTTGGCGAGCGACGGATGGCGCTTCAACGTCCCGAACGTCTCGATCGCCCATTCCCGACCTTCCGGGATTTCGATGACGACGACCGCCGGCGTGACGCCGGCGTCGAGCAACTTCACCAAATCCCCCATGCCGCCGACCGGTGCGGCCGCGTGCGTGGGCGCGAGCGCGGTACCGACGACGACGGCGGCCGTTTCGCTTCCGACGACGAGCAGCGACGCCGTACGGACTTCGATGGTGTCGACCGAGACCGCCTTCGGCGTGGGTCCGACACCGGGCACCGCGGACGCGGAGCCGTCGAGAGGTACGTCCATCGCCGTCGGGTCCGGCGAGACGACCTCGGGGAGTCCCGGGAACATCACGGCGACCGCACTCATCGGGACCACGACGACGCACGGAGCGGCGACGATGCCGTCGACCGCGAAGGTCCCGGCGGACACGACGTAGTCGGTTTCCGGGAAACAATCCGCCGCATCGCCGACGGCGACGGGCTCGAGCACGAATTTGAGGCGATTGCCGACCACATCGCGCGCCACGTCGGAGACCGCCGCGACGAGAAAATTGCCGACCTCGCCGAGCGTTTCGGTTTCGGCGGTGCTCGGCGTCGGCGGCGTCGATTCCCCGATGCGGGCGACGATCGTCGCGTCGGGAACCATCTGAACCAAGGTCGCGAGGGCGACGGCCCCGCGCGGAGTCGTCAGGACCATCGCCTGACCACGCGCTTCGCCCGTCACATCGGCGCGGAAGCCTACCGTCGTCTCGACCAACGCATCTCGGAGTTCGCCGATGGAGACACGACGGGACGTGCCGGGGGCGAACGCGATGCCGCGACCAATCAGCATTTCGAGATTGGCCTGCATCTTCGTCGCCACCGGTCCGAAGAGCCGCGTGTCGATGTCGGACGGGTGCATGGATGGAAAAACCGGGTTCCCGGTTCTCCGTTCATCGGAAATGCGCTCGGAAAGTCTTGAATCGGGGGCGACCCGCACCGAGCGACGTCGCGGCCCCGTCGTGACCCGAACTTGGCGCGGCGTTTACCGATCCTTCACGATCACGAAGCACCCTTCCTCCGACGTGATCCCTTCGCCCCCCACCCGCACCCGATCCCGCGAGCGCACCGGCGGCGTCGTCGTGCGCCGTTGGCGTGGGGGCTTCGCCTGCCTTCTCGTCACGGCGTCCTCCGACCGATCGAAATGGATCCTGCCGAAGGGATCGCTCGAACAAGGAGAAACTCCGGTCCTCGGTGCCCAGCGTGAAATCGAGGAGGAGGCGGGCGTCAAGTCCTTACCTGTCATGCACTTGGGAGTTTGGGAGCGTTCCGGAAGGGTCGAGTCGTACCATTTATTCCGTTACGTCGCCGACTGCGCTTGGGCCGAAAGGGGTCTGAGGGATCGGCGATGGGTCCCCCTCGACGAGGCGGGGTCCATCGTCCCCCGCAAGCTCCGAAAGGTCCTCGATGCCGCCCGAGCCTCCCTTTCGGAGTCCTGACCGTACGACGACCGGCAGCCCCGGCATGTCCCACCCCCGCTATCCCTCCGACGCGTACGTCAACCGGGAACTCTCCTGGATCGACTTCAACCGTCGCGTGCTCGACGAAGCCCGCGATCCGTCGAATCCCCTTCTCGAACGCCTGAAGTTCCTCGCGATCTCCGCGAACAACCTCGACGAGTTCTTTGAAATCCGCGTGAGCGGACTGCACCAGGCCGTGCTCGGCGACGTCGAAGATCCGGGCCCCGACGCGCTGACGTCGAACGAGCAGTTGCGGGGCGTCTGCGACAAGGCCCGGGCGTTCTACGCGGATCAGTACGAACTGTGGAACGGCAAATTGCGCCCGGAACTGGCGGCGGCGGGACTGCATATCGGCGCGGTTCCCGATCTGTTTCGGGAACACGAACCGGAACTCGTCGCGTATCTCGAAGATCGTCTCCTTCCGGTCCTGACGCCGATCGTCATCGATCCCGCCCACCCGTTTCCGCGCATCGAAAACAAGGCGCTTTGCGTCGGTGCCTTGCTGAAGCGACCCGGCATCAAAGGGGCGCGCCTCGGCGTCGTCACGGTACCGCGCGTGCTTCCGCGTCTCGTCGCGGTCAAAGGTGCGGAGAATACGACCTACGTCTTCGTCGGCGAACTGGTCAAGCACTTCATCGCGCGCGTGTTCCCCGGTTGCGACGTCGTCGCCACGGCCGAGTTCCGCATCACGCGAAACTCGGATCTCTACATCGACGAAGACGGCGCCCAAAATCTGCTCGACGCCGTCAACGAAGCGCTCCGTGAACGCAAGAAGGGCGACCCCGTGCGTCTCGAGATCGGCGACGACGCCGCGCAACAACTCGAATCGATGTTGATGGAAGCCGCGGATCTCACGCCGGATCTCGTGTTCCGGGTGCCCGGCCCCGTCAACCTCCATCGACTGATGACGGCTTACGGACTCGTGAACCGCCCCGATCTCAAGTTCCCGACGTTCGTCCCCGCCGAACCGGGATGGTCGAAGAACGGAAAGTTCTCGTTCGAACGGCTCGCGACGCGCGACGTCCTTCTGCACCACCCGTTCGATTCCTTCAACACGATTTCGGCGTTCCTCGCCGCCGCCGCCCTCGACCCGCAGGTTCACGCGATCAAGGTGACGCTCTACCGAACGGGCGACGATTCGCCGATCGTCGACGCGCTCAAGAAGGCGGCACGCGCCGGCAAACAAGTCACCGCGATCGTCGAACTGAAGGCGCGCTTCGACGAAGCCACCAACATCCAATGGGTGCGCCAACTCGAAGACGCGGGCGCCCAAGTCGCGTACGGCGTCGTCGGACTCAAGACGCACTGCAAACTCGCACTCGTCGTACGCGACGAAGGCGAGCGTTTCGTCCGCTACGCGCATCTCGGCACGGGCAACTACAACCCGGCGACGGCGCGCGTCTACACCGACGTTTCGCTTCTGACAGCGGACGAAAGTCTCACGCTCGACGTCGCCAACGTGTTCAACCTGCTCACGTCGTTCAGCCGCCCCGAGTCGTGGAATCACCTCCTCGTCGCGCCCGACTGCATGTTGACGCCTCTCCTTCGCCTCATCGAAGCGGAAACGAAGGAGGCACGCGCCGGACGTCCGGCGCGGATCATCGCGAAGACGAACGGTCTCGTCGACCGCGACATCATCGACGCGCTCTACGACGCGTCGTGCGCGGGGGTCGACGTCGACTTGATCGTCCGCGGCATCTGCTCGCTGCGCGCCGGAGTCCCGGGTCTTTCCGAACGCATTCGGGTCCGCAGCATGGTCGGGCGCTTCCTCGAACACAGTCGGATCTACTGGTTTCTCCGAGGCGGGACTCCGGGCGTCTGGGTCGGCAGCGCCGACCTCATGACGCGCAACATGCGGGGACGCGTGGAAGTGCTCTTCCCGATTCTCGACCCGCTTCTCGCGCGCCACATCCGATCCGACATCCTCGGCGTGTACCTCGAGGATCGCCCGAAGATCCGCGAACTCGGCGCGGACGGTATCTATCGCGTACTTCCGACCGACGCTTGGACGGACGGACGCGATCCGCACACGATCTTCATGGCGCGCGCGGCGCAACAACCCGAAGGGACCGCTCCGATTCCGCCGCCCGCGCACAAACCGCGTCGCACGCGCACGGGCGGATCCCGCCGTCGAACGACGACGGGATCCGGCGGGACCGAGCCGCCGCGCGGCGGCTGACGCCTACTCGGCCTTCGGCGTCACGGTCAATCGGGTCGTTTCGCCCGCCTTGATCTCGACCTTTCCGCGGGCGGCGTGGGTGATACCCGCGCGGAACGCCGACACTTCGTAGTCGTGCGTTCCGGGAGGCAGGCCGCGTACCGCGAACGGCCCGTTGCGTCCCATCGCCTCACCGAGTTCCTCGCGCGACGCGTCGAGCACTCGGATGCTCACGTGATCGAACGGACCTCCTTCGCACGTGATCAGACACTGGCCGCCGACCTCCGTGACGAGATCCACCTTGACGATGCGGCCGTCCGTCACGTCGATCCCGCCCTTTTCGACGGGCCGATATTGCTTCGACGTGACCTTGAGATTCCACACGCCGGCGGACACGTACGGGATCCGATAGGAGCCGTCCGCTCCGGTGTAGACGGGATTGGTGCTGTCGAAGGTGATCATCTCCGTGTTGTCTTCGGCGTCGGTCGAAATCGCCGCCATGGCAATCGCAGTTCGTGTACCGCCCTCACGCTTGCGGCTCGCGACGACCTTCGCTCCGGCGACCGGTGCGCCCGCCGAATCACGAACGACGCCTTCGATGACGGCACCCGGCAGAACCAAGCGCACGTCCACTTCGGCACCGTCGACCACGTCGACGGATACCTCCGCGGGTTCCGGCGCGCCCTTCGGCTGCGCCTTGACGAGCCACGGCCCCGTTTCGACGTCGTCGAATTCGAACCTCCCGGACGCATCGGTCACGCGCGTGTTGCCCATCCCGAAGAACGGCTGACCCGCGCGCGCCAATTCCACGCGAATGCCCGCGACGGGTGCGCCGGCGTCCGTCACGATGCCGACCACTCTCGCAGGCTTCGGAACGGCGATCTCGACGCGCGTGGTTTCGCCCGACTTCACGAGCACGGGCATGCCCTTCGGAGGCGTCTCCGCCTCTTCGCCACCTGCCATGCCGATCGAGACGAACCCTCCGCCCGCGTTCTCCTTGCGGACGAATTCGAGTCCCCAGTCTCCGGGGGCGACGTTGGCGAACACGAATCGCCCGGCGGCGTCGGAAACGGCCCGCGGTGCTTCGTGCCAAGGATCGAAGGGGAACGGCGACGTCTTCTTCCCGCGGGCCGTGAGCGTGAGCATCCGACCGGAGCGCTCGACGCCGTCTCCCGCGGTGACGACACCTTCGACCGTTCCGGTACGCACGCACGCGATGTCGACCGAAGTCTTCGTCCGCGGAGCGGTGGTCACGGAAATCGTCGTCTCGACGTACCCGTCCTTGCGCGCCCGCAACGACCACGTGCCGTCGGCGACTCCGGTGATCTCGAAACGCCCTCCCGCTCCGCTGATCGCCTTCGCGACGGGCATGCCGTCGGTACGAGCACGACGAATCGTCGTGCGACGCGACTCGTTGTCGTCGACCGACGCGACGCCTCCGGAGTTTTCCGGAGTGTCCAGAACGAGTTCGACACCGACGATGCCTTCACCGCGATCGTCGCGAACCACCCCTTCGACGAGACTCTCAGGAAGCAATCGGAATTCGAGTTGTCGGATCTCTCCGGATTTCATCTCCTCCACCGGGAACAGCGTCGTCGCGCCCCCTTTCGCCGTCACTTCGATCATGGTCGTGCCTTCACCGACTCCGACGGCGATCAAGTTGGGAGCTTCGACCATTCCCGAGAGGGCGGCCGCCGCCGCGCCGCGCAACACGTCGGGTACCCCACCACCCGCATCGGGTGTCGGGCCGAACACTTGCATGCCGCTCGATACTTTGACGCGCGCATCGGCGACGGGGCTGCCGTCGGCGTCGACCACGTGACCGACGATCACCGCTCCCTTGCCGAGTTTGACGTCGAGCGCGGACGTCCCCGCCTGCGCCTCGACGCGCGCCGACGCGTGACCGAAGCGGCGCGCACGAACGGACCACGCACCTTCCTTCAATCCGGCGATCGTGAACGAACCGTCGGCGGCGGTCGTCGCCGATTTGCGCGCTCCGGGCCCTTCCCCGAGTTGGATCGGTTCTCCTTCGCCGCCGGGCGTCGTGAACGTCATGAAGACGGGAGCCGCGGCTTCGACACTCCCTTCGGGCGTTTCCGTCTTCTTCGGCTTCGCGGTCACCGAGACCACGGCACCGGCGACCGGTGCACCCGCGTGATCGAGCACTCGCCCCGAAATCTTCAATCCCGCTTCGAGACGGATCGCGGGGACTTCGACGGTCTGCCCGATTTTCGCGGTCGCGGCGACGCCGGCGGCCGGCATGTGCTGCGACGACGTCGCCGTGACTTTCACGGGACCGTCCGCGATCCCACCCAAGGTCCAACGCCCCTCGGAATCGGTGAAGGTGACCTTCGCCCGCTCCGAGCGGCCGCCTCCGAAACCGATCATGACCGGGCCGTTCCCGGACGTCGCCGCGCCGGACGACACGCGGACCGACGCTTTGGCCACGCCCTTGCCGTCTTCGCCTACGACGACTCCCGTCAACATCGCTCCGGGCTTGAGGACGATCTTCCCGACGTCGAACGGGGAATCGCCGGGCACCAACACGTCGGCCGCGGCTTCGAGGAACTTCGGATGGTCGATACGGAACGCGTAACGGGTACCGATGCGGAACCCCGGAAGCGTGACGCGACCCTCGGCGTCGGACTTGACCGGCGACGGCGACGGAGCCGGCGCGGCGCCGGGCCCACCCCAACCACCGTTCGGCGTCGCGGACGCGAAACATCCCACCACCGGTCGTCCCGACTCGTCGACGACGCGGGCCGTGACGACGCCGCGCGCCGTGGGATCCTTGGGCGCGGTCTCTTCGGTCGACGATTCACCGGCGTAGCGGGCCGCCTTGACTCCGTCGGATGCGACCGGATCGGGCGTCGCGGGTTTCGGAAGCACCGGATCGGAAGCGGTGGGTCCCGAGTTCGGCGCCGGGACGACGATCGTCGACTCTTCGCCGAGCGTCAGGAACCAAAAGGCGCCGCCGCACACCGCGAGGACGAGCACCAAGGTCAACATCGATTTCATCGCCGACTCCGTCCGCGGGCCCGATTCGCCTCGAGTACCCGCCTCAAAATGGGAAAACCGTCCGGAAAGCGCATCTTACGACGCCGCAACGCATCGGCTCCCCGCGTCGGAACGTCCCAAGAAGGTTTCGCCGAAAGGGGTTGCCGCCCGAGGAGCGCACGCCTATAATCCCCGTAAGGCCACCCCATGCGACTCCGCGCGTTGACCCTTCTTCTCCTGCTCCTCCCCGCCGTGCTCGTGCCCGGCGGTTTGGTCGAGTCGTATTGCGCGGCGCTCTGCTGCGCGGAGGAAGTCGCGGACACGCACGATTGCTGCGGCGGAGAATCGTCGGACGGCCTCACGATTTCCGAGATCCCCGCCTGCTGTCTCGACGACGTGTCGTGGGTGACGCCGACGCCCCCCAACGGCATCGTTCCCGAGGCCCGTCTCGATTGGGCCCCGAATCCGCAAGGGGCCCCGCTGTTCGGCGCGTTCGCCCTTCCGGCGACCGGTCGGCGCTTCGAAGCCCCGCCGCTGCGCGTGCCGCCCAACCTCCCCGACGGGTCGAGGTCGTTGCCCCTTCTGATCTAGACGACTCCCGCGACGCGATGCCTCCCGGCATCGATGCCCCTTTTTCACGCAGGAGTTGGTCGTCATGCCCCGAATCCATGGGGCGCTTTCCGCGGGACTTCTCTTCCTCGCGGCATGCGCCGTACCCCCGGACCCGCAAGGTCCTCCCGAAACCGTCGTCGACGCCGTCGCCGCCCGCGACGTCGCCCCGCGCGTCGCCCTGTCCGCTCTCGAAGAGGCCGGGCTTCTTCCCCTGTTCGCCCGTCCGACGGGCCCCGAGCCGACGCGCGACTCGTCGGCCTGGTGGCGCGAACGCGCGATCGCGTGGAACCCGGAAGTCCGTCGCATGCGCCGCGCCTTCACCGCCGCACGCGCCGCGGCCCGCGGAGCGGGTTCCCCCGAAGCGATCGGCGTCACGCTCGAGAACGCGAATATGCCCGGGGACGGCGCCGAAAACGACGTGATGACGACGTTCGACATCCTCGGGATCGTCGGCGTCGGCAAGTCCGCGGCGGCCGAGGATTTGGCGCACGCCGAAGTGCGCGCCGCCTGGGCCGCGCTCGAAGAAGCGGTGTGGCAAGCGGTTCGCGGCGTCGAACGAACGACGCACGAA
The DNA here is from genome assembly GCA_017853435.1 of Planctomycetota bacterium. Lineage (GTDB taxonomy): Bacteria > Planctomycetota > CAIWVZ01 > CAIWVZ01. The sequence continues at coordinate 2,501 of JAFMJN010000034.1, read as the reverse complement.
CTCGAGATCGCCGTCGCGCAGGAACGCCATCTCACGGCGTTGATCGACGATTGTCGCGCGACATTGGCCCGCGCACGCGGCGCGTTCGCGAAGGGTTGGATCGCCCCCGCGATGATGGCGCGTACCGAAGCGCTCGTCGAAGAGATCGACAACGAACGTTCCATGGTTCGCGTCCAAGTCGCCGAACGCCGCGCCCGACTCGCGATCGAAGCGGGACTCCCGCCCGACGAAACCGACACCGCGACCGTCGATCCACCGTCGTGGACCCCCGAAGAGCAGCCCGAAGTCCTGCCTCCGGTACCGACGCCGAAGGAACTCCTCGAACGCGTCCCACAGCTCCGAAGGCTTCTCGCGGAATACCGGATGGCGGACGCGGCGGTCGCCGCGGCCGCGGCCGAGTCGATCCCCGACCTCATGATCGGGCCGCGGGTGATCTTCGAGCCGATGTCGACTCTCTACGGAATCGTCGCGGAAACCGCGATCGCGTGGCCGGGCCGAGTCCGCGCGGATCTCGACGCGGCGGTCGAATGGCGCGCCCGCGCCCGCGAAGCGCTCGAAGACGGGCTCCTCGCGGTCCATCACGAAGCGCGCGCCCGTCGGCACGCGACGGAAATCCTCCACGCCCAAGTCAATCGGTCGCTCCCGAAGCGCGAGCGCGAAACCGATCGTTGGTTCATCGCGGCGACGGGCGCCTTCGCGGCGGATCTCATGCGCCTCGAAGATGCGCTCATGGCCATCGAAGCCCGCATGAAACTCACGGCCTCGGCGGCCGCCCTGCGTCTCGAACTCGCCCATTCGCATTCCGCTCTCGACGAGGCCTTCGGTCCTCCCCTTCCCCCCGTCAACGAGGAGTTGAAGCCGTGACCAACGTCAATGCCGACATCGATCTCCGCGGACTCTCGCGCACGGCGAATCTGCCGCCTCCGCCGCGTTCGCGCATGCGCCTTCTGCCCGTTCTTCTGATCGTCGTGTTCGCGGGCGTGCTTCTCGTGACGCTCGGCGACGTCTTCGCGCCGAAGGTCGCGGTGAAGGTCATCCGTCCCGAACCCGTCACGGAAGGCGTCGCGGCCGCCGCGTCGTCGGGGACCGCCCTGTTCCAAGCGGCGGGTTGGGTCGAGCCCGATCCGTTCCCGATTCTCGTTCCCGCCCTCGTAAAGGGCGTGGTCAAAGACGTCTCGGTCCTCGAATCGCAAGCGGTCGCCGCGGGAGACGTCGTCGCCGTCCTCGTCGACGACGACGCACGTCTCGAACTCGCGGACGCGGAGGCGACGCTCGCCGCCGCGGAAGCGGAGGAGACGAAGGATCGCGCGGTCCTCGCCGTGGTCGAAGAGCGATTCGCGGCGGCCGTGAGCGTGAAGGAACGCGTCGCGACGGCGACGGCCGAACGCGCGCAACGCGCGGCGATGGCCGACGAGAAACGCCGCGCCGTCGAGCGTCTCGCGATCGCGGCGAAGACGGCCGTCGAGGAACTCGAACTCGCGCGTCATCTCGCCGGAATCGGCGCGGACGGACCGCGGCAGGTCGTGCTCGCCGAGGCCCGCAGCCGCGAGGCCGCGACGATGCTCGCCGAAGCCGAAGCGGCGGCTCGCGCCGCGGACGCGGAGCGTGCGAAGGCGGACGCGATGCTCGAAGCCGCGGAAAGCGAAGCGCGGCTGCGATCCGAAGATCGTCGGATGCGCGACGAAGCCCGCGGAGAACTCGCAGCCCACGAAGCCGCATCACGCGAAGCCCGCGCCCGACGCGACCGCAAAGCGTTGGCTCTCGAACGGACCCGTGTCCGCACATCGTCGGCCGGGGTCGTCCTCGCCCGCATGGCGGGCCCGGGCACCGCGATCGCCGAAGAAGGCATGCCGATCGTCTCTCTCTACGATCCGACGCGGCTGCGCGTCCGCGTCGACGTGGCTCAGGGAGACGTCGGACGCGCCCGTCTCGGCCAACGCGCCGAGATCATGGCGGACGTCCGACCGGGCAAGCCGTACGTGGGGGAAATCACGCGCATCGTGCACCAAGCCGACATCGCCAAGGTGACGCTGCAAGTGCATGTCCGCATCAAGGACGCCGACGAAATGCTTCGCCCGGAAATGCTGACTCAAGTGCGCTTCTACAATCCGGAAGGCGCGTCGTCCAAAACGGGGGCACCCGCGCTTTCGGACGCGGTGTCCATTCCGTCCGCCGCCGTCGTCGACGGAGCGGTATGGACGCTCGATCCTTCCGACGGCACGGTGCGACGGACCCCCGTCACGACGACGCCGGGCCGGGATGGCCGGGTGGTGGTACTCAAGGGAATCGATCTTTCCTCGAAGGTGGTCGTCGAGGCCGAAGGCGGTCTCTCGCGACTCGAACCGGGAACCCGCGTGACGACGGGAGGTCGCTGAAATGGCGTTCATCGAACTCGATCACGTGACGCGGACGTACAAGAAGGGCGACGTCGAAGTGACCCCGCTTCGTGACGTCTCGCTTTCCGTCGAAAGCGGCGAATTCTTCGTGCTTCTCGGCCCGTC
>JAFMJN010000033.1 GCA_017853435.1 Planctomycetota bacterium | reverse complement strand
CCAAAGTGCGGTTTCGTCCTCCTGAATCGGAAGCACGGGGCGTCCGTCGCGGACGGACGGATGCCATGTCGACGCCGTCGATCCGTCGGCGTTGTACTTCTGAAGGAAACATCCTTCCGCTTCGAGGAGAGGCGCGCTCCATTCGAAGAACCGACGCGCGCCGTCGGCGTCGCCCGCTTCCGCGAGCGCGTAGGCCACCAACGCGCCGTCGCGCGGCCACACGTAGGAGTAGTGGTCACGGCCGAAATCGAGAATGTCCGAGTCGTTCGCCGCGAGGATGCCGCCTTCGGCGTCGATCTGGGTCCGAATCACCAAGAGAGCGCGACGCGCCGCCGTCGCGATGTCGGACGGAACGTCGGCGAGGCGCGCGTCCGCCGAGGAGGCCGATGCGGCCCCGTGGGCGCGACATCGCCGTAGAAACGCTTCGACACCCTCGTCGACGCGAACGCGTCGGATCTCTTCGCGGGCTCCGGCGAGATCGGTTCCCATCGCGAGGAACACCCGGGCCGAGGGCGTGGACGTCCCCATCTTCGCCGCGCGCACGGTCATCACCGAGTCGACCGATCCATGGGCGACGGCGTTCGATTCGGGTTCGGCGAAATCGTCGATCGGGGCGCGCGCACCGCGGCCGTCGTGCGCGCGTCGCGCGTTGACCGAGGCCCGAACGTCGGAGTCGGGGGCGTCGGCGACGGCCAAGAAGTGGCGACGACGCTTGTAGTGATGAACCCCGCGGAAACCGTCGTCGGCCAAGGCGCGTGCCGTGTCGCCGAGATCGTTTTCGAGCAGGGCGAAATCGTGATGGAGGACGATGCGGACCGAACGATCGGCCCCCCGAAGGTCGTGGACGCGGAATTCCCGCATGACGAGAGGACGCACGGGGTCGATCGCGTCGGTGCATTCGATCCGGATTCCGAGACCGTCGTGAAGCGCCGTCACGCAGGTGACCGACGTATCGGGTTCGAACCGCAGATCGAGGTTCCAGTCGGGGGCGTCGAACCAAAAAGCCGCGCCGTCGAGGATGATTCCCGTCCGGCACGCGCGTCCGAGAAGATGGTTCTCGGCTCCGATCGAGGGGTAATGCCATTCCCGCAGACGGTAGGCGCCGTCGAAGAGCGCGAGCAGGCGGCCGTTGCCGAGTGGAAGGTCGCGGGGCATGGGGACCCGCAAGGATAGCCTCCGAGACCGCTCCGCGACCGTGAATCGGCTTGGTCGGTGCGGTATCGTGCCCTCCGATCAAGGAACCCCCATGAACGAATCGATGCTCGCCGCCCGCATGGGCCGTCTCGGAACCGAATCCGCGTTCGAAGTGCTCGCACGCGCCCGTGCGTTGGAAGCCCAGGGTCGGAGCGTCGTCCACCTCGAAATCGGCGAACCCGACTTCGATACGCCGCCGAACGTCGTCGAGGCCGGCATGAAGGCGCTGAAGGACGGTTGGACGCACTATGGGCCCGCCCAAGGGCTCCCCGAACTGCGCTCCGCCATCGCGGACGAGATCGCGCGGACGCGCGGTTGGAAGCCGTCGATCGACGAAGTGCTCGTCTGCCCCGGGGCGAAGCCCATCATGTTCTACATGATTCTCGCCATGATCGGCCCGGGCGACGAAGTCATCTATCCGAACCCCGGCTTCCCGATCTACGAGTCGATGATCAACTTCTGCGGCGGCACCGCGGTGCCGTGTCCGATCCTCGAAGAAAACGACTTCTCGTTCGACCTCGAGTCCTTCCGTCGCCTCGTGACTCCGAAGACGAAACTCGTGATCCTGAATACTCCGAGCAATCCCACCGGCGGCGTGCTCGACCGCGCGCTGATCGAAGGGATCGCGGAAATCGCGCGCAACCACACCTTCATGATTCTGTCGGACGAAATCTACGGCCGTCTCATCTACGAAGGTGGACCGTTGTTCTCGATCACCCAGTGCGAAGGGATGCGCGAGCGAACCGTCATCCTCGACGGCTTTTCGAAAGCCTACGCGATGACCGGATGGCGGCTCGGCTACGGCGTCGGTCCGAAGGATCTCGTCGCGCGCATGACGAAACTTCAAGTCAACAGCGCGTCGTGCACCGCGTCGTTCACCCAGATGGCGGGCATCGAAGCCCTCCGCGGCCCGCAGGATTCGGTCGAAGCGATGGCGAAGACGTTCCGTGCGCGCCGCGACCGTATCGTCGCCGGATTGAACGCGATTCCCGGCATTTCGTGCCGCAGCCCGAAGGGCGCTTTCTACGTATTCCCCAACATCACGAAGACGGGGAAGACGTCGGCCGATTTCGGACGGCACCTCCTCGACAACCACGGAGTCGCCGCCCTCGGCGGGACCGCGTTCGGCAAGTACGGCGAGGGCCACCTGCGGTTCTCGTACGCGAATTCGATGGAGAACATCGACGAAGCGTTGCGGCGCGTCGCGGCCGCCGTCGCGGGATGACGCACGCGCCGATGGCGTTCGCCGATTTTCGCAGCGACACCGTGACGGTGCCGGGCCCCGCGATGCGCGAGGCGATGGCGCGTGCCGAAGTCGGTGACGACGTGTTCGGCGAGGACCCGACGGTCCGCGCCCTCGAAGAGGAAGGGGCGCGGATCCTCGGGAAAGAGGCCGCGCTCTTCCTGCCGTCGGGCACGATGGCCAATCAGGTGGCGGTGGGATTGTGGACGCGCCACGGCGACGAAGTGCTTCTCCACGAGGGGTGCCACGTCTATCGATTCGAAACCGGAGCGTTGGCGGCGGTGAACGGCGTCCAGGTCCGGACGTTGCCGGGACCCGGCGGCGTGGTGCCGGTCGAACTTTACGAGCGGGAAGTGCGCCCGACGTTCGAGGCCTATCCGCGGACGTCGCTCGTCGTCTTGGAGAACACGCACAACTGGGAGGGCGGGGCCGTGTTGCCTCTCGCCCACATCGACGCCGTCGGCGCGTTCGCCGCGCGACGCGGACTCAAGGTGCATCTTGACGGCGCTCGTCTCATGAACGCGTCCGTGGCGTCGGGGATCCCGTGCGATCGTCTCGCCGCTTCGGCCGACTCCGTGACGCTGTGCCTTTCGAAGGGGCTCGGGGCTCCGGCGGGCACGTTGCTCGCCGCGGACCGGGAGGCGATTCGTCACGCACGTCGATTGCGGAAACGCATGGGCGGCGGCATGCGACAGACGGGGATCCTCGCCGCCGCCGGTTTGATGGCTCTCCGCGACGGTCCCGCCGCGCTCGCCGTCGACCATGCACGCGCCCGGCGGCTCTTCGAGGGTGTGCGACGGTTGCGTGGGCTCAAAGCGACCGAGCCGGAAACCAATATGGTGATTCTCACGCTCGAAGGGCGGAATCCCGACGACGTGGTCGCGGAACTCGACCGACGGGGGATCCGCGTTCTCGGTTTCGGCCCGGGGAGGCTACGATTCGTGACCCATCGCGACCTCGTCGACGCCGACGTGGACCGCGTGGTCGACGCCCTCTGCGAACTGTTTCCAACATGAGCATCTTCAAGGCCTACGACGTCCGCGGCATCTATCGGAAGGAACTCGACGAGGCGCTCGCGGCCCGTATCGGCGCCGCGTTCGTGAAGGTGACGGGGGCGAAGAGCCTCGCCGTCGGACGGGACATGCGCGACAGCGCGCCGTCCATCGCCCGCGCGTTCATCGACGGGGCCGCCGCGAGCGGGGCTACGGTGGTGGATATCGGCCTCGCGTCGACGCCGATGACCTACTACGCGATCGGGTCCCTCGGAGTGGATGGAGGCGCCCAAGTGACCGCCTCCCACAACCCCGCCGAGTGGATCGGCTTCAAGTTCTGCCGCAAGGGCTGCGTCCCGATGTCGTCCGCGACGGGGATCAAAGACATGGAAGCCCTCATCGCGGGCGGGCTCACCGTTCCGGAGGGGCCGCGCGCCGCGATCGAGACTCGGGATTTGCTCGCGGGATTCGCCCGACACGTCGCGGCCTTCGGACGGCCCGAGCGCCCGCTCAAGATCGTGATCGACGCCGGAAACGGCATGGGAGGCCACACGGCCCCCGCGATCCTCGACGCATGGGGAATCGACGCCGAGCGGCTCTTCTTCGAACTCGACGGTTCGTTCCCGAATCACGAGGCGAACCCCGTCAAGGCCGAGAACATCCGTGACCTCGTGAATCGCGTGCGCGAACGAGGCGCCGACTTGGGGATCGCGTTCGACGGTGACGCGGACCGCTGCGTGTTCGTGGACGAACGGGGAGAGGCGGTTCCCTCGGACGCGGTCACCGCGATTTTCGCCCGTGAACTTCTCGCAAAGAATCCCGGCGCGTCGGTCGTCTACGACTTGCGTTCGAGCCGTGCGATCCCGGAATTGGTCGCGGAGGCGGGCGGGCGCCCCGTGCGCGAACGCGTCGGACATTCCTTCATCAAGGCGACCATGCGACGCGAGTCGTCGATCTTGGGCGGCGAGTTGTCCGGGCACTTCTATTTCCGAGATCACTGGTATTCGGATTCCGGCGAGATCGCGATGGCGCTCATGCTCGGAATCCTGTCCCGGAGCGGCGGGACGCTTTCCGAACTCGTTCGTCCGACGCGTCGGTACGCGTCGACCGGCGAAATCAATTTCCACGCCGAAGACAAGGATGCGGTGATCGCGGCCCTGCGGACGCGATTCGCGGACGGAGATTCCGACGACCTCGACGGGATCACCGTTCGCTACGCGGACTGGTGGTTCAACGTTCGGAAGAGCAACACCGAACCGTTGCTTCGACTCAATCTCGAGGCGTCGAGCCCCGCGTTGCTTGCGGAAAAGAAGGCGCTTCTCGTTCCGATGCTCGGGACGCCCGAATAGCGATGGCCCGTCTTCTCATCCTCGATCCGTTCCACGGCGCTTCCGGCGACATGCTCCTCGGTGCGTTGGTGGCGCTCGGGGTTCCGCTCGAGCACATCGCGTCGTCGTTGCGGACGCTCGGAGTTCGCGGTTGGCGGCTCGATGCGGAGTCGGTTCGGAGAGGAACGATCGCGGCGACCAAAGTGCGCGTCCGACTCGACGCGCTCGGCGGCGGCGAAGAAACGCTCGGCGGCGGTCACGGTCATGCTCACCCGCATGGACACGCGGCCGGACATGCGCACGATCACGGTCATGGCCACGGACACGACCACCATCACGACCACGGGCACGAGCACGGGCACGAGCACGGGCACGAGCACGGGCATTCCCACCATGGTCATGCTCACGACGACGGACGCGGCGGTCATCATCTCCATGCGCACGGGATGTCGCCTCTCGACATGACGTCGATCGTGGTCGCATCGGGTCTCACGGCCCGCGCGAAGTCGATCGCGACACGCGCGATCTCCGTCCTCGCCGTGGCCGAGGCCACTGTGCACGGCACCACGCCCGATCAGGTGCATTTCCACGAGGTCGGTGCGATCGACGCGCTCGTGGACATCTGCGGGACCGCGGTCGCGGTGGATTTCCTCGGTCCCGACGCCGTGTATTGCCGTCGCATCACGACGGGCTTCGGCACCGTGCGGTGCGCGCACGGCCCCATGCCGGTGCCCGCGCCCGCCACCACGTTGATCCTCGCGGGGCTTCCGACCCGGGACGGGGATCTCGAAGCGGAACTGACGACGCCGACCGGAGCGGCCCTCCTTCGCGCGCTCACGACCTCGTTCGATCCCGTCCCCGGGCATGCCGTCGTGGCCGCCGGATTCGGCGCCGGGAACTCGGATTGGCCCGGTCGCGCGAACGTCCTGCGCGCCGTTCTCGCGGAACGGGTCGACGGCATTCCGGCCTCTCCGGACGAGGTCGCGGAAGTGGTCTGCGAGATCGACGACATGCGGTCGGAAGGGTTGGCGTTCCTCTCGGAACGACTCTTCGAGGCCGGTGCGTTGGATGTGAATTTCACCGCGGTCACCATGAAGAAGGGACGCCCCGGGCACCGACTTACGTTGCTTTCCACACCTGTGGACAGGGAGCGTCTGTCGGATCTCGTGCTGCGTCATTCGACGACGTTCGGACTACGCTGGCGCACCATGCGCCGCGAGGTCCTCGATCGCGACGTCGTGACGGTGGCGACGCCCGACGGGCCTTGCCGCGTGAAGGTGGGGCGGCTGCGGGGCCGGGTGGTCCGATTGCGCCCCGAGTTCGAGGACGTGGCCGCCCTTTCGCGCCGCTCCGGCAAGCCCATCGACGTGATCGAATCCGAGGTCCTTCGGGACGCGTCGTTGCCTTCCCTCGGTTGAGTTTGCGCGTTTCGCGCCGCTTCCGTAACGTGGGGGAGGTCGGGCCCCGGCGGGCCCGCATGGGGAGTCGGTCATGCGCTCGCAATTTTTCCTTGTCGTTCTCATGAGCGCCGCAGCGGCGTTCGGTCAGGTCGTGACGCCGCCGACGGCGGTCGCCGAATCGCGTCCCGAAACGCGTGCGTCGTCGCGTCCCGTGGAGACGTTCCCCTGGTGGGGTCGCGTCACCGGTACGAAAGTCAACGTTCGCGGCGGCGCGGGCGACTTCCACAAGGAAGTCGTTCGCCTCGAGCGCGGCTCGGCCGTGAAGGTCGTCGCGCGTCGCGGTGATTGGCTTGCGTGCGAAGTTCCCGGGGGCGTGGATCTTTGGATCTCGTTGCGCCGTGCGTCGCGCGAGTATCTCGAGAAGAACGCCGAAGGCGCGTGGGTGGTGAAAGCGACGCGTCTGCAACTTCGCGGTACGCCGTCGACCGACGAACCTTCGCTCGGAACGATCGAGCCGGGTACCGTCGTCGATCTCGTCGAATCGCGCGGCGACTGGGGTCGCATCAAGATGCCGGAGTCGCACCCGGGTTGGGTGTTCCACCGCTTTGTCGAGTCGTGGAACGACACCGCCGCCGCGGAAAAGGCATTCGCCGCCGGTGTGATCGCCATGCAGGAGGCGAAGGCGAAGCGCGAAGCCGACATGCGCGCTCTCGAAGCGCGTCGCGAGGCCGAGAAGAAGCGCGCCGAAGTCGTCGCCGCCGCGGACGAGAAGTTCAACGCGGAGCTCGCGAAGCCTGCGGGGACCCGCGAAACGAAGGTGCTTCGTGAGCGTTACGAAGACGTCCTCCGCCAGACGGACGACGACGCGATGAAGAAGCGCATCGAGCGTCGTCTCGACGTCGTCGGCGAATGGGAGAAGAACGCCGAAGTTCTCGCTCAGGCCTTGCGGCAGAAGGAAGAGGCCGAACGTCGCCTCGCCGAGAGCGAGAAGACGTACCGCGAAGACCTGAAGCGCCTCCGCGAGCGCAAGGAAGAGGAAGCCCGGCGGATCGGCCTCGAGAAGGGCCGTTACAAGGCCACGGGTTGGGTGCAGCTCGCACCCCCGTCCTCCGTCGCGGGGGCTCCGAAGTACAAGATGCATCGCGGCGATCAGCGCGAGTACTACATCGTTTCGGATCGCCTCGATTTCGAGGAGTACCGCGGGAAGAACATCGGCGTCCTCGAAGGGGACGATCCGGTGGAACTCCCCGGTTCCGCGCTCCCCGTCATGAAGGTGCGCAAGATCGAAATCATCAACGCCCCGTGACGTCGTCGGGCAGCCCCGCTTCGGCGGGGTAGCGCCCGAGGAAGGTCGACGACCAATTCCCGAAGGAGCCCGCGAGGATCGCCTCGCGGGCTTTTTTCATGACTTGTTGCAGGAACGTCAGGTTGTGCGCGGTGACCAACGTGCCGGCGAGCATTTCATTCGCCGCGAAGAGATGGCGGAGATAGGCACGCGAGAATCCACCCACGCACGATTCGCACGGGCACTCGGGATCGATGGGGCGGTCGTCGTCCGCATGCACCGCGTTGCGCAACCGCATCGGGCCGTCGAAGGTGAGCGCCTGCGCGTTGCGCGCGTTGCGCGTCGGCAGGACGCAGTCGAACATGTCGACGCCGAGTCCGACGGCTTCGACGAGTTCGCGCGGCGAGCCGACGCCCATGAGGTAGCGCGGCTTCGTTCGCGGAATCATCGACGTCGAGACGTCGAGCATGTCGACGAAATCCGAATGGGATTCGCCGACGGAGAGTCCGCCGATCGCGAATCCGTCGAAGGGATGGCGGACGAGTTCCGAAAGGCAGGCTTTGCGGAGATCCGCGTGGAACCCGCCTTGTCCGATGGCGAAGACGGCGCGTCCGTCGTTTCGGCGGTGCGAGAGCGAACGGATTTCCCAGGGAAGTGTCCGCTGTTCGAGCGAACGTTCGACGTCGCCGCGGGAGGCACCCGCCGGGAGACACTCGTCGAACACCATCGCGATGTCGGATCCGAGATCGTCCTGGATCTTCATCGCTTCGTCGGGGCCGAGGCGCAGAAGGGCACCGTCGACGTGATTGCGGAACGTGACTCCGTCGGCGTCGACGTCGCGCGTCCCGGCGAGGGAGAAGACTTGGAAGCCGCCGGAGTCCGTGAGGATGGGCCCGTCCCACCGCATGAAACGATGAAGGCCGCCGAGGCGCCGAATGCGCTCGGATCCCGGGCGAACGGCAAGGTGGTACGTGTTGCCGAGCACGATGCGGGTGCCGGTACCGCGGACTTGGGCCGGGGTGAGCGCCTTGACGGTCGCCGCCGTGCCGACGGCCATGAACGCGGGGGTGAGCGCGCCTCCGTGTGGGGTACGCAGGGTACCGACGCGCGCCCTCCCGTCTTCGGCGTGGACGTCGAAGGCGAAGGGGCCGGCGCCGGGTTCGAGGGGAAGGGAAGACATCGCGATCAGGGATTCGGCCAGAGGGGCGCGACCGAAGCTCCCGGATAGTACGTCGCGAGGATCGACCCTGCATCCGCACCGCGGCGCGCCAACGTCCCCGCTCCGACTTGGCACATGCCGACGCCGTGTCCGAAGCCGCGCCCCTCGGCGACGACGACGCGACCGCGTACGTCGATCGACGTGAACCACGTCGAAAGCGCCTTCGATCCGAGGGCGGATTGCAACGCGGATCCCGACACCGTTTTTCGCGCGCCCTTGTCGCCGAGGACGTCGATCGATCGGAGACGGTCGCTCGGATGTCGAACGGGATTGGAGAACGCCGTCACGGTTCCGACGCCGAGAACTTTCCCGACGGTGCGACGATCCGTCTCGCAGCGCCACGTCGAAAACGTCGTGCCGTCGCAGGCGCGACAGACGACGCCGCGAAGCGGATCCGGTGCGGCGTCGCCGAAGGCTTCTTCGGCGGAACGCGTCGATCCTCCGCAGGTGCTCGAAAACACGGCTTCGAGTGGTCGCTTCCCCGATGCGAGGACTTGCCCGCGCGTCGCGCGCACCATACGCGCGGCGAGCTTCGGGAGTTCGGGGTTGCCGCGATAGACTTGGGATCGTTGCGTATCCGCGACGTCCCACGAGAGAGAGCGGCACGTCGCGATCTTCCACGCCGCGTACGAACGACTCGCGACCGCCTGCGCCTTCAGGGCCTCTTCCGGGAAGTTGGGCGGCATCTCCGAAAGCACGACGCCTTCGACGTAGCGTTCGATGGGCACGCGGTTGAGGACGACGACGCGGTCGGGTTTGTCCTTGTCGACGACGAAGTCGCCCGAGTAGCGACGGCCCGAATAACCGATGCCGTCGGGGCCGCCTTGCAGGACGAGAGGCAGCGTCACTCCGGAGCCGTTGGCGCGGACCGAGCCATCGCGCCCGAATTCGAGGATGACGCGCGTGGGCGTCGGGAATCGCGTCCCGGGGGTCCCGGCGACCCCACCGAGATCGGCCGAGGCGCCCGGTGCGAGATCACCGAGCAGCACACGGATCGTCGGCTCTTCGTGGAACGTCCACCCCGGAGCGCCGGTCTTCGGAAGGAACGGAATGTCGACGGGTAGAAGCGTCGCCACGAGAGCCGCGAGGAGCGCGCACGCCGCGAAGGCGATCAGGCGTCGGCGGCCCTGCGTCACTCAGCCGGCTCCGAACGGAAGGCGATCGTCCGGTCGGGCGGGGACTCCCGCGGCCTTTTCGCCGTCCGGGGTCAGGATGCGTCCGCGCGGCGTCTTCAGGATGAACCCCTCTCGAATGAGGTGCGGTTCGTAGACGTCTTCGACGGTACGTTCGTCTTCGCCGAGCGTGATCGCGAGCGTCTTCACGCCGACGGGCTCGCCTCCCGCGCGCGCCAACGTCGACAAGATCAAACGGTCGACGGCGAGGAGGCCGCGATCGTCCACTCCGAGGCGCGTCAATCCGCGATCGACGAGTTCACGGTCGATGCGCGTCCGGCCTTCGACTTGGGCGAGGTCGCGGAGGCGACGCAGGAATCGATTCACCACGCGCGGCGTCCCGCGCGAACGAGAGGCCACCGCCGCGGCGGCGGCCGCGTCGACGTCGATCTTGAGAAGTCCGCACGACCGGATCGCGATGCGCGCGAGATCTTCGATCGCGTAGGGCTCGAGACGTTCGATCAATCCGAAACGGGCGCGGAAGGGAGGAGCGAGCAGTCCTTCGCGCGTCGTCGCGCCGACCAACGTGAAGGGTTTGACGTCGAGACGCACGGTGCGCGCGCGGGCACCTTGGTCGAGCACGATGTCGATGACGAAATCTTCCATCGCGCCGTAGAGGTATTCTTCGACGGTCGACGGAAGTCGATGGATCTCGTCGACGAAGAGAACGTCTCCCGCGGAGAGTCCCGTCAGGATGCCCGCGAGATCCGCGGGGCGCTCGAGTGCGGGCGCCGAGGTCGCACGGAAGCCCGCACCCATCTCGCGAGCGACGAGTTCCGCCAACGTCGTTTTTCCGAGGCCGGGGAGTCCCGACAGGAGGACGTGGTCGACGGGTTCGCCGCGGAGTTTCGCCGCGGTCATCGCGATGCGGAGATTGTCGACGACGAGCGGTTGTCCGACGAACTCCGCCAGCGCCTTGGGGCGCAGGGCGATGTCGAGGGCCGATTCGCCGGGGAGCGGCGTCGGTTCGTTGTCTCGGGGCAGCGGCGGCTCGAACGTGGTCATTTCCCTCCGGATGGGAGCCTCGGCCCCCCCACGAGGATTTAACAGTCCGGAACACGCGCGGAAACCGTGGCGTCGGGACCGAAGCCGCCCGTTCTCCGAGGGGCGAGGGGCGGCCCGAGCGAAAGTGCTCGTCGGCCCGATTCGACGGGTTTTTGGGGGGGAGGGGGAGCCTCCCTCGAAAATCCCCGCCGTGCTATAACCCCGCCTCAGCCTTTCCGATGGACCGCGGCGCCGAATGCCCGGCACGCGGGTTGCGGAATGGAAGTCGTCCGGTGCGGATCGTCGCATCGGATCGGGGCACACCCCTACCGGAGTCGAGCTCGTGAACGAACCTCGGAAGTCGAATCGCAATGGTCGAGCGCGCGTGGCGCTCTTCGGAGTCGTCATGGCCCTCGCGGTCGTCGCCGGATGCGGTGGCGGCGGTGGCGGCGGCGGCGCACCCACGTTCCTCTCTTTGTCGGGTCCCGTGAACTACTGGATCGGCGCCACGCAGGTGTTCCCGCCTCAGGCTCCGGTCAACCCGACGCCGTACCCGACCGTTCCGCTGAACGGTGTCCCGGTTCCGGCAGGTGCGACCGGCGCGGCGGCGTACAACGTCCCGCCCCCGGTGTTCGCCGAAGGCACTCCGGGGCAACAGACGTTCCTCGAACTCAACTTCAACACGACGGTGAAGGCGTCGACGATCGCCTCCGTTCCGTCTTCGGGCAGCGACGGCATCGTCGTCTTCTTCCTCGGTGGTTCGACTCCCGCCAACGTCGGCAACTGTCTGTTCGCGCCCGGCGCTCCGGTTTGCGTGAGCATCGACTCCGCCGGCGTGCTCGACGCGACGAACGCGGTGACCAACGACACCGCACCGGCGCGTCTGCGTCTCTACTACAACCCGGACGGCAACATCGCGACGCCGCAGGCGTTCCCCGCCGGCAACTACGCGCTCGTCATCACCGGCAACCTCAAGTCGTCGAGCGGCGGTCCGTTCTGCACGACGGGCGCCTCCGCGTCCTGCGTCAACAACCTCCTGCCGGTTCTGCCGTTCACGGTGGCCGCGGGCGGTGCCGGCGACACCACGGCGATCGCCATGTCGGGCTCGGCCCCGGTGCTTCCGGTCAACGGATCGAGCGGCGTGAAGATCAACAGCGAAATCGTCCTCAACTTCACGGACGCCGTCGACTTCGCGGCGCTCGTCGGTCAGACGTCCACGCGTGATCCGTTCATCTCGACGCCGTTCCTCCCGTTCGGTCCGGGCGCGAACACGATCTACGAAGGCGGCGCGGGCGACGACACCGTCGCGACCAACGGCGCCCTCCAGATTCAGTACAACCTGCCGACCGACCCGACGACCAATCAGCCGCAGGGTCTGCCGACGACTCTCGGTTACGTCGTCTACATGCCGGACCCGGTGACGAATCCGTCGCAGGTGCGTATCCGCTGGGTCGACGTGACCGGCCTCCAAGGCATCCAAGCCGGAACCGTGTTCCAAAACTACGCGTCGAACCCGACGCGTTTCCCGATCACGAGCAACGACCCGGCGCAGCCCGCCGGCACCGTGCTCCAACTTCCGGTCGTGAAGCCGGTCCCGGGAACGTATCTGCCGTCGCCGACGGCGGCGACGCCGAATCCTCCCGCGGTCCCCGCGGTCGTCAACATCACGATCAACGCCAACGCGGCTGTGCCGACGGCGCAGGATCGTTCGGGCAACGTGCTCGCGGCGAACTTCACCTCCGGCTTCACGTACGAGGCGGGACCGCGCCTCTCGCGCAATCCGGTTCCGCCGGACACGATCTTCGTCGGCGTGACGCAGGGCGGAACGCCTCCGTTCGATCGTCCGGGCCTCGGCGTGGTCAGCACGGCCGACATCGCCTTCGCCGGAACCGCCGCCTATGCCGCGGCGCCGTGTGCGCGCGTGCCGGTCACCTACGGCTCGACCGTGTCGGGCAACATGACCTACATGCAGACGCCGCTCGCCAACGCGTCGATCCTCGGAATTCCGAAGGACATGGAAGTCGGCACGTTCCTCAACGCTGGCAACTCCATCACCGATCCGCCGCGTGACGCGACCCAAGACCCGGGTGTCGTCGCCGCCGGCAACGGTGCCGCGGCGGCCTCGTTGCTCCTCTGCCTCGGCATCACCCAGGCCGCGGCTCCGCCGCCGTACGGCAACCGCCTCTACGTGATCGACGGGACGGCGAACGACGTCAAGGTGATCAATTCGTTCGACTTCTCGCTCATCACGACGTTGACGGGCATTTCGTCGCCGAACGGCTTGGGCATCACGCCGGACCTGAACTTCCTCTACATCTCGAACGGCGATCAGGGCACCGTGCAGCGCGTCTACACCAACCCGGCCTCTCCGAACTTCCACCGCGTCGCCAACACGATCACGGTCGGTAACGCACCGAAGGCCGTCACGGTTCAGCCCGCGAACGAAGACGTTTTCGTCGCCAACTTCGCGGACAACACGTTGTCGGTCATTCGCGTGGCCTCTCAGACGGAACGTATCCGGCTTCCGGTCGGTTACGGCCCGAACGAAGTCGCCGCCGGATTGCGCATGATCGGCCAGGGTCTCACGAACGAGTACATGGCCTACGTGTTCAACTACTACGGCAACACGGTCACCGTGTACGAGTCCGCGGGTGGTGCGGTTCTCGAAAACCTGCCGAACGGCAAGGTGATCAAGACGATCTCCGGATTCCTCGGGCCGAAGTCCGGTTGCTGGAACTGGCAGAGCTACATCGCGGCGGGCACCCAGCCCGGTGTGATGGTCGCGAACGCCCTCGGTTCCACCGTGGATCAGATGACGATGTACAACTTCACGCTGTCGCCGCAGCCGGGCTTCCCCGGACCTCCGGGACGTCGTGACTTCAACATCCTCAGCCAATTCTCGGCGCCGACGGTCGTCAACGCGGCGCAACCGACGGACGTCTGCATCGAGAACATGTCGGGCCTCTACAACGTCAACGCCGCCGGTGTGACGAACAACAAGGGCATCGTCGACAACGGTGCGACGGGTTCCGGTGCGACGCCGAGCGTGGTGGCGGTCAGCTACCCCGGAGCGGGCCGCATCGTGGCCTTCTCGTACGGCAGCCCGGCGATTCTCGGATCCGTTCAGGTTCCGGGACTCGACTTCATCCACACCTACTACGATCAGTGATCGCGGCGGACGCGGTTTTCGCGTCCCGCGCACGACGGCCCCGGAAGACCTCCGGGGCCGTCGTCGTTTCGGGAGGTCTTCCCCCGCTTGCGCTAGCATGGGCCCGTGCCCGCGAAGACGAAGCATGCCGTGAAGGAGAAGCGTTCCGTCGTGCCCCGGTGGCTCGGAAGCTACGTGGGCGCGGTCCGTGACGTGCCGACGGCCGTGTTGTTGACCGTTCCCGTTCTGCTCCTCTACGAAGCGGGATTGATCGTGTTCCGCGCCCGGAATCAAAACGCGGCGGACGCTTGGGTCAAGCACGTGTTGCACGGCATCAGTCCGAAGGCGTGGCTCGTCGTCAACGCGTTGGTGCTCGTCGCGGTGCTCGTGTGCGCGTTCATCGTGCCGAAGCGAACGACCAAGGCTCCGCGATTCGGTCTGGTCCTCCCGTTGCTCGTCGAGAGCTCCGCGTGGGCGACGGCCTTGCTCCCGCTCGCGGCCGTCGCGAGTTTCGGTGGATTGAGCATGGTCGTCGCGACTCCCGGCGGGAGACTCGAAGGCGCACTGCTGAGTCTCGGCGCCGGGTTCTACGAGGAACTGGTGTTCAGACTCGGTTGTTTCTACGGCGGTACTCATCTCTTGAAAACCGTCTTTCGCGCCGAGCCCGTCGTCGCGGCAGGGGTCGCTTTCGCAGTCTCGTCGTTGTTGTTCGCCGGGTATCACCACGTCGGCCCCGGAGGTGAACCCTTCGAGAGCACGGTCTTCGTGTTCCGCTTCGTCGCGGGCGGGCTCTTGGCCGGACTCTTCGCCGCGCGCGGATTCGCCGTGGCGGTGTGGACCCACGTGATCTACGACGTCATCTGCGTATTTCGCGGAGCGGGCGCATGACGACCGAATGGGCTTCGGTCGCTCGCGGGACGTCGGCGTTTCTACGTCTGATCCGCTTTTCCCATACGTTGTTCGCGTTGCCCTACGCGGTGACCGGCGCGTTGCTCGGCGTTTCGAATCGCGGCGGATTCGGGAAGATTCCCTGGACGACGCTGCCGTTGGTTCTCGTGTGCATGGTCACGGCGAGAACCGCCGCGATGACGTTCAACCGATGGGTCGATCGTCGCTTCGACGCCTTGAATCCAAGAACGAAGGGCCGTCCCTCGGTCACGGGGGAGGTCGCACCGCGGACGATGGTGGTCGTCACGGTCGTGGCGTCCGCCGCGTTCGTCGCGGCGGCCTACGGTCTCAATCCTCTCTGCGGAGCGCTGTCTCCGATCGCTCTTGCGACCGTGCTCGGCTATTCGTTCATGAAGCGCGTCGGGTGGGCGTGCCACTTCGTTCTCGGTGCGGCGTTGGGTCTTTCGCCGATCGGCGCCTATTTGGCCGTGGGCGGCGCGTGGGACATCGGAACGGCGGGAATCGTCGCGATGGGTGTCGCCGTGTGTATGTGGACGGCCGGCTTCGACGTGATTTACGCGTGTCAAGACGTCGATCACGACCGCACTCTCGGATTGCACAGCATTCCCGCACGCTTCGGTATCTCGGGGGCGTTGAGCGCCGCGCGCGGATTCCATGCGCTCGTCCCGCCCGCGTTGGCGTTCGCCGGCGGCGCGCTCGGGCTCGGAACCGTCTATTTCGTCGGCGTCGTCGCGGTGATGATCTTGCTCGTCTACGAGCACCGATTGGTGAAGGCGGATGATTTGCGCGCCGTCGACACGGCGTTCTTCACGGTGAACGTCGCCATTTCGCTGTTGGTCCTTTCGACGTCCGTCGCGGACTTGTGGATCGGGGGGCGACTGTGAAGGCCCAGGAGTTTCTTCAAAAGGGAAATCCCGCCGTTCGGGTCGCACTCGTCACCGGAGAGGAAGGTTGGTTCCGCGAACGTGTCGGGGACATGATCGCAGCCGGATGCGACGACGTGGAAATCGTCACGGGACCCGGCACGCGGGATGCCGCGGGTTTCGATCTCGGCAACTTCCTCGAGGGGATGCGGACGGGATCGCTTTTCGGAGGCGAGCGCCTCGTTCGCGTTCGCCCGGCGGACGGACTCGTGAAGACCCATGCGGACGCCTTGATCGAACTTCTTCGCTCCGGCGAGATGGCCCATCGTTTGGTGCTCGAAGGGGAATCGCTGGTGCCAAAATCGGGGAAGGGTGCCGTCGGTGCCAAGGCGCGCGCCGCCCCCGGCAACGCTCTCGCGGAAGCCGTGGAAGCCGTCGGCGGGGTGGTCGTTCGCTGCGACACCCTTTACGACAAGCCGCCGCCGTGGGGTGGGTCGGTGCTCGATACGGAACTCGTGGGTTGGATCGTGGCCGAAGCGAAGCGCCGCGGCAAAGCGATGCGGCGTGAAACCGCCCACCTGTTGCAGGAACGCGCGGGGAGCGACCTTCGTACCTTGGCGGCGCATCTCGAGAAACTGGCCCTCTACGTCGCCGAAGCCCCCGGGATTTCCGATCAGGCCGTCGACGCCTGCGTCGGGGCCGCGCGGAGCGCCCCCGCCTTCGATCTCGCCGAGGCCGTCGCGTCCGCGGACGTGCGCGCCGCGTTCGCGGTTTCCGCGTCGCTCTTCGATATGGGTGTCGAGGAGCCCGGCGGACGGCGCAACACGGACCCTCAGGGGATCGCGATCCTCTGCGCCGCGGCGATCTCGCGAAAGGTCCGGCAGGTGCTCCACGCGTGTGATCTGATGGATGCCGGTGTTCCCATCGAACAAGCCGCGGAGAGCGCGGGCGTCTATCGAACGTTCTTTCCCGGATTCCGTCCACAGGTGGAAACGTGGCGTTCCCGTCCGCGGGCGCGCTTGCTCGACGACGTCGTCGCTCTCGACCGTGCGTTGAAGTCCGGTGGGGGACCGCCGCGCGTCCTTCTCGAGACGTTCATCGCGGAGGCTTTGGGCGTCGCTTCCGGAAAGGCCGCTCGCCGATGACCGTCCGCGTTCTCGCTCCCGAAGTGGCCAATCGAATCGCCGCGGGCGAAGTGGTCGAGCGTCCGGCGAGCGTCGTCAAGGAACTCGTCGAAAACGCCCTCGATGCGGGCGCTCGACGCATCCTCGTCGAGTCGGAGGAAGGCGGATTGAAGTTGCTCCGGATCACCGACGACGGTGCGGGCATGGGCCCGGACGATCTCGCCCGATCCGTCTTGCCGCACGCGACGTCGAAGATCCTCGACGTGGACGACCTCTTCAGCGTCGCCACCTACGGTTTCCGCGGCGAGGCGTTGCCGTCGATCGCGTCGGTCTCGCGGATGGAAATCACCACGCGCGCCGCGGGGGCTCCGCTCGGATCCCGACTCCTCGTCGAGGGCGGGACGGCGACGGGGCCCATCGACGCGGGCGCGCCTTTCGGTACGACCGTCGAGGTCCGCAATCTCTTTTTCAACGTTCCCGCCCGCCGCAAGTTCATGAAGTCCGAACGTGCGGAGCAGGCGGCCATCGTCGAACTCCTGACGCGGATGGCTCTGTCCGAGACCGGCTTCGCACTCGAGTACCGAACCGAGTCGAGAAAGGTCCTCGACATTCCGTCGTCGACGTCGCGGCGTACGCGGATCGCCTCCGTGATCGGCGCTACGGAAGCCGAACGACTTCTCGAATCGGAAGGCGCACGCGGATCCGCACGGCTTCACGCGTTGCATTCGCCGGTCGACATGGTCGCGGCGA
>JAFMJN010000229.1 GCA_017853435.1 Planctomycetota bacterium | reverse complement strand
CGCGGACCCGACGGTTGGTGGACGATCCGCGGACGGGACGCGCGGGTGCAAGGCGGACTTTCGCCGTCTCGCAGCGTCTTCGTTCGAGCCGGGAACCGTATCGCCGCCGCTCGACAGGATGGTCGAATCGACTTCCTGCCGACGCCGGTCGACTAGGAGGCCGCGACGAATCGCCGACGCACTTCGGCGAGAATCGTATCGAAGGTCTTCGCCTCGTCGTCGGTGAGATTGCCTTCGACCTTTTTACGAAGTTCGCCGAGCAGGTCGATGCTGAATCGGGCGCGGGTCTTCGAGACCGACTTTTCGCCGGTCGCGGGGTTGGCGATCTCGCCGAGTTCGATCAGGGCCATCGTCGCCAACTGATGGACGACGACCATGAACGTCGGCGGAGGGAGATCCTTGTCGCTCACGTGGGCTCCATCCTGACGGAAGGCTTGCCCGACTTCGCGAGGACGTCGCGATGGGTGACCGCGGCACGCACGAAGCCCTTGAAGATCGGGTGGGCACGCAGCGGCTTGGATTGGAATTCGGGGTGGAATTGAACGGCGAGGAACCAGGGGTGGTCCGGGTATTCGATGATCTCGGCGAGCCCCTTCTCGGCGTAGTTGCCCGAGAAGACGAGCCCCTTCGCTTCGAGCGCCTTGCGGTAGGCGTTGTTGACCTCGAATCGGTGGCGGTGACGTTCGGAAATGCGATCCGCACCGTACATCTCGCGGGCGAGTGTCCCTGCGACGAGATCGCAGGGATACGCACCGAGGCGCATCGTGCCGCCCATGCGGTCGACGCCCTGCTGTTCGCTCATGAGGTCGATGACGGGATCGGGCGTCGACTTGTCCATCTCCGTCGAATGCGCGCGTGAGAGACCGCACATGTGACGCGCGAATTCGATCGTCGCCACCTGAAGGCCGAGGCAGATGCCGAAGAACGGCATCTTGTTTTCGCGTGCCCACTTGATCGCGAGGATCATGCCTTCGACGCCGCGGGGGCCGAACCCTCCCGGCACGAGTAGGGCGTGCGCGCCCTCGAGCCACGGTTCGGCGCCGTCGCGTTCCACCTTTTCGGCGTCGATCTTGCGGAAGCGCACCTTCACTCCGTTGGCGATTCCGGCGTGCGCGAGGGATTCGTAGATGCTCTTGTAGGAGTCGTGGAGCGCGATGTACTTGCCGACGACCGCGATTTCCACCGTGTCCGTCGTCGTCTTCACCTGCTCGATCATGTCGATCCACGGCTGCATATGCCGTTCGCGCCCCGACAGTTGGAGGCGGTGCATGATCTGCTCGTCGAGACCCTGCTTCATGAGGATCACGGGGACTTCGTAGATCGTGTGCTCGACGTCGGGTTCGATGATGACCGAATCGAACGGAACGTTGCAGAAAAGCCCCAACTTGCGCTTCATGTCGGATTCGACTTCGCGTTCGGTCCGGCAGATCAGGACGTCGGGCTGAATGCCGATCTGGCGCAATTGCGCGACGGAATGCTGCGACGGCTTCGTCTTGATCTCGCCCGACGCGCGAAGGAACGGAAGCAGCGTCAGATGGATGAACATGACGCGGTCGCGTCCTTGTTCGAGGCCGAATTGGCGGATCGCTTCGAGGAACGGAAGCGATTCGATGTCGCCGACCGTGCCGCCGATCTCCGTGAGGACGACGTCGACGTCGTCGGTCGCCATCTTGAGGACGGCGGCTTTGATTTCGTTCGTGATGTGGGGAACGACCTGTACCGTGGCGCCGAGGTACTCACCCTTGCGTTCCTTTTCGATCACGTTCGAGTAGATGCGGCCGGTCGTGATGTTCGATGCGCGCGAGATGCGCGCGTCGGTGTAGCGCTCGTAGTGACCGAGGTCGAGATCGGTTTCGGCGCCGTCGTCGGTGACGTAGACCTCGCCGTGTTGGTACGGGCTCATCGTGCCGGGGTCGACGTTGATGTACGGATCGAGCTTCTGCATCCCGACGCGGATGCCGCGGCTCTCGAGCAGCATGCCGATCGCGGCCATCGTGAGACCTTTCCCCAACGACGACACGACTCCACCCGTCACGAAGATGTACTTGGCCATGGATCAGTTTCCCGAGTTCGCGAACCACCGCGCGACGAAATCAGCATAGTCGGAAGGCGTGTCGATTCCACGGTGGGCTTCGGGAATTTCGATCACGCCGTACCGGGCTCCGTCCTCGAGCAGTCGGAGCTGTTCGAGGGATTCGGTCCGTTCGAGGACCGAGGGGGGCAAGGCGAGGAACCGCTCGAGCGCGGCCCGCCGATAGGCGTAGATACCGACGTGCTGGAGGGGGGGATGCCCCGCCGCGGTCGGCGCCGGATCCGAGGGCTTGTGCCCCGGGATCGGGGATCGCGAGAAGTAAAGCGCTTCTCCGCGACGATCGAGAACCACCTTGACGACGTTCGGGTCCCCGAACCGGGTCGCATCCGTCAGGGGGGTCGCGGCGGTCGCTACGTCGAGTTCCGGGTGGTCCGCGAGACGGGCGACCAGGCGGTCGATCACGCTCGGAGCGATTTCGGGCTCGTCTCCCTGCACGTTCACCACCACGTCCGCTTCGAGCCTCGGGAGGATTTCCCCGATGCGGTCCGAGCCCGTGGGGTGATCCGCCCGGGTCATCATCGCCCGAAACCCGTGGCGTTCCACGGCTTCGACGATCTCCGGGGCGTCGGTGGCGACCACCACATCCGCGAGGGAAGCGGCTTCCGCCACGCGGCGCAGAACGTGCACCACCATCGGCAATCCCGTTTCGGCGAGCAGGGGCTTGCGCGGAAGGCGGGTCGATGCGAGGCGGGCGGGGACGACGGCGACCGCGCGCATCAGCGTGCGGGGCTCGCGGGCATGATGACGCCGCCGATCGGGGCTTCGGCGTTGGACGTCGCTTGGAACTTGAGCGTGACCAAGGTCTTGAAGTCGACGAACTGCTTGTAGCGCTGATGACCACCCGTGTCGGACTCGTTCAGCGCGCGCATACCTAGGACCTTGCGACGAATGCCGTCGCGTTCCACGACAACCACGCCTTGGAATCTCGGGATGTCGCCGGACGCCCGCGTGAGGTACACGGAGTCTTCGGTGAGGAACGCGTCGGCGACGTTCGAGAACCCGCGATTCTCGAGCGACGCGATCAACGTCGACATCTGCTGATCCGTGAGTACCTTGTAGGCGCGATCGGAATCGCCGAGCGCGAGATTCAGACGCCCGCGTTCCGTCTTGCGGTCCGCGTTCGACTCGTTGACGAGGACCATCATCAAGTCCTGCTTCGTCTGGTACATGATGACGCGCACGTCCCCGAGGGCTTGCGCGGACGGATCGCCCGCCGTCGAACGCACGACCGGCTTGGCCGATTCGGTCGGCGTCGAAGACGTGGTCGTGCAGGCGGCGAGGAGAGTCACGGCGAGTAGGAAGAGGGATCGGCGCATGTCGGCTCCGGGGGAGGCAGCGGCGACGATACGCCCCGGCGACGCGGGGTCAAGAAAAACCGTCCGGTCGGATGCAACGGGACACCGCCATGGGGGTGACGCGTGGAGCGCCCCTACGACCCATCGTGGTGTCGGGCTTGACGTTGCGGCATTTTCGGCTACAGTGCGTGAGTTGGCGGGGTGGGCCATTCCACGGAGGTGCGGTCTCCGTGGTCCGCCCCTTTCGTGCGAATTGGGGAGCGCTCAAATGGGGAATCTCGAGAAGGCCGGAGTCTTGGTGGTCGTCGCCCTCTTGGCGATGATTTTGGTCATCACCGTCATGAACCCGCCGGCGGAAGTGCCGACGGTCAAGGAAGGCGCGACGCCTTCTCTGAGCATCGACACTCCGCGCGTCGTCACGGTGGATCCGCCCGTCGCGCCTCCGGTCTTCGTGAATCCGGCCCCGGTCGTCGCCGATCCGACGACTCCCCGTCCCGGCATGCAAGGTTTGACGCCCGTCGACCCGATGCCCGTGGTTCCCGAGAGTCGTCCGGTCGCCGGCGTCGAGGTGCTTCGCCCGTCGCCGCTCGGATCCGATCCGATGCTCGACCGTCCGACGCCCGTCGTCGAGACGTCTGATTTCGTCAAAGTCAAGGTCGGCAAGGGCGACACCTTCGCGAAGATCGCCGAGAAGCGTTTCGGCAAGCGTCGCGTGACCGAGGGC
>JAFMJN010000228.1 GCA_017853435.1 Planctomycetota bacterium | reverse complement strand
GAGAAGGCTTACCTCAAGTACCAGATCGACGAATCGGCACAGAAATGGACCAACACGTTCCGTCGCGAGCGTCCCGACGTGAACCTCGAATCGCAGCCGCTGCACGTTCACGTCCTCGGATGGAAACCTTGAGGCGAGCCCTTTCGCTGGCCGCATTGGTTTTCGCGGCCGCCTGTTCCGATCCCGCGCCGGCTCCACGTCCGGCACCACCGCCCGCCACGTACGCGGCGGCTGCGCCTCGTGATGTCGCACGACCCGCATCGCCGGCGGTATCGGTGCGTTTCGTCGATGTGACGGAATCGAGCGGAATCCGATTCAAGCACGACAACGGCGCCCGTGGCGCGAAGTGGCTTCCGGAAACGATGGGGGGCGGCGTCGCTCTGTTCGACGCCGACTCCGACGGGGACGACGACGTTCTTCTGCTCGACGGCGGAGCCTTGGACGGCCCGGCTTCGGGACTTTCGAAGTTCTACCGCAACGACGGAGGCTGTCGTTTCACCGACGTGACTCGGGGTTCGGGATTCGACGTGCCCATGTGCGCGATGGGAGTCGCGACGGCGGATATCGACGCGGACGGTGACGTGGACGTGTTCGTGACGCGGGTCGGCGGTTACACGTTGTTCCGCAACGACGGCGCACTTCGCTTCGTCGACTCCACACGCGAATCCGGCCTCGACGGGAGCGCCCTCCCCGACGCGAAGGGACCGAAGACACTGCCGTTCCCCACGTCGGCAGCCTTTCTCGACGCCGATCGCGACGGTCGCCCGGATCTCTTCGTCGCCCACTACGTGCGTTGGTCGAAGGAAACGGACGTCTGGGCGACGCTCGACGGAAAAACGAAGTCCTACGCGATTCCGGACCAATACCAGGGCGAATCGTGTCGGCTTTGGCGCAACCTCGGCGGCGGACGCTTCGAAGACGTGACGATCGCGTCCGGCATCCGCAACGACGAATCCAAAGCCCTCGGTGTCTGCGTCCTCGATGCGAACGGGGACGGAGCGTCGGACATTTTCGTCGCGAACGACAAGTGGGCGAACTTCCTCTTCCTGAACGACGGACGCGGTCGTTTCCGTGACGCCGCGCTCGAGTGGAACGTCGCCTACGGTCCGGATGGACGCGCGCGCGCAGGCATGGGAATCGACGTCGGGTGTCTCGACGATCGCGGATTGCCCGCCGTGGCGATCGGGAACTTCTCGAACGAGCCCGTCTCCCTTTTCGAATTGGTGCGACCGGGTGGAGACGTGTTCATCAACCGCGCGGATCCGTGCGGCGTCGCGGCCCTCACGCACAAGCCCCTCACCTTCGGGCTCCTGTTCGCGGACGTGGACCTCGACGGTTTCGAGGATCTCCTTTTGGCCAACGGCCACATCGAACCGACGATCGGCGACGTCCACAAGGACCTCGCGTGGAAGCAGCCCGCTCAGTGGCTCAGGAACCTCGGGAACCGCAAGTTCGTCGATGCCTCCGGAGGACCCGATTCGGCCCTCGCGGTTCCGCGCGTCGGGCGTGGGCTCGCGGCTTCGGATTTCGACGGCGACGGTGACGTGGACTTCGTGCTCGTCGACAACGGCGGAGCGGCGGTCGTCATCCGTTGCGATATCCCCGCGGGCCGAGGTTTGAGCGTAAGGCTCGAGGCCACTCCGGATCGCCGCTTCGATCCCTTGGGGGCGAGAGTCGTGGTCGAACACGCCGACGGCTTCCGTCAGACCCGCACGGTGCGATCGGGGTCATCCTACCTCAGTGCCTCGTCACGCACGCTGCACTTCGGAATCGGGGGCCGGAGTCCTGTATCCAAGGTCACCGTGGATTGGCCCTCCCCCGTGAACGCGGCCCGCACCTACGAACGCCCGTTCCCCGCGACGTTGATCCTGCGTCCCTGACGGTCGCGTCGCGGCCTATTCGTGCCGCAGGGCTTCGATGGGATCGAGGCGGGCGGCGCGCGCGGCCGGATAGATGCCGAAGAGAAGTCCGGTGGCCGCGGAAATTCCGAACGCCAACACCACGGAATCGGTGTGCACGAGCGTCGGCAAGTCGAACTTCCATTCGACGTACACCGGCACGAGCAGCCCGAGACCGACTCCGACGAGACCACCGACGAGACAGAGAGTCAACGACTCGGCGAGGAATTGAAGGGTGATGTCCCGGCGCCGCGCTCCGAGGGCGCGTCGAATTCCGATCTCGCGCGTTCTCTCGGTAACGGTCGCCAACATGATGTTCATGATCCCGATGCCGCCGACGACGAGACTGATACCGGCGATCGAGCCGAGAACGATGTTGAAAATGCGCTTCGTCCGCTTCGCTTCTTCGATGAGGGCGAGAGGAACCACCACGGTGTAGTCCTCTTTCCGGTGGAATCGGGCCATCACGGCCTTCACCGCTTCGGCGGTCGGGATCACCTGATCGGGATCCGTCACCTCGAGAATCGCTTCGTGCACTTCGACCAGTTCGATGTCGGTGGAGCCGGACGATCGCTTCACGTTGCGATCGCCCCAGCGTTCCTTGATCGTCGTCATCGGAATGAAGACCGCATCGTCGGCCATGCGCGCGTTCGCGCCACCGACCTTTCCGCCACCGGAACCTCCGCCTGCGAGAATCCCGACCACCGTATAGGGCTTCGTCCCGATACGAATTTCGGTCCCCAACGGGTCGTTGTGCTGGAACAACTTCTTCGCAAGCCCCGCGCCGACGACCGCCGACGGGAGCTGATTCACCATGTCGACTTCGTTGATCCAACGCCCACGCGCCACGGTTTGCCGCGCCGCTTCGAGCCAACTCGTCATCGTCCCGAGAGCGTAGGTATCCGCGTTCTTCTCGCCCCACCAAACGGTCGACGAAACTTCGCGCACCGGCACGATGACCTCGACGCCGGGAACCGTTTCATCGATTCGACGAAGATCGTCGTACTTCACGCCGTAGATGACCATGCGCGAGCGATTGGCGGCGCCGCCGCCTTCCTCGGGCGGCTTCTTCGAATAAAGACGGATCGTGGTCGAGCCGAGTGCCCGGATCTGCGCCTGCGCCTCTTCGGAAGCGCCCGCGCCGATCGCGAGCATCGCGATGACGGACGCGACGCCGAGAACGATTCCGAGAACCGCGAGCGACGAACGCAACGGATGGGTGACGAGACTCGTCAATCCCAGTTTGATGACGCGTGCGGACTGCATCAGGCTCGCCTCCGCACGTCCTCGGAAATGCGACCGTCTCGCACGCGGACGACGCGCTTCGCCCACGCCGCGATGTCGTCCTCGTGCGTCACCATGATGACCGTGCGACCTTCCTCGTTCAGACGCGTCAAGAACTTCATGATCTCGACGCCGGTCGCCGAATCGAGATTTCCCGTCGGCTCGTCGCAGAGAAGAATCATGGGGTCGTTGGCGAGAGCCCGTGCGATCGCAACGCGTTGCTGCTGGCCGCCCGACAACTGCGTCGGCCGATGGTCGTTTCGATGACCGAGCTGCACCAACGACGCCAGCTCCTTGGCCCGTTCGCGGGCCTTCGCCGGCGGCGTTCCGGCGTAGAACATCGGAACTTCGATATTCTCGAGGACCGTGTGCGACGGAATCAGATTGAACGACTGAAAAATGAACCCGATGCGACGGCTACGGATCGCGGAAATCTCGTCGTCGGTCATTTTCGCGACGTCGACGCCACCGAGAAAATAGGAGCCGGTGGAGGGCCTATCGAGGCAACCGAGAACGTTGAGCAACGTCGACTTTCCCGAACCCGACGGACCCATGATCGCGACGAAGTCGCCTTCGAGAATATCGAGATCGACTCCCGCGAGCGCATGCACGGTTTCGTCGCCCATCGTGTACGTCTTGGTGACGTCGACGATGCGGACGACCGGAACGGGAGGCGCCGCGGTATTCATCGGAACTTCAGGGAGTCCGTTCGGGAACGGGCGTGGTTCCGTTCGCCGGAGGAGCGGAGGGTGAGCCCTGCCCACGATTACCGCGACGTCCGGCGCCGGGACGCGCGCCGCCACGAGGCGCCCCTTCCGGCTGACCTCCGCCCGCTCCGCCTTCCGTCGGCGGTTGCACCGCTTCCGGGGGCAGCGACGGAGCCGAGCTCTCCTCCTTCTCGGGGAGCGGCGGAGCTTCCGGAGGAACGGCGAGATACACCTGCTCGCCC
>JAFMJN010000227.1 GCA_017853435.1 Planctomycetota bacterium | reverse complement strand
CGATCGCGATCGTCGTCGGACTGGCCGTCTGTATGGGCCTCAACGGTGCGTTGATCGGAGCCGGAAGTTCGCTGATCCCGCCGCCCGAAGGCGTCGACCCGAACAACCTCGACAGCATCAAGGCGAACATCCACCGCTACGGGCCGCAGCACTTCGTCGTGCCGCTCGTCGCGCACGCCGCGGGTTCGTTCGTGGGCGCGTGGATCGCCGCGATCCTCGCCGCGAGCCGCAAGCGCCGGGTCGCCATGATGATCGGCATCGTTCACCTGATCGGCGGGATCGTCGCGACCTACATGATCCCCGCCCCGGTGTGGTTCATTTCGGCCGATCTTCTCTTCGCCTACCTGCCGATGGCTCATCTCGCCGCGCGCGTCGCCGCCCCCTCCGACGACTCCTGAGGGCGAACCTCCGTTTCCAGTTCGGCGCGCCCTTAGGTGTCAGAAGTCAGGAGTGCGTCGAGGTGCGTACGTAGATCGGACCAAGGAAGGGTGAGGTCGAGAGTTGCGACGCGCGCTTGGAACGGATCCATCCGAATCACGTGGTCGACGGATGTGGATACTGCGGGGTAGAGGAGGAGCCCCGAAGGCCGAGGTCGAGTGGGATGCTTCGCGGTTTCGCGGGATAGATACGCGAAGAGTTGCCGTAGGTGCGCGGAATGGAATTGCTGCTTGTGGTGCCTACCCGACGCGAACAAGCGAGGCATGTACTTGCACTCGACGATGCGGGTCCAGTCCTTGCCACGGAGGACGACGTCCGTGTGGAGTCCGGGCATGAGCGCCTGCGACTCCGGCGACGGAGTATCCGACCACGTGTATCGGGTCGGCTTCACCTTCGCGTCCGTGTGTCGTTGCGCATAGCGAAGCACGAATCGCTCGAACAGTCGACGCATCCGCACCGAGTCTTGGAGAAGACGACGCGCCCAGTCCGTTCCCTCGGCTTCGTCGGGTTCAGCGCATTCGACGAGAAGGCGGGCAACGAAGCGAACGACTCGGTACCTTCGGGACGCCTGTCCGCGCGGCAAGGATCCGACGAGGTGTGGGGTGAGTCGCACGTCGGAGACCGCGCGCAATTCGCGCACGATCCGTCCGAGAGACGTGGCGAATGATTCCGATGGACTCTCCATGTCCTCTCCGGCCGAAGATCTCGGCGTGGAAAGGATCTTCGCGGCCGCCTTCAGGACGCGATTGTCGGGAGTGTCTTCGTCGAGCTCGTCGAACTCATGCGCCAGCCGCGCCGTGAAAAGTCCGCCTCGGGCGATCGTCGTGCCGATCAAGATGCGTCCGCGTGGACGGGAACCGAAGTCTTCGTGGAGTGAGTAACCGCGATCCCATCCGCCCCGGCGTACGCGCTCCGCGGCCCGCGCGAGCATCGCCGCAAGAAGTTCGCGGAAATCGGAACCGACGTCGCGATCGGCTTCGCATTCCTCCAACTCTTCGAGAACCTCTCCGGCGTAGAAAGCCAGACGGAGAAGGTTCGCGACCGGAATGTCGTCGGGGCGTACGGCCGTCGATTCGGTCATGGCTTGACGAGGTCGAGCAATTCGCGACGGAGCGCCGAATGTTCGATCGTGTATTCCTCGAGCAGCGGACGGATCTCGGACTTGTAGACGCGTTCGGCCCAAGATCCGGGATTTCCGTCGCGTTCCGCATTGAACGTGCAGAAGAAACTGTGCCCGAGTACGTAGTTCGGCCCGAGCGCCTTGTGCTCGCGAATGCGCCGATTGACGGCGCTCATGGTGTCGATGATGCGATCGACGGTCCGATTCGCCTCCGCACGTGCTCTCTTGGCTTCCGCGTCGCCGTCCGACCCGTCGGCGCCGAGTTCTTCTTCGAGCCAGTTGCGGAAGGCGGGTCGCTCGAATGCCGGATCCAACGTGAAGAACGCGAATCGCCGGCGGAGTGCGTAATCGACGAGAGCGATCGAACGGTCGGCGGTATTCATGGTCGCGACGATCGCGAGGTTCGGAGGAAGATGGAAAGTCTTGCTGCCGTCGTGGGCGAGGCCGAGTTGGACGGCGTGCTTGGGATCCCGTTTGTCCGCTTCGATCAGAGAGAGTGCTTCTCCCAACACCTTCGCGACGTTCGCGCGATTGATTTCGTCGAGGAACAACACGAATTGTTGCCGTGGTTCCTTCTGTGCTCGCGCGGCCACCTCGACCAACGGCCCGTTCTCGACGCGGAAGCCGCCATTTTCGGCAGGGCGGATACCACGCACGAAGTCTTCGTAACTATAGGACGGGTGGAACTGAACCTTGGTGACACGCGCACGCGAGCCGGCGTGAAGATGTGCGAGTTTTTCAGCGAGGAAACTCTTCCCCGTTCCCGGGGATCCTTGAAGGACGATGGCGAGTTTCGTCCGCAGCACGTCGACGATTTCGCGCAGCTCTCCGATGTCGAGGAAGCTCTCCGAGTCGATGCGTTCGAGGGTCGGCGCATTGTCGTCCTGCCAATCCGATTCGTCGCCGTCGAGATCGCCCGGTTCGTGGTAGGGCTCCTGATTGAAGAAGGTCTCGATGTCGTTCGCGGACAACTTGAGACCTTCCAACTTGCTGATGGCGGCCGCGGTCCTTCGGCCCATCATGAGGTCGACGTAGGCCGGGTAAGGGGTGACGTCGGTCAGTGACTTGGTGGCGTGGAACTCGCCTTCGGGGAGTTCGCGCTCATGCGTTTCGATCCACTTCACGTCACGACGGTGCCGCAGCGTGTCGCGGTCCTTTTCGTAGCGGTAATCGCTTTGGACGATGCCGAGTCCGTGAATCCGCTGACGGCCGCTCCGCGCAATGACGAGGTCGCCGTCGCGCATTTCATGGCCGAAGTTCCACAGGCAGAGGACGTCGTTCTTCGGATTCGGCTTTCCGCTGCTGGTCTTTACGCGTTCACGAAGTTGACTCTCGCTCAGGTCGGCGACATTGCCGACCTCTTTCCCGTCGTAGTCGAATCCAAGCCCGATGTAGCCGTTGTCCTGGAAGTCGGCCCAGTCCACGCCCTGAGGCCCCGTCCCGATGATCCAGATCCGGCGACCGGGCGCATCCGTCGTATCGCCATCCGTGTCATCCTTGGAATCCGGGCGATTGGCCGCCCAAGTCGTGTACGCATCTTGCATGCTCTCGAACAGTTCGGCGTCGCTCAGAGTGGCGATGGCCCGGCGGCCTTCGGGGGTTACGCTCCATTGGCCCTTGGCCCGCGACAGATAGCCGGCCTTCACCGCAGCAATGGCATAGAACCCGGTATTCAACCACCATCGTTCCCGACCTCTTGCATCGGTGCTTTTCTCGGCAGGAGTCAAGTCCAGCGATTCGGCGAGGCGACGCCGCACCTCACTCTTTTCCACCGGTGTGTCGCTCTGGGAAAGCATGCGAAGCATCGCGCAGACAAGATGGGCCGAACGCGTTCGCGGGATCATCACCTCTCGGCGTCCTTGACCGTTCGTCTCGCCTTTCGCCTTGCCGCGTGTCGGCTTCATGTCTTCGTTCATGGGGTGTGCTTTGTTCGCGCGATGGGTGGGTGTCGAGGTGTGCGTCGATTCGGACGCCGTAACCGGGGTCGATGACCGTAGGTGCCCTTGCCGCGACGGCAGTGTCGTCGTTCGGAGACGACAGTCATCGGGCCGTTGGGATGGCGCAGCATAGCCCTTCGCGTCGGGGTAGGCGGGGGTGTCCGACAGTCGTGGACGGTCGCCGTCCGTGCTCCGCGTGTTTCGATGATCCATCCGCCGGGCGATTCGGGCGGGATGCACGCGTCCTGTGGTGCCGTCTGAGGGTTTTCCCACGGAGAAAGCGGGGGAAGGCTTGCCGGGCGGGGGGCGAAACCGTTAGCGTCCCGCCTCGGGGGCGCCGAGGCGACCCCGCCCCTTCCATGCGCATCCCGCTGACCCGCTACGCCGTGCCCGAGATCCTGCTCTTTTGCGGGTTCTTCATCGCCGCCGCCGTCCTGTGCCTGTGGTCCTTCCCGGTACTCACGGTGCTGCCGCTGTGCGGCTTGGCGTTCATCCTGAACTTCTTCCGCGACCCGGACCGGACCATCCCGGGCGGGCTCGATGTGGTCGTCAGCCCGGCCGACGGCACGGTGACGGACATCACCAAGGTGGCGAAGTGCCCCTACATCGGCGGCCCCGCCGAGCGCGTGGGCATCTTCC
>JAFMJN010000226.1 GCA_017853435.1 Planctomycetota bacterium | reverse complement strand
CGGCCACGATGCGCACCCTCAGGATGATTGAGCCGCTCCCGCCCTTGCGTGCCGTGCTGTCACGGGCGTTCGTGACGAGATTGGACAGGATCTGAAGGGCCCGCAGCGGATCCGCGCGAAGCGGCGGAAGTTCCGGCGGCAAATCGAGCGTCAGCGCGACGGATTCGTTTTCGGAGGGAGGACACGCGTCCACCGCGTCGAGCAGCAACTCGCGGATGTCGCAGTCCGACCACTCGATGGAAAGCGGACGCGCCACGTCGATCAGATCCTGAGCGAATCGCCGTGCGCGAAGCGCCGCGCGTCGCAGTCGGGCCGCCGCTGCCACACGGTCGTCGCGATCGGGATCGCGCTCGAGCAGTTCGGAAAGGCTCGTGATGGTCTGCAGGGCGCCGCGAATTTCATGGACGACCGACGCCACGAGCGCCGTGACGTCGGGAACGTCTTCGCGACGGTCGTTCACGCGCCGACACCCCCGGAAGTCCCGATGCGGCGACGTGCAATGAGTTCCGCGACGATGGCGATCGCGATTTCCGGAACGGTTTCCGCTCCGATGTCGAGACCGACGGGAAGACGGATGCGTCCGATCGTCGCGTCGTCCAACCCTTCCGCTTTCAGCGCGTCGCGGAATTGCACGCGCTTCGATTTGCTTCCGAGGACGCCCACGTAGCGCGCCGTCGTGCCGAGTGCCCACTTGAGTGCCGTGAAGTCCTCGGCGTGACCCCGGGTCATGCAGACGATCATGGTCGCGGGGGACACCGCGACGGCTCCGTCGAGGGCGTCGAGTTCGCGGACGACGATGTCGTCGGCATCCGGGAACCTCGCTTTGGACGCGAAATCGGGGCGATCGTCGACGATCGTGACGCGGAATCCCGCGGACTTGGCCAAGACGGCGGTGGCTTGTGCGACATGCCCCGCACCGATCAAGACCACACGCGGGTCGTCGAGGGATTCGATCATGATGGTGACGATGCCTCCGCAGGCGATGCCCGTACGTTCGGCCTCTTCGCCGTGTAGATGAAAACTGCGTGTGACGGGGCGACCCGTATCCATGACGTCACGTGCGTCGCGGATGACGTCCGCTTCGATACATCCGCCCCCGATGGTGCCGACCTGCGTGCCGTCCGCGCGGACGAGCATGCGCGCCGTCATCTTCGCGGGGGTGGACCCTTTCGTGCCGACGACGGTCGCCAACGCCGCGGGCACGCGGCGCCGACGGACCTCGGCGATGGCTTCAAAAATGTCGGGCCCCACGGGGGGCATTCTCGCCGGGGGAGTCGGCGGGGAGAAGGGGTCACC
Source organism: Planctomycetota bacterium (assembly GCA_017853435.1). GTDB lineage: Bacteria > Planctomycetota > CAIWVZ01 > CAIWVZ01. Next base: position 2,839 of record JAFMJN010000226.1, on the reverse strand, counting down.
CGTCCGAAGGGCGCGACGAAGACGGGGTCGTCCCGCCGGCGGCGCGCACTTTCACGCCCTTCGACTTGCCCATCGCGGGTGCCTGCTTGTCCTTCGTGATGAAGTCCGCCCACGCCTTTTCGAAGGCGACCATGTCGACTCCCGCGAAGGCGGCTTCGACCGCCTTCTCCATGCTCTTCGTCTCCTGGAGCGTGTTGAAGTACGTCGGCAGGATGTCGCGCCACTCGTGATCCTTCGGAAGACCACGGTTGAGGAACCAGATCAGGCTCCAACCTTCGGCGTAGCAGATGTCGGGATTCGAGTAGTACTGCCCCTGCGAGAAACGAATGATGTCTTTGACGGGGACGTGCTTGCCGAGGCGGATCGCGTTCTTGATCACGTCCACGCGCCAACGGAAGGGCTTCACCGTGATGCCGCCGCCCGATGGTTCGCATCCGGCGTAGTAGTCGCCGTAGCCTTCGTTGAACCACGAGTGCGGTGCGAGTTCGCCGAAACAGTAGTAGATGTACTGGTGGAAGGCTTCGTGGTTCAGCACCGCGAGGGTGAATCCCTTCTCGCGACCCACGTAGAGCACGAGTTCCTTCGCTTGGGAGTTCCAGTAACCGGCGCTTCCGCCGGGGCCTCCGTAGTCGTGGTATTCCTTTTCGTTCTTGCAGACGCGAACCACCGACACCGCGTCGATCGGCGCGCCGGTGGGGAAGTCCTTCTCGTACTGCTTCCGCATGCGGTTGAGACGAAACATGATCTCGTCGATCACGTCGGACTTGTCCTTCGGCACGCTCGTCGCGATGACGTAGTTGACGCCTTCCTTCACCCACCAACCGGGCACTTGAAGCGACGACATCCGCGCGACGCGCATGGCTTTCGCTTTTTCCGACAAGCCCGCGACGGCTTCGGCGTCCGACGCGAGCTCCGATTCCTTGCGGTCGATCAGGCGGAACGACTTCACCGATTCGATGAAGACGTCTTCGAACTTCTTGCGCAGGCTCTCGTCGGCGTCGAAGCGGATCGCCCATTCGGCATCCGGGGTGTCGAGAACGACGTGCATATTCCAGTAGACGATCGGTCGACCGCCTCCGACGTTTTCCGAGACCTTCTTCGTCGTGTGATAGACCTTCGCCTTCGTGGTGAAGGTCTTCACCGCCACGTCCTTCGAAGCGGCCGGAAGACCGTCGCGATTGAAGCGATCGTTGTCCTTGAGCCACGCGGCGTAGCCGGTGTACACCTCGGCTTTTTCGCGGCGCCGCATGCGTCGCTGGATCTCGGCGCGGAGTTCTTCCGGCGACAGTCCCTTCAGGTCGCGTTCGTCGTCGTCCGCCTCGTCCTCTTCCGCCTTCGCGTTCTTCGGGAAGCGGTAGACGGAAATCTCCGGATCGATGCCCGCGTACTCGCGTTTCGCCTTCCATTTTCCGACGACCCACGTTTCGTCGGGCTGTGTCGGAATCTTCGGCCATCCCGCGGGGGCCGCGAGCGAATAACCGTTCAGTCGGTCTTTGACGGCGTCTCCGAGTTGCGCGTGGAGCGTGCCTACGACGAGGCACACCACCATGATGCGTTTCAAAAGCTGCATGCGTGCTCCCGGGACTTCGCCCCCGACGGCGACATGGTACGTTCTCCCCATGACGTCGGACAGGGTGAACGCGCTCCCTTCGCGGGCGGATGTGGTGGTCGTCGGCGGGGGGCATGCGGGGGCCGAGGCGGCCTGCGCGGCGGCTCGCCGGGGCGCCGTGACCCTGCTCGTGACCCTGCATGCGGACGCCGTCGGGCGCATGTCCTGCAACCCCTCGATCGGCGGAATCGCGAAGGGACAGTTGGTCCGGGAAGTCGACGCTTTGGGCGGGATCATGGGACGGTGTGCCGACGCCTCGGCGATCCACTACCGACTGCTCAACCGCAGCAAGGGGCCCGCGGTGCAATCCCCGCGCTCCCAAAACGATCGCGCCGCCTACGAAGAGGCGGTGCGGGCCGAGTGCCGGGACGCGGGCGTCCGCATCGTGGAGGACGAAGTGGTCGATCTCGTCCTCGATTCCGGGGCGGTCGTTGGGGTCGTCCTCGCGGCGTCCGGGACGATCTCCGCGCGCGCGGTGGTTTTGACCACCGGGACGTTTCTCGGCGGGGTCCTCCACGTCGGGCTCGAGACGACCGAAGGGGGACGCGTCGGAGAGCGCGCGGCGCATCGACTCGCCGGGCGACTCGCCGAGGTCGGCCTCGCGACCGGGCGATTGAAGACCGGGACGCCCCCGCGTCTCCTCGCGGCCTCGATCGATTGGGATCGCACCGAACCACAACCTTCCGACGAACCCCCGGTCACGTTCAGTTTCTTCGACGTCCCGGGATTGAAGGCTCGCGTCGCGTGCGCGATCACGCGCACGACGGAAGCGACGCATGCGGTCATTCGCGGCGGTCTCGACCGATCCCCGCTCTTTTCAGGGAAGATCAAAGGGCGCGGCCCCCGATACTGTCCGTCGATCGAAGACAAGATCTTCCGATTCCCCGATCAGCCCGGGCACCAGATCTTCCTCGAGCCCGATGGTCTCGAGAGTCCGTGGGTGTATCCCGGCGGCATCTCGACGAGTTTGCCGAAAGACGTCCAACTCGCGATGGTGCGTTCGATCCCCGCTCTCGAACGCGCGGAGATCGTGCAGTGGGGGTACGCCGTCGAATACGTCCACGTGGATCCGACCGAATGCGATATCACGTTGGAAGTCCGCAAGATCCCGGGGCTGTTCCTCGCGGGACAGATCAACGGCACGACGGGGTACGAAGAGGCCGCCGCTCAGGGGCTGATCGCCGGTGTCAACGCGTCCGCCCGCGTGTTCGGAAAAGACCCGCTGATTCT
>JAFMJN010000225.1 GCA_017853435.1 Planctomycetota bacterium | reverse complement strand
GAGTCGGCGTTGGCCGCAGTCGGAGACGTCGTCTCCGTCGCCCGCTCGGGGACGCCCGTGACGCTCGACGTCACGGATTCCGCGGCGGTGGATGCGTTGATACGCGGATTCTCTCCGAGTCTCGTCGTGAACGCCACGGCATGGACCGCCGTCGATCGTGCCGAGTCCGAGCCGGAAGCCGCGCATCGCGTGAACGCGATCGCTCCGGGAGCGTTGGCGACGGCGAGCGCCTCGGTCGGTGCGGATTTCGTCCACGTATCCACGGACTTCGTCTTCGACGGAACCCTCGGACGGCCGTTGGTGGAGTCCGACGCCGTGAACCCGCTTTCGGTCTACGGACGTACGAAAGAGGAAGGCGAGCGCCGCGTCCGGGCCGCGCACCCGCGCGCGTTGATCGTCCGTACTCAGTGGTTGTACGGCCCCGACGGCCGCCATTTCGTGGGCACGATGTTGCGGCTCGCCGCGGAGGGGAAGCCCTTGCGTGTGGTCGGCGACCAGTTCGGCGCCCCCACGTGCACCGTCGACGTCGCCGCGGCGATCGTGCGCCTCGTTCGGGCGAGGGTGACGGGGACCGTCCACTGTGCCTCGAAGGGCGAAGTTTCGTGGCACGGCTTCGCCGAGGCGATATTCCGACTCGCCGGGGTCGAATATCGGGTCGAATCGATCCCGACGTCCGGCTACCCGGTGCCTGCGCGCCGTCCGGCGCGGAGTTCCTTGCGGAATCGCGTCATGGAGGTCACCATCGGTGACGATATGCCCATGTGGCAAGACGCTTTGGCGGCGTACCTTGCGACGACGGCGACCTCATCGACATGACTTCCATTCTCGTCACCGGCGGTGCCGGATTCATCGGTTCGAACTACGTCCGCGGTCTCGCGGCGTCACGGCCGGAACTGACCGTCGTCAATGTCGACGCTCTGACATATTCGGGCAATCTCGAAAACCTCGCCGGCGTCCTCGACACGCCCCGTCACCGGTTCATCCGAGCGGACATCGCCGACGCGCAGGCTCTCGAACGTGCGCTCGCCGGAATCGAGTTCGATCAGGTGGTGCATTTCGCGGCCGAAAGCCACGTCGATCGCAGTATCGAAGACGCCGGTGCGTTTCTTCGTACCAACGTCCTCGGCACACAGGTGCTGATCGACCTCGCGCGTCGCCGCGGGGTCAAGCGTTTCGTCCACGTTTCGACGGACGAAGTGTACGGGGCGCTCGGGGCGACCGGACTTTTCTCCGAGTCGACGCCCCTCGCGCCGAATTCGCCTTACGCGGCTTCGAAAGCGGCGAGCGATCTTCTGGTGCGCGCGGCGATTCATACGCACGGTTTTCCGGCGTTGATCACCCGCTGCTCGAACAACTACGGTCCCTATCAATTCCCCGAGAAGCTGATCCCGCTCATGGTCAGCAACGCCCTCGAGGGCAAGCCGCTTCCCGTCTACGGAGACGGCATGCAGGTGCGCGACTGGATCCACGTCGACGACCACTGCGCCGGTATCGAATGCGTGCGCGAGCGCGGTCGGATCGGTGAGGTCTACAACCTCGGCGGCGGCAACGAACGCGCGAATATCGAGGTCGTTCGCGGCATTCTCGCGGCGACGGGGAAGCCCGAGTCTCTGATCAAATACGTCGCCGACCGCCCGGGCCACGATCGCCGTTACGCCATCGACGCGTCGAAGGCGAAGGCCGAACTGGGATGGTCTCCGACCGTCGGATTCGAGGAAGGATTGCGCCGTACGCTCGCGTGGTACGTCGACAACCGCGAGTGGTGGAGCCGGATCAAGTCCGGTGTCTATCGTGACTATTACGCGCGTCATTACGCGCATCGCGTGGGGGAGGAAGCGTCGTGAAACTCACCGTCGTCGTACCCGTCTACAACGAGCAGCGCACGCTCGACGAAATCATTCGTCGCGTTCAGGCGGTGGATCTCGAAAAGGAGATCATTTGCGTCGACGACGCGTCGAAGGACGATTCGTGGTCGATCCTCGAACGTTTGGCGCGGACGCACGCGAACATCCGCGTTTTCAAGCACGACGTGAATCAGGGGAAGGGCGCGGCGATCCGCACCGGCCTCGCCAAGATGGAAGGCGACATCGCCGTCATCCAGGACGCGGACCTCGAATACGATCCGAAGGAATACTTCACCCTCATCGGACCCATCATGGACGGACGCGCGGACGTGGTCTTCGGGTCGCGTTTCCTCGGCGGTCCCCATCGCGTTCACTTGTTCTTCCATTACATGGCGAACAAGTTTCTGACGTTCGTCTCGAACGTGTTCACCAACCTGAACCTCACGGACATGGAGACCTGCTACAAGGTCATGCGTCGCGAGGTCGTGCAGCGGTTGAACCTCAAGACGAATCGATTCGGCGTCGAACCGGAGATCACGGCCAAGGTCGCCCGCATGCGCGCCCGGATCTACGAAGTGCCGATTTCCTACAGCGGTCGCGACTTCAGCGAAGGAAAGAAGATCGGCTGGAAGGACGGCATCCCGGCTCTTTGGGCCATCCTGAAGTTCAACCTTTGGGACAACTCGGTCGAGCCGCTCCCGCGCACGAAGTCCTGAGGGACTCCTCGGCACGATTTCCGAAAAATCCCCATAGATGCCTCCACCTCGGCTTCGACCGAATGGGGGGCGGCGTGCTATCCTATTGCGGTTTATGGGGTTGTGTCCGACGCCGCGGGGTTCAATCCCGGACCCTGAATCGGTCGAAGATACCCCGAAGCGGTCTTTTCGGGGCGACTCTCGCCGTCCCGTCGGATCTGCCGAAGTGTAAGGAAGCCCCCGTCGGGGCCCCGCCGGAGGAATGAAGGGGATGACACGGTTTGCAATGCGCATCTGCTTGGCCACCTTGGTGGCCTTGCTCTGCAGTTGCGCGTCCAACGGCCCCACGAGCACCTACGCGGAGCTCGGTCCCGACGCGAATACGCGGGGTTTCGGCGACCTGTATCCCTCGGACAACGACGAGGCCCGTTTCACCTTCGGGCTGGGCGATGAAGTGGTGATCAAGGTCGACGGCGCCCCGGAATTCACGGGCGCGTTTTCCGTCGGTATCGAAGGTCGGATCACCATGGAAATGATCGGCGACATCATGATCGCCGGCCTCACGACCGACCAGGTGGCGCGGAAACTCGAGAACAAGTTGGCGACCTATCTGAAGGAGCCGAACGTCTCGGTCTCCATCGGACGCATCGTGTCGAAGAAGTTCTACGCCGCGGCGATGGATCCTCGCGGTGGCGGCTACGTCGTGCGCGCGATCCCTTATCGCGGCGACACCACGCTCTTCGACGTATGGGTTCAGATGGGCAGTCCTTCGAGCCTTCTCGAAGACGAGTGCAACGTGCGCGTCATTCGCGGCGATCCCCGGCGGCCGCAAGTCCGCGTGGTGAACGTGCGCGAGATGCTCGTGGGTGGCTACACCGGAGGAAACCTCCAGATCCGGCCGAACGACATCGTGTACGTCCCCCCGACCTTCTGGGGGCACCTGAATCGCATCCTGACCGGAGTGGCGGTCCCGTTCACAGGACTCTTCCGAATCTCGTCCACGGTCGAACAGACCGACCGCGCGATCCGCATCCTGAAGGGTGAGGACATCTACCGGTACGGCGGTTACTACGCGCCCTGATCACCATGGAAACGGCACAAAACGACACGGAAAGCGGAATGCTCGACCTCATCGGCGTCGTTCAACGACGCTTCGGGTCGATTCTGCTCGTGTTCCTCGCCGTGACGATCCTCGGAACCGGCGCGGCGTTCCTGATCCCGGCTCAGTACGAAGCGGTCACCTTGGTGCGCGTCGAAGATCCCGAAACCGTCGGGATGTTCTTCAAGGGAATCGGCCTGCCGATTCCCCACAAACAGATTCTGACGTCGATCGATCTCGATATTCGGCGCGCGGACTTCCTCGAAGACCTGATCGAACGCGTCGACGTCGACGAAGGGTATCGACGGGGCGATCAGCGCGAATACAACCGCCTCATGGATCGGGTGATCAAGAACTTGAAGGTCAAGTTGGTGCCGCAAAAGCTCGGCCCCGACCACTTCGAGGTCTCGTATACAGGCCGTGACGGCGTCAAGGTGGCGACGTTCGTCAACGGCATCCGCGACAAGTACCAAGCGGAATTCGAACGCCGTTATCGCGAGGATATTCGCGGCGCCCACGACACCGTGAAGGCGATCT
>JAFMJN010000032.1 GCA_017853435.1 Planctomycetota bacterium | reverse complement strand
CGACGCGACGACCAAGCGTCACGCGGGCGTGCTCCTCGTCGTCAACCTGATCGTTGGGGTGCTCGTCACGACCTACGGTCAGGTTGCGGGTGAAGCGTTCTACGTTCAGGCGTATCTGCCCGCCGCCGCGGTCTTGTTGGTCGCATGGGCCACCGACCCCGAGAGCGGGACCGTCGGTCGCAAGGCGACGGTCGTAGCGGCTTCGGCGTGGATGCTCGGTCTCGGGCTTCGCTCCCATCGCGTGGATCTCGTCAACGATGCATGGACATGGCCGAGCGCGGAATGGCGCGCGGTGGATCTCCGACGCAATCATGTACGGATCGAATTGATCCCCCGCATCGACTACATGAACGGATGGTTCGCGGTGGCGGCGGACGCGAACGATGCTCCCGAAGGCGAGTATTGGCCGAACGAAGATTGGGCGACGTTGGTCCGCAGCCGGACGCGTCACGATCGTCCGAAGATGTCGTCGGTGATCGATCCGAAGTGGGTCGCTTACGAACACCCCTACCTCAACCATCCGACCTTTCTTTATGAAGCGGTCCGGAAGGGCTGGAGCCCCGAGTGGGTGCGTACGGAGAAGCTCTACGCCATCACGTCGATCCCGGATTTGATGGCGTCGATTCGGACGCTCGATTATCTGATCGTCGATCACCGCGGCGATCTCACACCCGATGCGACGCGAGAGTTGTTGCAGGCGGGCGGTATCCGTGGAGAGTTCCTGCGCACCGATCACGTGACGAAGGGTTCGGTGTTGTCGCTGGTGGAGATTCGTCGCCCATGGGATCTCGGGCGCTACGTCGCGGAGTGGCCGTCGGCGCGCACGCCGTCCGTCGCATTGGATGCGAAATTCGGCTACGCATTCCACGTCGTCGGTGCGAATTTCGATGCGACACCCGAAGGGACGCCCGTGGTTCACGTTTGGATGAAGTCGGATGTCCTTTGGAAGGCGGTGGCCATCGGGCCGATCGCTCCGACGGAGGCGGTATTGCGTGCCGAAGATCGCGATGGGCGATGGCTGGCTTCCTGTGCCGTGCGCGCGGACCCGCTCGGGCTGCCGTCGCAAGCATCGGGGAGCGAATACATGTCGCTGATGTTCGACCGTTTCGCTCTCCCGAAGGGGAGTCGGGCGGAACGGTTCACCCTCGTGTTCCGACCGAAGGGCGCGAAGGACGACGACAAGGCGCTCCCCGCGACGGGTGGCGGCGTGAAGCGCGGTGCGGGGATCGGAATCGAACCGTAGCGCGTTACACTCGACGCGTGACCGAACTCTCCCGAACTTATCGCTTCTGCGCGAGCCATCGATACTGGCGTCCGGAATGGACGCCGGAAAAGAACACCGCGGTTTTCGGTCGATGCGCCCTGCCTCATGGACATGGTCATAATTACCGCATGACCATCGTCGTCGAGGGCACTCCGGATCCCCTGACCGGAATGGTCGCCGACCTCGGGCCTCTCGACGCGTTGGTGGAGCGCGAGATCATCGATCTTTTCGACCATCACAATCTGAACGTCGAAGTGCCGTACTTCCACGACGTGATGCCGACGACGGAGAACATCGCCGGGTTCGTCTTGGCGACGCTCGCTCCGAAGATCGAACGCGGGCGCCTCAGCGCCGTCACGATCATCGAAGACGAGTTTCTTTCGGCGACCGCGCGGCGCTAGGGCAGAAGCGTTAGCGTCACCGGATTGGTCGCGAAGCGCGGCAGCGTCGTGACGGGATCGAAGCCGACGGCGGCGAAACGTAGTTGAACGCCCGCGAGGGACGGCGGAGCCGCTCCCGCGGGAATGACCAGTTGGCCGAGTCCGACGCCGAGACCGGGAACGACACCCGCGAATCCGGGAGCCACGGGCGTATTGATCAACGTGAACAGAAGATCCGTAAAGGGGTCCGGAACGAGGGGCACGAAGACGCCGTTGCCGATGGGCAGCGTCGGAGACGTGCCCGATGCCGAGGCGGCGATGAGGTAGGAGAGCGAGGCTCCCGCGACCCCCGTGCTCACCGTGAGATTGGTCGTCCCTCCCGCAGCCACCGACATCGTCGCCGGAGCGATCAACAGCGAGTTGCCGGATGTCGACGCGCGACGGAGTCGGACGTTCGTCAGGCCATGCGAGTCTTTGACTTCGACGGCGACGATGTGTTGGCCGGGCCCCGAGGCGAGGAACGGAGCGGTTTTCGTCGTCGACCACGCTGTCTCGTAGGCGCCGTCCGCCGGGTAGTCGAAGCGGACGGTCAACGCCGTGGTGGGGTCCTGTCCGTCGAAGACCGTCGATGCATTGAGGTTCAGGGTCAAGGATGCGGCGGAAGACGTCACCGCGGCGATCGGACGATCCGGGCCCGGAGAGCAACGGGCCGCGATGGCGTTCATCCACGACGCGTTGTTGTTGGTGAGGTACCAACGATAGATGGCGAATCCGTCGGCGCCTCCCGCCAACGCCCCGAGCATGCAGGCGTCGAGCGAGGCGACGGTCGTGGTTCCCGATGTATCGGTGTAGGCACGAAGGGTCGGACGGTTGATGCGGACGACACCCGCGTTCGCGCACGCTTGGTCGGTGAACTGAGCGACTTTTTGGCAGTAGGACTGCATCAAGGCGTAGTTCGTTCCGTACACCCCGCCGTCGGCGACGTACGCCATGGGCGCATACACGTCGAGCCACGGCGCGAGGGCTTCCCAGTCTTGCCCGTAGTCCTGAATCAGGAGATTGCGCGACGACGTGTAGGAGAGAAACGACCCGTTGTAGGTAGATCCGTCGATGTAGAACGGCGACGCGATGAGGAAGGCGTGGAGCGGGATGGGGCCGCAAAGGGCCTTCATCGATGCGACGAAGTTGGTGACGGGCGTCGCCGAGGGAGCACCGCCGTAGTAGCGCACGCGGTCGAGGGCGATTCCGTCGAGGGCGTAGCGCGGGTTGCCCGACGTATCGAATGTGTGCAGAAGATAGTCGACGACGTTGCGGAGCAGTTGTTCGTGGGCGGCGTTGCCGGGGAGAGGCGTCGGGTCGAGAAAACAACCGATCACACCCACCACGTGAATCCGCGCCGCGTGGGCCTGCGCGATGAAGCTCGACAGCGTGCAGTAGTTCGTGATCGAACCGTTGGCGGCATTCCACGTCCCGGATTCGTCCGCCATGTAGAGAATGCCGGTTCCCGCTCCGGTGGTTCGATAGAGGTGCAGGTAGATCGTGTCGATCCCCATCGACTGACAGGTCGCGATCAGATTCGGCGTCGATGGATCGACGTTGCCCTCGAGCCACGGGAAGACGCACATCGCGTTGTCACGCGACGTCTGACCGCAAGCCAACGAGGCGACGAAAAGGGCGATGATCCAACCGCGCATCATGCCGTCATGGTACCCCGTCATCGTTATCATGGGACCCGTGACGCCTTTCGGTTCGACACCCGCTTTGATCTCTCCCGACGATCCTCTTGCGCCGCAGACGGTTGCGGTCTTGCACGACGTGTTGCAGCGCGGGTCCGTGTTGCGCGAGGGGGCTACAGGCGTCGAAGCGGTCGGCGGGTCGTACATCCGATGGAAGGTGCACCCGTCGGGAGGCGCTCGACTCCGTTGGAGACGTTGGTGCGACGGATTCGGATGGAGGTCTCCGGGTCGCTCCGCGTTCGTTCAGCACCGTCGTGCGGATCGCGCGGAACTCGGAGCACCGAGCGTCTTGTGCCTGGTGGAAAGGCCCGAAGCGTGTGTGTTGGCGACCCGTTGGTCGCGGGATTGGTGTGCGCTGACGGAAGCCGGATCGATGCTCGGAGTGTCCGACGTGGTGCGCGCGCTGGTCGCCCTGCATGCGTGGGGATTCGTGGAACGTCGTGTCGATCCCGATCATTGGTGCGTGGATCTCGGCGTCCGGCCGCCGCGTCTCCTTCCCGTCGACTTCTCTTGGATGCACTGGAGCAAGTACGTCGACGTCCCCACGCGGGCCCGGCACCTCGCGGCCTTCGCTCGCCTGTTGCCGGGTGATCCCTATCGCTTTTTGGAAGGGGAGGGGACGCTCGCGTACGCGGAAGCGTCCTCTCTGCGCGTAAGCGCCGCCGCGTTCCTCGACGCGGTCCGTCGCGCCGCCTCCGACGCATGATGCCCGACACCACCGATCCAACGTGGGAGCGTGCCACACTTCTCGCCCTCAAGGCCGAGTGGGTGGCCATCAATCACACGCTGTTCGAGGGCGCCTTGCGCTCTCCCATGATCGACTGGTCGGACGGCATGACGCTTCTTGGTGCCTGGATCACCGGGCAGCGTCGTCTGACGCTCTCGCGGACGTTCGTCGCGTCGTCACCATGGGGACGAGTGGTTGAAGTGTTGAAGCATGAGACCGCGCACCAATACGTCGACGAAGCCTTGCACATCGTCGACGAGTCCGCGCACGGTGCGACGTTTCGTCGGGTCTGCGAAGAACGAGGGATCGACGCTCGTGCCGCCGGAATGCCCGAAGTCGCCGTCGACGATGAATCGGCGTCGGTCCGTCGCCGCATCGAGAAACTGTTGGCCCTCGCCGGAAGCCCCAATCCTCACGAGGCGGCCGCCGCGGCATCGATGGCGCGGAAGTTGCGACTCAAACATCGGCTCGACGTCGGAACTTCCGACTCCGCGGACTACGGCTGGAAGCAACTCGGTCCCGTGCTCGGGCGCGTCACCGAGGTCGACCGTTGGTTGGCCCATATCCTCGAAGCGCACGCCTTCGTCGAAGTCGTCTTCGTCACCTCGTACGACACCGCACGCTCCGAACGCGGTCGCATCCTCGAGGTCTGCGGGACGGCGGCCGATCTCGAATTCGCCGAATGGATGTACGTATTCCTCAGACGGACGGCGGAGCGCTTGGCCGACGACCACGTGCGTCGACAGGGTGGTGGAAAACGCGCGGCGTTCATGGCGGGAGTCCTTTCCGGCGTCCATGAAACGTTGGGTCGTTCCGCCGCTGAATCCGCCGCGGGCGACGCCGCGCTCGTCTGGCGCGGGGACCCGGCGTTGCATGCCTACTTCCGCAAGCGACATCCCCGTCTTCGGACGACACGGGGGCGCGTACGACGGGGCCGCGCCGATCATCACGCCGGACAGGCGGAAGGTCGTCGCGTCGTCGTGCATCGTCCGATTTCCGGACGTGGTGGGTTCGGTGGGCTTCTCGGCCCGTGAGGTCGTGATTCGGCTTCGGATCGGCCGATGCGCGTCCGTGTCGTTTGGTCCTCCTGATAGATTGACCCCATGAACGCCTCCGCCGCAGCCCCCGTCGCCCCGAAAGGCGGCGGGAAATCGCCGTTGATCGCGATTTTCCTCACGGTCTTCATCGATCTCCTCGGCTTCGGAATCGTGATCCCCCTTCTGCCCGTGTACACGAAGGCCTACGGGGCGTCCGAGGTCGAACTGGGGCTCTTGTTCTCGGCGTTCAGTTTGATGCAGTTCCTCTTCGCCCCGATGTGGGGGCGGTGGTCGGATCGCATCGGTCGTCGCCCGATCTTGATCGGTGGCCTCTTCGGAACCGCGGCGAGTTACGCCCTCTTCGCGGTCGCCAACGCCATGCTTCCTCCCGAAGGGGCCACGGGAGGGTCGACCGGCTTCGTGATGGCGCTCATTTTCGCGTCGCGATTCCTCGCTGGGTTCTTCGGAGCCAACATTTCGACGGCGCAGGCGTACATCGCCGACGTCACGACGCAGGAAAATCGGGCCAAGGGGATGGGGCTCATCGGCGCCGCCTTCGGTCTCGGGTTCACCGTCGGCCCGCTCGTCGGGGGCGAACTTTCCGTCATCGGGACTTGGGTACCGGGCGCGGCGGCGGCGCTGTTCTCCTTGGCGTCGGCCACGTTCGCGTGGTTCAAACTTCCCGAACCCGATCGGCATAGCCCCAGCACGCGAGCGATCCCCCAAGGAACGCAGGTGCGGCATGTCCTCGCGGAGCCCCGTCTCGGCGTGGTCTATGTCCTGATTTTCCTCTCGGTCGTCGCTTGGGCGGGCTTCGAAGCCATGTTCACCCGCTTTGGTTTGGCGGCCTTCCCGACGAAGTTCGGGCTTGAACATTCGATCGACCGTGCGACGGTGGCGCAGGTCATCGACTCCGCGAAGTACACCGGGCGCTACCTGTTCTTCATCGGGGTCGTGTCGGCGATCATCCAGGGTGGTTTGATCCGGCGACTCGTGAAGCGCTACGGCGAAGTCGGCCTCTCGGTGGCGGGCCCGTTCTTCCTTGCGGTTTCATTCGCAATTGTCGCATGGGCCGGGAGATTCATGCCTGGAACCGAGGAGGGTTGGATGTGGGTCCTGATCGGCTGCGGGCTGATGCCGCTCGGCTTCGGGCTCAACAACCCCGCTCTCAACGGACTCGTTTCCCGGGCGGCTCCCGAAGATCAGCAGGGAGCCTATCTCGGTCTCTATCAAAGCACCGCGAGTTTGGCGCGGGTGGTGGGACCCCCGTTGACCGGCGCGGTGTTCAAACTTCTCGGTCCCGCGTGGCCGTTCGTGACGGGGGCGGGACTTCTCTTCCTCGCCACCGGGATCGCGTGGTGGTACCGCGGGCGCTTCGGTTCGACGTTCGCTCGCGGCCCCGCCGCCTAAAAGTTCAACACGTTCTTGATTCGTGAGCGTCTCGCACGATCTTTCGATTTTTGATATAAAGAACGCCGTGGCGCAACTTTTGACCGTCGGCGAGCGCACCCGGCGGTCGGCCCCCCGTGGGGGGGCTTCGAAGTCGCCCAAGGACGGCCATGGAAGCGGACCCGTTGTTGCCCGCATTCCTCTTGGGATGGGCCGTCGCCGCCGGCGTCATGTTGGTGCTTTGGCTGCGGCAACTCTCCACCCGGAACGCCACGGCCGTCGATGTCGCTTGGGCCGCCAATCTCGGGGTTCTCGCCGTTCTCGCGGCCGTTCAGGGTGACGGCGCCCCGCACCGCCGCGTTCTCATCGCGGTCATCGCCGCCGTTTCGTCGTGGCGCTTGGCGGGGTACTTGGCTCTCCAACGTCTCGGTCACGCCGAGGAAGACGGTCGATACGCCACGATCCGGGCCGAAAAGGGTGCCTCGGCGCCTACGTGGTTCTTCGTCTTCTATCAGGCTCAGGGCCTCTTGGACGCCGTGCTCGCGCTGCCCTTTTTCCTCGCGGCTCGCGACCCATCCCCGGAGATCCGCGCGACCGAGATCGCCGGATTGAGTCTCTGGCTCATCGCGATGGTCGGCGAAGCGGTGGCCGATGCCCAGTTGGCGGCATGGAAGCGTGACCCGAAGAACCGGGGCGTGACCTGCCGTGTCGGGTTGTGGGCGTGGTCCCGTCACCCGAACTACTTCTTCGAATGGCTGACGTGGATCGCCTACGCGCTCGTGGCGACCGCCACCCCCATGGGTTGGCTCGGCTGGGTCCCGGCGGGGCTCATGCTGTTCTTCATCCTGAAGGTGACCGGGATTCCCCCGACCGAAGCCCAAGCCCTCAAGTCCCGCCCGGATTACGCGGACTACCAACGGGAGGTCAACGCCTTCGTGCCGTGGTTCCCGCGGAGGAAACCCGCATGACCTGGTGGGAGCCCCTGCTCGACTCCGGCCGCATCCCCGACGTGGTGATCCGCGCCGGCATTCGCCGACTCCTCGCCCGACGTCTCCGGGAGGAAGATCGCGGATCGCTCGAGGCGCAACAGGACGCGCTGCGTGCGTTCGTCGCCACGCTGCGGTCGAGCCCGATCGCGGTCGAAACCAAAGCCGCGAACGATCAGCACTACGAGGTCCCGCCGGGGTTCTTCGAGCGCGCTCTCGGGCCGAGGCTCAAATACTCGGGTTGCTACTACCCGACGGGCCGCGAGTCGCTCGCGGAAGCGGAAGAAGCGATGCTCGCCCTCTCGGTCGCCCGCGCGGAGATCGAAGACGGCATGGACATCCTCGATCTCGGCTGCGGGTGGGGGTCGATGTCCTTTTGGTTGGCGGAGAAGTTCCCGAAGGCACGCATCCTCGGCGTGTCCAACTCGCGCCCTCAGCGCGCGTTCATCGAAGCGAAGCGTGATCGCCTCGGGCTCAAGAATCTCGAGATCGTGACGTGCGATGCGAACGTCTTCGCCCCCGATCGCACGTTCGACCGAATCGTTTCCGTCGAGATGCTCGAACACATGAAGAACTACGGTTCTCTGTTCGCGCGCATCGCGTCGTGGATGAAGCCGGGCGGCAAGATGTTCGTCCACATCTTCACGCACAAGACGTTCGCGTATCCCTTCGGGACGGACCGCGACGACGATTGGATGGGTCGCTACTTCTTCACGGGCGGCAACATCCCGTCCGACGACCTGTTCCTTCATTTCCAAGACGATCTCGTCGTCGAGGATCACTGGAAGGTCGACGGGACGCACTACGGAAAAACGGCGGAGGCTTGGCTCGTCAACGCCGACCGCCATCGCAACGAGATCTTGGAGATCTTCCGCGGAACCTACGGCAAGGATGCCGCGGTGTGGCTGGAGCGATGGCGCGTCTTCTTCATGGCGTGCGCCGAACTGTGGAACTACCGCAACGGACAAGAGTGGCTCGTGTCTCATTACCGCTTTCGTGCGCGTCCGCGAGCCTGAACGATGACCGCCACGACTCCTCCTACCGACTCACGCCCTTCGGCGCTCTTGGCTTGGTTCGACGCATGGGCCGCCGCGGAGCGGATGGGTGACGTCGACGATCGCCGCATCGATTGGATGCGCGTCGTCCCGTTCCTCGCCCTTCACCTCGCGTGTTTCGCGGTCATCGCGGTGGGATTCGGTACGTTCGCCCTCGTGTGGGCGACGGTTCTCTACTTCGTGCGGATGTTCGCGATCACGGCGATCTACCATCGCTACTTCTCGCATCGGAGTTTCAAACTCGGGCGCGGTTGGCAGTTCGTGTTCGCCGTTCTCGGCAACGCGTCCGCGCAGCGGGGGCCGCTGTGGTGGGCGGCGCATCATCGCCATCACCACCGTTGGTCCGACACCGAACACGACACCCATTCGCCCACGAAGGACGGATTCTGGTGGTCCCACGTGGGTTGGATCCTGACGCGCAAGAACTTCAAAACGCAGGTCGCGCGTGTCCCCGATCTTGCAAAGTTCCCCGAATTGGTGTTCCTCGACCGCTTCGACGCGTTGGTCCCGATGCTCATGTTCGCGGGTTCCTACGCCGTCGGCGCTTGGCTCGAAGCGGCGCATCCCGCGCTGCACACCAACGGACCGCAGTTGCTCGTTTGGACCATCGTCTCGACGGTCGTGTTGTTCCACGCGACTTTTACGATCAACTCGTTGGCGCACGTGTGGGGGACGCGTCGCTACGCCACCGAAGACACCAGTCGCAACAATCTTTGGCTTGCGTTGCTCACGCTCGGTGAAGGTTGGCACAACAATCATCACCGCCACCAAGCCTCCACGCGTCAAGGATTCGCGTGGTGGGAAATCGACGTGTCGTGGTACGTCCTCTACGCGTTGTCGAAGGTGGGGGTCGTGCGCGATCTGACGCCGGTGCCTACGGCGGTTCTCGAAGAAGGCGGACTTCGCCGAGGGGTCGACGCTCCGTGACCGCGCGAGCGCCGACGGAGAGCGGGTCACGCATCGCCGTGATCGGAACGGGCGTTGCCGGAATGGCCGCGGCCTGGATGCTCGCGCGTCGACACGATGTCGTCGTTTACGAAGCGGAGTCCCGCTACGGCGGGCACGTCCATACGCACGACGTCGTCGATCCGCGGGGGCCTCTCGCGGTCGATACCGGATTCATCGTGTGCAACGATCGGACCTACCCGAATCTGATGGCGTTGTTCGGCTTGCTCGGTGTCGCGACGCGCGACAGCAGCATGAGTTTTTCGGTGCGATGCGATGCGACGGACTTCGAATACAACGGCACGTCGCTGAACACGCTCGTCGCTCAAAGGACGAATCTCTTACGGCCCAAGTTCTGGGGCATGGTGCGCGACATTCTCCGATTCAATCGCGAGGCTCCCGAAGTCCTCGAACTCCCGGCGCCCGGACCGACCCTCGGCGAGTATTTGTCGTCGCGGGGCTACGGCTCCTGGTTCGTCGACCGTTATCTCGTTCCGATGAGCGCGGCGATTTGGTCGGCGGAGCCCGCCGGCATCATGAAGTTCCCCGCCCGCTTCATGGTCCGGTTCTTCCACAACCACGGCATGCTTTCGGTCGACGACCGACCGATGTGGAAGACGGTCGTCGGCGGGTCGCGCGCCTACGCGCGCAAGTTGATGGCGCCCCTCGAGGGACGCGTGCGCCTCGCATCGCCGGTCGTCGGAATCGTGCGGCATACGGACGGAGTCGACGTCCGAACGGCGAACGGATCGGAACGCTTCGACGGTGTCGTCGTCGCGACCCATACCGACACCGCTCTCGGTCTGTTGACGGATCCGTCGGCTGAAGAACGCGAGATCCTTTCGGCCATCCCTTATCAGGAAAACGAGGCGGTGCTCCATACCGATCGACGGCTTCTGCCGCGTCGGCCGTTGGCGCGCGCGGCGTGGAATTACCACATCACGGAGAAGCCGTCGTCGCGCGTGGCCGTGACGTACTGGATGAACCGACTCCAAGGATTGGAGGCGGCCGACGATTGGTGCGTGACGTTGAACCGCACCGAGGCGGTCGATCCGTCGAAGATCGTCCGGCGGGTGACCTATCATCATCCGGTGTTCAGCATGCGCGGCGTCGACGCGCAGGAACGCCATCACACGATTCAGGGTGTGCGGCGTACGTGGTTCTGCGGCGCGTGGATGCGGTGGGGTTTTCACGAAGACGGCCTCTGGAGCGCGTTGCAAGTGACGCGCGACTTCGGCTTGGGACTCGCCCCATGAGGAGCGCCGTCTGCACGGGTCGGATGGCACACGTCCGGTATGCGCCGCGGGCGCACCGTTTCGGCTACGCCGTCGATATGACGCTGCTCGATCTCGACGAGATCGACACCGTGTTCGACGGTCGCTGGCTGTGGTCGACGCGGCGTCCCGCGTGGGTCCGGTGGCGGCGTGACGACTATCTCGGCCCCGTCGATCGTCCGCTGAAGCAGGCGGTGCTCGATCGCATACGGACGGAGACGGGCGTCGAGTGCCCCGGCCCCGTTCTCATGCTGACTACGCTGAGGCGGCTCGGACACGCGTTCAATCCGGTGACGTTCTATTGGGCGATGGATCCGTCGGGCGAAACCCCGGTCGCATTTCTCGCCGAGATCACCAACACGCCGTGGAACGAGCGCTTCGCGTACGCGTTCGCGTGGGACGCGGGTGAGAAGGTCGGGGCGTCGCGGCGCTTTCGCTTCGGCAAGAAGTTCCACGTATCGCCCTTTTTTCCCATGGACCTCGTTTACGACTGGACGGTGGGACCCCCTTCCGAGCGCATCGCGATTCACATGGAGGATTGGTCCGGCCACGAGAAGGTGTTCGACGCCGATCTCGCGGTCCGTACCGAGCCCATCTCCGGCTCCGCGCTCGCCCGATCCCTGATCCGATCTCCCGTGACCTCCGTCAAAGTGCTCGTCGCCATCTACTGGCAGGCACTCGTTCTCAAACTCAAAGGCGTGCCCTTCTTCGCGCATCCCGCGACGTCCGGCGCCGGAAGCTCCTCGACATGACGACCACCACCAAGATCGACGCGTTCGCGCCGACCCGGCGGATCGAACTGCCCACGATGTTTCAGCGGCAGGTCCGTGCCGCCACGCTGGCGCGGCTGCGGACGCTCCAACTCGGACGTCTGGTGATTCGTGATCAGGACGACGTCTTCACATTCGGAGAAGCGTCACCCGGGCAACATCCGACCGCTCGGATCGACGTGACCCATCCGGCGTTTTGGACGTCGATCGCCTTCGGCGGCAGTATCGGAGCGGGGGAAGCGTGGATGTTGGGGTACTTCCAATCTCCGAGTCTCGTCGACGTCATCCGCGTGATGGCGCTCAATCGGGACGCTTTGGAGAAGCTGGAAGGTGGGCTCGCGCGCGTTCTCGCGCCCCTCAATCGCTTGTGGCACAAGTTCCGCGACAACACGGTTCAGGGCAGCCGCGACAACATCGTCGCCCATTACGACCTCGGCAACGATTTCTACAAGTTGTGGCTGGATCGTTCGATGGCGTACTCCTCGGCCATCTTCGATCGTCCCGACATGTCGTTGGATGACGCGCAGGAAGCGAAGTTCGATCGCATCTGCAGGAAGCTCGACCTACGTCCGAGCGACCATCTGGTCGAGATCGGCACCGGCTGGGGTGGCCTCGCGATTCATGCCGCTTCGCGGTTCGGATGCCGGGTGACCACCACGACGATTTCGCCGTCCCAAGCCGCTTGGGCGCGGAAGGCGATTGCGGAAGCCGGGCTCGGCGACCGCATCACGGTCGTCGAAAAGGACTATCGGCATCTCGAAGGCCGCTACGACAAGTTGGTCAGCGTCGAGATGATCGAGGCGGTCGGCGCGGCGTGGTTCGACACGTATTTCAAGACGTGCTCCGACCTTCTGAAGCCCGACGGTCAAATGCTGATTCAGGCGATCACGATCGAGGAGCGGCACTACGACAATGCCGTCAAGAACGTCGATTTCATTCAGCGGTACATCTTCCCGGGGTCCTGTATTCCGTCCATGAGAGCGATGATGGAGTCCGTGGCGCGCGCCACCGACCTCCGACTGTTCCACCACGAAGATTTCACCCCTCACTACGCCACGACGCTGCGCTTGTGGCGCGAGCGCTTCTTCGCGCGCCTTCCCGAGGTCCGCGCTCTCGGTTTCGACGATCGCTTCATCCGAATGTGGGAGTTCTACCTCGCGTACTGCGAAGGCGGATTCGCCGAGCGGGCGATCGGTGTCGTCCACGGCCTCTTCACCAAGCCGCATTGCCGCCGAGCACCCGTCCAACCGCCGCTTCACTAGCCCCCCGCTTCGGAGACGGAACCACCTCTCGTTCGATCGAGGGATGAAGAGGCCCCCGTGGCGGCCGGTCACGGGGGCGTTACGCTCAAGCCCGCATGCTGCGTTCTCTTCTTTTGGCCCCCGCACGATGGCTGACCACGAAGCCGTGGGCGCGTCCTTTCATCGATCGCGTGAAGGTCGCCATGGGAACGGAACGCGCTGCCGATTGGGCGAAGACCTTGCGACCTCGACTCCCCGTTTCTCTGCGTTGGCACCTCGATGCCGTGCACACCGTTCCCGGTGAGGGAGTGTTCTTCATCGGTTGGATGCTCGACCCCGAGCAGGCACTGGCGGCCTTCGACGTCGTCGGCGACGACGGGTCCGTCCATTCGATCTCCGAACGTTGGGTGCGCTGCGAGCGTGCGGATGTGTTGGCGGCCTATCCGAGTGAATCGCGGACCGACGTGCTGGTCGGGTTCATCGCGTTCGTGCCGGTCACCCGCGTCGGGACCAAGGTCGCGGTCCGCGCCACCGCGCGAGGCGGAGCGACCGAGCTCCGCGATTTCTCGACCGTCGTGCCGACATCGGTACTCGAGTGGTCGAAGGTCGTGCTGTCGCACGTTTCGATGAAGCATCCCGACTTGGCCCGGATCATCGCGTTGCACGTGGGGCCTGCGCTGCGCGCCCTCGCGAAGCGTCGCGAGGCCCCGCCGGAGGTCGTCGTCAAGACGTTCGGAACGCCGGTGGCGTCTCCGGAAGCGACGCTGCTGATTCCTCTTTACGGCCGGTTCGACTTCATCCGTTACCAGATGGCGCTTTTCGCCGACGATCCGTCTCTGCGAAACGTTGAAATCGTCTATGTCGTCGACGATCCTCGCATCATCGCGCCGTCGATGGATTTGGCTCTCCACTCCTACGAGTTCTTCCGTGTCCCGATCACCGTCGTTGCCTCCGAACGCAATCTCGGATTCGCGGGTGCGAACAACCTCGGTGCCCGGCACGCGCGGGGTACCCATCTCGTGCTGCTCAATTCCGACGTGATGCCCGGGGAAAACGGCTGGCTACCGAAGCTGCTCGCTCCGTTGGCGGACGTCTCGGTCGGCGTCGTCGGGGCGCGTCTTCTCTACGAAGACGGCACGGTCCAGCATGCCGGGATGAAGCTCGAAGCCTACGAGCCGTGGGGCGGGATGCCGATCCTCGTCCATCCGGGGAAAGGTCTGCCCGCGTCGGCACCTACGGGGCGAGTGGCGGAAATGGACGCCGTCACCGGAGCCTGCATGGCGATGCGTCGCGACGAGTACACGGCGTTGGGTGGATTGGACGAGACCTACATCCTCGGCGACTTCGAAGACTCGGATCTGTGCGTGCGATTCCGTCGCCGCGGCAAGACGACCGTCATGGTGGACGACGTGACGCTGTTCCATCTCGAGCGGCAGTCCCAGTGGCTCATGCCGGATCTCGAATGGCGGCACAAGATCTCGCTCGTCAATTGCTGGCAACACGCTCAGGTGTTGAAGGGGGGTCGGTCATGAGAAAGACCCGCGTTCTGATCATCGCGCACGGACATCCCGACTTCTCCAAAGGGGGCGCCGAGAACGCCGCGTACCGACTCTTCAAAGGACTCAACACCCGTCCCGATGCCGAGGCTTGGTTCGTGGGCCGCAACGCCCACGCGGGCCTGCTCCACACGGGGACGCCGTTCTCCGTCGTTCGGGATCGCGAGTTCCTCTTCTATTCGAATACCGACTGCTTCCAGTTCGCCAGTCTCGACAGTCGCAACCTGTGGCGCGACTTCGCCGAACTCCTCGAAACGATTCGGCCGGACGTCGTCCACTTCCACCACTACATCCACCTCGGTATCGAGCTCGTCCGTGTCGTTCGGAACACGCTGCCGCACGCGCGCATCGTGATGACGCTGCACGAATATCTCGGGATCTGCAACAACAACGGTCAGATGGTGAAGACCGACGGAACGCTCTGCTACGAAGCGTCTCCTTCGGCGTGTCACATGTGCCGGAACGACCGTTCACCGCAGGACTACCACCTCCGGCGGTCGTTCATCGGTTCGTTCTTCGGATTGGTCGACCACTTCGTCGCGCCGTCGCACTTCCTTCGGAGTCGGTACACCGCGTCGGTCGTGCCCCCGGAGAAGATGACCATGTTGTGGGATGCGGGTCCGGAAGGGCCCGTCGCGGAGGCGCGCGCGGTCGGCGAGGACGAAGCGCGCAGTCGGTTCGTCTTCATGGGGCAGTTCACCCCCTACAAGGGTGTCGAGGTGCTTTTACAGGCGTTCTCCATGCTGCCTCGCAAGGTCCAGTCGACGGCGCGTCTCGAGATCTACGGCACCGGGGCCCACCATCACCCCGAAGCGTTTCAGAAGCGGCTGCGCCGCTTGTTCCGAGAGGCGCACACGAACGTCCGCAACTGCGGCCCGTACGCCCCGGAGCAGCAGGCGACCATTCTCCGTGCGACCGATTGGGTCGTCGTGCCTTCAACCTGGTGGGAAAACGCCCCGCTCGTGATTCAAGAAGCCTTCTATCACGGGCGCCCGGTGATCTGTTCGAACATCGGCGGAATGGCCGAGAAGGTGACCGACGGCGTCGACGGAATGCACTTCCCCGTAGGCAGCGCCGCGGCGCTCGCGGATCGCATGGAAGAGGCGGCGACGACCCCCGGTTTGTGGCGGCGACTTGCGTCCGGCATTCGCCCGACGGTTTCCAAGGAAGCTTGCGCCGACAACCATCTCGCGCTCTATCGCTCGCTTCGGCCGCACCCGGACGCGACGACGATTTCCGTTTGAACCTCGGCCCGTGCGACCCGTCCCGGGAGTGTGTAGGATGCCTCACGGGCGATGAAGCTGATCAATTTCCTCGCGTTTCAATTGGGGTGGTTCGGTTGCCTGCTGACCGTCCGTAAGGACGATGCGTCGTTCGGCATCGGTATCGTCGCGGCGATCGTGCTGCTTCATCTCGTGATGACCCTCGACAGCCGTCGCGAAGCCTTGGTGATTCTCGTCACCGCTCTCGTAGGGGCCGTCGTCGACGGCCTCAACGTCGGTTTGGGTGTCTTCGACGTCCGCCCCGCGGGTGTCGCGCCGTGGCTTCCGCCGACATGGCTCATCGCGGTTTGGGCGCTGTTCGCGACCACCCTCAACGGCTCGCTTTCATGGATGCAGGGTAGATATCTCCTCGCCGCCATGTTCGGAGCGGTTCTCGGCCCCGCCTCGTATCTCGCCGGGGCACGCCTGACGAAATCTCAAATTTCGTTCCCGATTCCCGATCAGGTCGGGGCTTTCCTCGAGTGGAGTCCGGAACGGGTCTGGGATTTCACTTCGGGGCGGTCGATTTGGATCCTCGCGATCGAATGGGCGGTGGTTTTCCCGCTCCTTCTGCTCATGGCGAGAAAGCTGCGTCCCGTATGGGCGGAGTCTTCCGACTGACGCTCCGTTGCTAGAGTCCGCCCCGGCGCCCGAAGGACGCACCTGATGCACCACGAGTTCTACCCGTTTGCCGATTATTGGTGGTTCTACGCCTCCTTCATCGGCGGCGTGCTCCTCCTGCTCGTTCTCGACCTCGTCGTCTTCCACAAGGAGGCCCACGAGGTGTCGACGAAGGAGGCCTTGGGGTGGACCGTCGTTTGGACCGGCCTCGCCCTCCTCTTCAACCTCGGGCTGTGGTGGTGGTTGCGTCGAGATCTGCCGACGCACACGGACTTGATGTCCCATCCGGAATACACGGACCTCTTGGAGAAATTCAAGGATCCGGCTCTCGTCGCCACGAAGCTGGCGGACGAGCTGTCACTTCAGTTCCTGATCGGGTTCCTCGTCGAGAAATCCCTATCCGTCGACAACCTGTTCGTCATCGTCGTCATCTTCTCGTTCTTCCATATCCCGGCGAAGTACCAGCACCGGACGCTTTTCTACGGCATCATCGGCGCGATCGTTTTCCGCGGTATCTTCATCGCGATCGCGGGCGAACTCATGAAGTTCGAGTGGGTGGTCTACCTCATGGGCGCGTTCCTGATCGTGACCGCGATCAAGATGGTGCGCGGGGGTGATCAGAAGATCGACCCGGACAAGAACATCGTCGTCCGTCTTACCCGACGCATTTTCCCGGTGAGCACCGAGCTCGACGGGGATCACTTCTTCACCATCAAAAACGGCGTCCGTTACGCGACACCGCTGTTCCTCGCGCTCGTGTTCATCGAATTTACGGACATCGTGTTCGCCATCGATTCGATCCCCGCGATCTTCGGGATCACGAAGGAACCGATGATCGTCTTCACGTCGAACATGTTCGCGATCTTGGGTCTGCGAAACCTCTACTTCCTCCTCGCGAATGCGGTCGACAAGTTCCACCTCCTCAAGTGGGGGCTCGCGATCGTCCTCGCCTTCGTGGGTTCCAAGATGGCGATTCTCTTGCCCTTGCACATCAAGGTCCCGACCCTCCTGTCGCTCGCATTCATTCTCGTGACGATCACGGCGTCGATCGTCCTCTCGCTCAAGTTCCCGAAGAAGCCCACGCATGCGGCCTAGGGTTTGGGTGTTCGCGTTGGCCGTGATCGTCGCGATCACGGCCCCGATGCGGGCGCAGGATCTCGTCTCGTGGGAAGACCTCCTCGACGGATTCGACGAGACGGAAACCAAGTATCTCCCGAAGAAAGACGACGCCGCTCTTTCCACGTTGATCGAAACGTGGACGGAGCGTGCGGATCGCAACGGGGGAAAGGTCTCCCGCGCGGAGTGGGAAAAGGTGGGCGGCGCGCTCTTGGAAAAGGGACGCGCTGCGAAGGCCGAGTACCGCAAGATCATGGCCACCGACTGGGGGCGCGACGCTTTGCAGATCGCGATCATGGATCGCGATGAAGTGAAGAATCGACTCTCGGCCAAGGCGAAGTTCCGGACGCGCTACCACCCGCCCTACGTGATCCTCGTTCAGGAATCCGAGGAGTGGGAGGAGCACGCGAAGGCCGCTGAGATCGCCGGGTACTTGGCCGGCGTGCGAGCGGCTTTCAAAGCCGAGGTCTTGGACCCGCTCGGTCGCCCCGAGGCCACGAAACCGGTACCCGTCGTGGTCCTAGCGTCGATGCAGGACTACGAGGTCTACTGCTCCGCGGGCGGCGGAAAGG
>JAFMJN010000031.1 GCA_017853435.1 Planctomycetota bacterium | reverse complement strand
GAACCCTTCCTCGCGCCGATCGCGTTGTTCGCGCGCTTCCTCGTGTTGGCGCCGATGTCGCTCGTCCTTGGGGGACGCTTTCGCGGATTCGTCACGACGTGCGCCTCGACCCTCGCGATCAATTTGGCGTACCGCCGCGAGGCTCCGAAAGGAGCGTTGCGCACGCGATGGTTGTGGACCGAAACGCTCGCGGCCGTCCTCGCGGTCGGAGTCGTCGTCGCGGTGTCGACCGGCGTCTGGCCCGTGCGCGTACTGATTCAGTGGTACGTGACGTCCGCCTGCATCGCGCACGTCAACAACATCCGCACGTTGGCCGCTCATCGCTATCGGAATGCGGGTGGGGAAATGGACGTTCAGGGGCAGCTCGCCGATTCGGTGAACACTCCCGGCGGGTGGCTCACCGAACTGTGGGCACCGGTCGGCCTGCGTTGGCACGGATTGCATCATTTCCTGCCCGACGTCCCTTATCACAACCTCGGGAAGGCGCATCGTCGATTGATGAACGCGTTGCCCGCGAACTCGGTCTACCGCACCACGTTGTCGTCGTCGCTCGGCGCGTCGCTTTCCGAATTGTGGCGGGCCGCGAGGCGTTCCGTTGCCTGATTCACTGACCCGACTCTTCACGACGGCACGACCCCCGATCGCGGCGAAGGACTTGGGCGCGGGCGCACGCGTCCTCGTGCCCAACGGAGCCGCCTTCGGAACGCCGCAACTATGGCGCGACGGAGAGCCGATCGATTGGGTGCGCGGCGTCGCCGACGGCTACTGGGTCGAAGGGGATCGCGGCAGTTCGCACTCGGGTGTCGACGTCGCCTGGTTCACCCGTCCGTGGGGGCGTCAAACGGCGATCGCACCGCTGCCTTCGGGCTTGCCCGTGCGGGCCCCCGTCGACGCGGTCGTCGAGGCGACCGGTCGCGACGCCGATCCCGAGCCCGGTCCGGGATCGGTCGTTCTCGTTCTCGGCGCGAAGCCCGCGCCTCGGCTCTACGTTCACCTCACCGACTTTCACGTCACCGTGAAAAAGGGAATGCACGTGCGCGCCGGCGATGTCCTCGGCGAGACCACGATCTACAGCCGACGTCATCCCGTCGTAGTGCTGCACGTCGGGATCGGCGTCCTCGTTCGCGGCACCCCGCCGAACCCGCTCGATCCGACGCCGCTCGTTCGTCGATGGAAGTGGCGTCATCCGGTCTACCCGGGGTCGCCGTACGACGCCGCCCGCCTCCGCGAAGGCGCGCTGCCGGGGCGTTGGCGCGGGCCCGGCCGCATCGAAGGGTTCGAGCCGCGTGCGCGCTACGATCTTCGAGTTCCGGACGTCTTCGACTAAAGTCCGAGTGCCGTCTTCCACGCCTTGGCGTCGGCGGGTAGATCCAATCCGGTCAGCGTCTTCAGTCCGGCCGTGATGCGCAGGCGCTCTTCGGCGATCGAGACGACGCTCGCTTCGAGAACGACCCCTTCGTGGGTCAACGTCACGATCGGTTTGGCGATGACGGCGCCCGCCGCGACTTCCACGTCGTAGTCCGTCATCCCCGCGATCGATCTGGTGACGGAGATATGCGCCTTCGGCACCGGGTTTTCGCCGGCGAGCGCACGCACGAGGTAGGGCGCACCTTCGCGAAAACCCATCTCGGTGATCGCTTCCACGGCGGCGAGTCGCAACGTCTGATGGGGACTCGCCAAGGTTCGGCCGACGATGCGAGCCAGCGCCGGATCGCCGGAACGCCCGAGGGCTTTCGACGCCGCGCGACGGACGGCGGGCGCCGGATCGAGGAGGCAGGCTTCGTAGAGCGGCTTGATGCGCGTCGCCGCGTCGGTGCAGGGTGCGAGCACGCGCGCCGCGAGCAGGCGCTGAGGCGCGTCGCCGCGTTTGAGAAATCGGAGGCCGAATTGCAGGCGCAACGCGGCGTCGAAGTCCCCGAGGCGCCCTTCGATCATGGCCGCCGCGAGCGGCGAACCCGCGGCCGCGGTGAACAGCGCTTCGATTCTCTTCGAACTCCCGAAACGATCGTCGTCTTCGGCCACGACGCGAAAGCGACGACCGAGCGCCTGAGCGACGGTGCGTGCGTCGACGTGGAACGGATCGAGTTCGAGCGCGGCGTCGAGATGGAACTTGACCGTCGACCAAAGTCCGAAGGACGCGGCCATCCGTGCGACCGCCACGCGGCCGTCGACGAACTTCGGATGGAGGCCCGCCTCGGCGGCCTCGACGAGGGCGACGTCGGCCCGCGCGTCCGCCGGGAGCGCACCGTTCGGCCGATCGAGCACCAGTTCGCCGACGGCGGTCACGATCACGGTCTCCGTCGTTCGTCGCGCCAGACGACCTTCGTGCCGTTCGCCCGACGGCAGGCTCCACACCGACGGTGTCTTACGCGGAGCCTGTCCTCCGACGAGCGCCGCGAGGAGCAGGGCGACGAGGGTCGTGACGACGGGGCGGCGCATGCGCGAAGTGTAGGCCGCGAACGTCTTGCGACGCACTATTTTCCGTCGAGGACGCGTCGCAGAGAGCCGTCGGCCGCGTCGAGGCGTGCCGCGGCGTCCGCGGCGGAGAGACCGAACCGCAGCATGACGCACGCCGTACGCACGTCGTGCCCGCAGGATGCGAGAGCGGCTTCGATGTCCGAGCGTTCGCCGACGATCGTGGCGACGAGGCGCGCGGCGCGCGCACGCAACTTCACGTTGGTCGATTGCACGCCGACCATCAGGTTCCCGTAGGTCCGACCGATGCGGATCATCGCTCCGGTCGACACCATGTTCAGAACGAGCTTTTGGGCGGTTCCGGACTTGAGACGCGTCGAACCGGAAAGCACTTCTTCGCCGACGACGGGATCGATGACGACGTCCGCCTCGGCGTGCATCGGCGTCGGACGGTTGCACACGAGCGCCGCCGTCCACGCTCCGCGTACGCGGGCCTCGCGCAGCGCGCCGATCGCGTACGGCGTGCGTCCGCTCGCGGCGACGGCGAGGACCGCGTCATGGGGGCCGATGCCCGCGCTCGTCACGTCGGCGCGACCGAGCGCTTCGTCGTCCTCCGCTCCTTCGGCGGCGAGGAGCATGGCTTCGGGACCACCCGCGAGGTGGGCTACGACGAGCGAAGCCGGGGTTCCGAAGGTCGGCGGACATTCCGCGGCATCGAGCACCGCGAGGCGTCCCGACGTCCCCGCACCGAAGAGGTGGTAGCGGCCGCCCTTCCGCAGCCGTTCCGCGACGGCATCCACCGTCGCGGCGATCGCGGGAAGGACTTCGGCGACCGCCTCCGGAACTCGACGATCCTCGTCGTTCATGACGCGGAGCATGGCTTCGGTCGTGAGGAGATCGAGGTCCTTCGAACGGGGATTCGCCCCTTCGGTGCGCGGGGAGAAGGTCATGACGCGACGATCGTCGCCTTCTTGATGAGGACCGGGGTCTTCGGACGGTCCTGCGACGCCGTGGGAACCGCTTCGAGGGCGAGGAGCGTCTGCACGCCGGCCGCGTCGTTTTCGATCATTTCACCGAAGATCGTGTGCTTGCCGTCGAGCCATGCGGTCGGCACGAAGGTGATGAAGAACTGCGACCCGTCCGTGTTCGGACCCGCGTTGGCCATCGAGAGGAGACCCGGGCGATCGTGCACGGCCTTCGGCGAGAACTCGCCGCCGTACTTGTAGCCGGGGCCGCCCATGCCGACGCCGCGGGGGCAGCCGCCCTGCGCCATGAAGCTCTTGATGATGCGGTGGAACGTCAATCCGTCGTAGAAGCCGAGGAGCGTGAGCCAAATCGTGCTCGCGACGTGGTTCGGCGCGACGTCGTGGCGCAGGCGGAAGGTCATGTCGCCGACCGACGTTTCCAGTTTCCAAAGGATCTCCCCGCATCCCTCGAAGGACGTCTTCGGGAAGGTCGGGAGACTCTCGCGCCATCCCGGCGACTTCGTGTCGATTTTGTTCTTCGCGATGGCGGCTTCGATCGAGGCGACGGCTGAGTTCAAGGAGGTCTCCGACGGTTGAGGTTGAGTCCGGGTCGGCGCGATGCCGAATCGGGCGAATGCTAACGAACGGCGCGCTACCATCGGAGCATGGAACCGGACGATCCGCGGCCGCCCCGCCCCCGCTCGGGCGCCGCCCCCTCCGAAGAGCGCCCCGATGACCCGATGAAGGCGGTCCTTGGGCGCATTCGCATCATCCTCGTGGAACCCCAAGGGCCTCGCAACGTCGGTTCGACGGCGCGCGCCATGCGCAATTTCGGACTTTCGCGATTGTCGCTCGTGAAGGGAACGCCGCTCGATCATCCGGAGACGCGCGAGATGGCGTCGAGCGCGCAGGACGTGCTCGCCGCCGCCCAGGTCTTTCCCGACCTCGCCGCCGCGACGGCGACGTGTCAATTGCTCGTCGGAACGACGGCGCGCGCGCGTCACCGCGTCGAAACCCTGCTGCCGTCGGAAGCCGGGCCGCGCATCATCGACGCCGCGGCGCGCGGTCTCGAGGTCGGCATCCTCTTCGGTCGCGAAGACTCCGGTTTGACCGCCGAGGAACTGCGGGTGTGTCACTTCGTGATCTCCGCCGCGACCGCGGAAGACTACTCCAGCCTCAATCTCGCACAGGCCGTTCTCCTCGTGGCGCACGACATCTTCGCGGCGTCCGGCGCCCGGAAGATCACGGCGACGCGCGCACGCGGGCGCGTCTTGGATGCCGCTTGGCGCGGCGTGCTGATCGACGAACTCGTCTTGGCCTTGGAGAAGTTGCGCGTCGTCCACGACCGCACCGTCGGTCCCTACCGCGAGAGCCTCGCGCGCGTGCTGACGGCGGGGCCCATCGAAACGCGTGACGCGCGGGTGCTCTTCGCGCTGGCCCGGCACGCGCAGGCGGTGGCGGACCCGGCGAATCCCGGGTCGCGTCCGCCGCGTCGCCCACCTCCCCACAAGGTGCTCACCACGTCCTCCGAGACGGACGGAGATGCGAGTCCCGACGCACCGCCCGATCCCGCCGAACTCGGATCGGATCGCCCTACGGAGTCCCCATGACCACCCCGAACGTGCCCACCTACGGGTCGTATCTCCAACTCGGTCGCGTTCTCGATGCGCAGCGTCCGCCGACCTACGGGCGGACTCCCGGCGACACGCGGGATCTTCTCCACCACGACGAGATGACGTTCATCGTCGTCCATCAGGTGTTCGAGCTTTGGTTCAAGTTGATGCTGCACGAACTCGGTCGGGCCCGCGACCTTCTCGGGCGCGCGCCGTCGGGCGGCGTGCGTTCGGAGACCGTCGCGGAGCGCGACGTTCCCGACGTCGTCGCGACCGTGGGGCGCGTCAATGAAATCCTGCGCGTCGCCGTCGACCACTTCCGCGTCATCGAAACGATGCACCCGCTGTCGTTCCTCGCGTTTCGCGACGCGATCACGCCCGCGTCCGGATTCCAGTCGGTGCAGTTCCGCGAGATGGAGATCTTGGCGGGGCTTCCGGAAGCCCATCGCGAGCGTCTCGGAGGTGGAAGTTACGCCCTGCATCTCAATCCCGACGAGCGCGCGCGGATCGAACGCCGTCTCGGCGAGATGACGCTGAAGGACGCGCTGCTCGATTGGCTCGGACGGACGCCGATCGACGAGACGTTCCCCGATTTCGCCGAAGCTTTCCGCGACGCGTTCGACGGGTACGTCGCCGAACAGGAAGCGTTCCACGGATCGAATCCCGTGTTGACGGAAGCCGAACGCGCCGCCGCGCGGACGCGATTCGACGCGCAACGCAAGGCGATCCGCGATTACCTCTTCGAAGGCTCTCCCGCCGAACTCAAGGCGCGACGCGCCTTCATGTTCATCACGACGTATCGCGACGAACCTCTGCTGCGGTGGCCGTCGACGCTGCTCGACGGTCTCGTCGAGTTCGAGCAGGCGTTCCGCATGTTCCGCTTTCGTCATGCGCGCATGGTCGAACGCATGATCGGTGCGCGCACCGGCACCGGCGGATCTCCGGGGTTGAGTTATCTCGAACAGACGACCGCCTACCGCATCTTCGGGAATCTTCTCGAGGCGCGGAACTTCCTCATCGCCCGCAGGCTTCTTCCGTTGCCCACGAAGACGCAGATGCTGAGATTCAACTTTGGAAATTGAAGACGGGCTGCGCGAAGCCCACGCCGCCTGCACGCTCGGTCTCGAGGAAGCCCTCGCGGCCGAACTTTCCGATCTCGGATACGCCGACGTGAAGGCGGGGCGCGGAGGCGTGGCGTTTCGCGCGTCGAAGCGCGGACTCGTCGAAGCGTGTCTGTGGTTGCGCACCGCGACGCGCGTGATGGAACTGCTCGGTCGCGGGCCCGCGGATTCGCGCGAAGGTTTCCTTCGGCTCGCCGCCGCGCTGCCTTGGGATCGTTGGATGCGCGTCGATCAGACCATCGCCGTCGACGCGACGATTCGGGACTCGCGGGTTTCGCATTCGGGCTTCGCCGCGCTCGTTTTGAAGGACGCGATCTGCGATCGCTTCCGCATGCTGACCGGCCGTCGCCCGTCGGTCGATACCGACGCGCCGGATCTTCCGCTCAAGCTCCTCGTCGTTCGCGACGAGGCCACCATTTGGCGCGACTGGTCGGGCGAGAGCTTGCACAAGCGCGGCTGGCGTCCCGTCCAAGTGAAGAGTCCGCTCAACGAAGCGATCGCCGCCGGGCTTCTGCGGCTCTCCGGTTGGGATCGGGCCTCCGTGCTGGTCGATCCCATGTGCGGTTCGGGGACCTTCCTCATCGAAGCCGCGATGTGGGCGGCGGAGATGGCTCCCGGACTTCAGCGCGCGTTCGCGTTCGAGAAGTGGCCCGACGTCGATCCCGCGATGGTGCGGCGTGCCCGTGCGTCCGCGGCGGCGCGGGCCAAGTCGTCGATCCCCGCGCGCCTCTTCGGAGCGGATCGGCATCCGGGGGCGATCGCGTTGGCACGGAAGGGCGCCGAAGCCGCGGGGGTCGGGCACATGATCACGTGGGCGGAAACCGCGGTGGACGCCTTCGACCCTCCGGAACCGCCGTCGATGGTCGTCACGAACCCTCCTTGGGGCGAACGCCTCGGCGAGGCCGACGACCTGATCGTGTCGTGGATGGACCTCTCCCGATGGGTCCGGAAGTTCCCCGGGGCCGGTGTCTGCGTATTGTCCGGAGACCCCGGGCTGACGCGTCATCTCGGCCTGCGTGCCGACCGAAAGTGGCCCGTCATGACCGGGCCTATCGAGTGCCGTTGGCTTCGTTACCGTATCGACGCTCGCCCCCCGCGCGGAGGCGACTTCGAGGAAACACCATGACCAAGTTCCCCACGTTCGTCGCCGTATCGCTTTGCGCGATGTTGGCGTTGGTGGCCTGCAACAAGCAGGCGGGTGCGCAGGATCAGAAGAAGGCCCCCGAGGCGGCGACGCAGGACGCGAAGCCCAAGGCGCCCGAGTCGAAGCCCGCCGCCGATGCGGCCGTCGACGCGATCGACGCCTTCATCGCGACGGCGAAGATCGACAAGAACTCGCCCTCGTGGAAGACGACGGTGGGGGCTCCGCCGAAGCAGACCTTCGACGCGAAGAAGACCTACACGTGGGTGCTCGACACCAACAAGGGCGTCATCCGCGTGAAGCTCATGCCCGACGTCGCCCCGATGCACGTCACCAGCACGATCTACCTCACGAAGCTCGGCTTCTACGACAACCTCAAGTTCCACCGCGTGATTCCCGGCTTCATGGCCCAAGGCGGATGCCCGCTCGGGACGGGAACCGGCGGCCCCGGCTACAAGTACGCGGGCGAGTTCAATCCCTCGGTCAAGCACGATCGCGGCGGTTTGCTGTCGATGGCGAACGCCGGCCCGAATACGGACGGTTCGCAGTTCTTCCTCACCTTCGTGAAGACGCCTTGGCTCGACGGCAAGCACACCATCTTCGGTGAAATCACCGAGGGCATGGATGTCATGAAGAAGCTCGAGGAGAAGGGGAGCCGCACCGGACAAACGTCCGAAACGCTGATGATCAACAAGGCCACGATCGAGGTGAAGTGAGATGACCGAGACCCGCGAAACCCTGATCGCCGCCCTCGCGCCGTTGGCGGAAGCGGTGGCGAAGATCGACTTCGCGGATCCCGCGTCCACGCGTCGTCTCGAAGCCGTCTTCCCGCACGGTGGTATGGGAGCGCTGAAGGAACGGCTCGTGAAGGCTCACGAATCGGGGCTCTTGGCCGAGAGGGGCGATTGGCCCGTGAAGTGGGGGCGTTTGGCGAAGCCGACGCCCGCCACGTTCGACCTGTCCATCGACGCGGTCGTCATGACGGGCCCCGGCCCCGGGCATCGGCATCCGAACGGCGAGTGCAGCATCGCGTTCGCCTTGGAAGGCAGCCCGACGTTCGACGGTCGTCGTGAGGGGTGGGTGCTCGAAGGTCCGGGTACGTGGCACATCCCGACCGTCGAAGGCGGAAAGATGTTGATCGTCTACTTCCTGCCCGCGGGTGCGATCGATTTCGCCGCGACCGGCCCCGCCTGAATCCGTGCGGATACCGGAAATGACTCCGCCGCGGTCATCCTTGCGGATGCTCGCGGCGGGATCGGATCTCGAGGCTCACCTAGATCAACGTCGCCAATGAAATCGGCGCATCGTTCGTGACGGGCTTCGCGATCGGTCGGACATCACACACGGACAAGGGGAGCAGGTGGTGGAGATCGGTGGCCGCGGGGCGGTAACACCGCGTCCGCCGCGCCGTCGATCCGGTCTCCTCGAGGAGGAGGCCGCCCGCCCCGTACAACTCGGGGTCATTCCATGGCATCTGAACTTTCGTTCGGGGGGTGCCCGGACAATGCCTCGTCCGGACGCAGGAAATGTACTCCGCGTTCGATGAGCGTGCGTCGCAATTTCCGCTTCCGGGCGCACCTTTTTTTTCGTCGTCGCAAGATCAACGAGTGAAGGCACTTCCATCCGGTTTTCTAAGAGAGCGGACGGAGTTTTCTTCAAACGTCCCACGTTCCGGAGTCCCGTCATGACGCGTGCCGTCGTTTGTTCTCTGGCCTTCGTCCTCCTGCCGCTCCTCGCCGCGTGCGGTGCGCCGTCGAATGTGGTGCCCGCATCCGAGTCCGCCTCGAGTACGACGACCAAGAAGGGTCCGGGTACTTGGGGCGATCTTTGGAAGGACGCTCCGATCGAAGCGGGGAAGTCCGAGCGCCCCGTCGTTCGTTTCGTCACCGATCTCGGAGTCGTGACCGTCGAACTCGCGCGGCGGAAAGCGCCTGCGACCGTGTCGAACTTCCTCACGTACGCGAAGTCCGGGTTCTACGACGGCACCCGACTTCATCGCGTCGAAGCGGGCGTGCGTATCGACGGTGGACGCTTCGACGCGGAGGGTAAAGAACGCCCGACGCGCGGCCCCATCCGCAACGAGGCCGACAACGGCCTTCTCAACGTCCGCGGCACCATCGCGATGGCGCGAAAGGCCGAACCGCATTCCGCGACCGCCGCGTGGTATTTCAACCTCGTCGATCAACAGACGCTCGACTTCCATGGGACGACACGTCCCGAGGACTGGGGGCACTGCGTGTTCGGCAAAGTCGCCGATACGGAAAGTCTCGCCGTATTGGAGAAAATTGCCGGGATTACCGTCGAAACTGATAGTCTGACCGGACGGGCGACGGCACCGAAAACACCGTTTTTGGTGAAGGCCGTCGAAGTCGTCGCGGAATGAAACGAACCACAACGATCCTTCTTCTTCTCGTCGTGGCGGGCGTCCTGGCGGGGTGCGGCAGGACGCGTCCCCCGCGCGCGGTCAGTCTGACGAGTGTCGCACCGTTCGCGTTCGACGGAGGCGTCGCCCCGACTTCGATCGAAGCCGTGTTGCTCGAAGAGGCGATCCCTCCGAACACCGATCCGGTGGGTTCGTTGTTGGGGCGTCGAGTCGGCGCCCGCGCGCGTTTTTCCGAGAAGGACTGGCCGCGAGAATTGCTGTTCGAAGGTTGGCGCGGGGCGCGCCACAACGCGGAGCGCACGATGGATCGCGCGTTGCGCATCCGGGTCGGCGAGTTCGAGTATCTCTTCGGCGGTCCTCCCGACGGAAAACTCGTCTGGGTTTACGCGGGCTTGGATCGCCAGATTTGGGTGGCGCCGCCCGACGCGTTCGCGACGTGGTGGGCCGCTCTTCCTTGGCCCGCCAAGGGTTGAGTTTCATCGGCGGATGGCGTGATCTATCGCCAGTCCATAAGAGCCGAAAAAACTCCCGAGGATATTTTGGGAAATTCCGTTGTCCCCTGTGAGGGGTGCGTGTAGTTTTGTCCGCGCACCCCGGACCGGGGACTCGGAGATCACGCCTTGCAGCCGCTTCTCACCACGAACGAAATCGGAAAAATGGTCGGAGTCAGCGAGCGCACCGTCGCCAACTGGATCGACCGCGGCTACCTGCAAGCCTTCCGCACCCCGGGCGGTCACCGTCGTGTGGACGCCAAGGTTTTGGCGGCCTTCCTCCGCCAGCGGGGGATGCCTGTGCCCGCCGGGTTGGACCACCGCCCGTCGATCCTGCTCGTGGAAGACGACCAACAAGTCGCTTCGACGCTGCGGACCTACCTCGACGTCGACGGACGTTGGGACGTCACGGTCAAGCACGACGGCATCAACGGCCTCCTCCACATCGGCAAGCACAAGCCGCAGGTGGTGCTGCTCGACGTGAACATGCCCGGCATGAACGGCCTCGACGTCGCCCGGAAGATTCGGACCAACCCGGAACTCGAAGACGTCCGCATCGTGTTCGTCACGGGACGTCGCGATCTCGACCCGATCATCGTGACGCGCGAAACCGGAGCTTCGGAATTCCTCCAAAAGCCGGTGACACGGCAGGAACTTCAGGAAGCCGTCATGCGCGCGCTGAGCGTCAAACCGCCCAGCCCGACGTGATCCTGAAAGGACGAACGTTCAGAGCTTCGGCGGGGACATCGCGACGAGGTCTCCGCCGACTTTCTTGAGGCGTTCGACGACGACCTCCAAGTCCGCTCGGCAGCGCGCGATTCTCGGATCCGAGGGAGGAATCGACTCGAGCGTGTCCTGTACGCCGAAGAGAACCGTCACGATGTTGAAGACGTCGTGAGCGAGTGCCCCCGGTGTGGGGAGCTTGGGATCTGTTGGATTCACGGGTGTGCCGGGGTACGCGATTGGGAAATGCACCACCGGAGCCCGATGGTACGGTCGGAGTCGGTCGGGCGTCAACGAAACCGGGAACGGATTGCTACTCGTTCGCAACGAGGTTCCGGTGGAACGCTTCGAGCGACGGAACGGTCCCGTGGCGCCCCGCAACCGGAGTGGCCGAGAGGTGCCACGCGTCGATCCGAGCACGTCGGGCCCCCGCGACGTCGTCGTGGAGGGAATCGCCGATATGGACGACTTCTTCGGGGGAAAGCCCGAGTCTCGACAGCGCGCGACGGAAGAGTTCCGGGTGAGGTTTGCGGAAGCCCTCGCCGCCCGAGCAGACGACCAGATCGAACGACTCCGAGATCGCGAGTTCGTCCAAAATGCGGTGGAGCGCGGTGTGCCAATTCGACACGACCGCGAGCTTAAGGCCGCGTCCCCGGAGGGCGTCGAAAAGCGGACGGGCGCCCGCGGCCACGCGCCACGTCGATCCGGAATCGAAGCGGGCGACCAAGGCGTCGAGCCATTCGGGATGCCGTTCGAGGAGTTGCGGGAACTCGGAGGCGATGTGCCGCGTCAGGACGCGCCACGCCTCGAGTTCCTCGGCGTCGGACGTGCGGTGATCGGGTCGGAACGCGCGACCGCCCGCACCACGCCACGCGGCGTGGAACGCGTCTTGGAAACGCGACTCGTCGGTCTCCACGCCGAGAGCGGCGGCGGTTTCACGGTAGATCGCGGGTACGGGCGCGTGCGGTTCGAGGAAGGTGAAACCCGCGTCGAAGAACACCGCCTTCTTTCCCTTCAATGCGTCCGCGTTCATGCGAATCCCGCCCATTCTTCGTTGACCTCCTCGAGTCGCTTCTCGACCGCCGCGAGTTCGTCGCGCACCGCCTTCACCCGTTCGGCGTCGGCGTAGAGCGCCGGGTCTCCCAACGAGGCGTGCAACGCTTCCTTCTTCGCTTCGAGGCGCATGATTTCGTCTTCGACTTCCGTCAATGAACGTTTTTTCTTCTTCGGCGCGGATTCCGTCTTGCGGGGAGTCGCCGCGCGGACGGCCTTCGCCGCCTTGTCGCGCGCGTCTTCGGCGGCGCGACGGGCGTCTTCGATGCCTTGGCGTCGTTTTTGCGCGGCTTCGGTCCATGTGCCGTGGGTGAAGACGCTCTTTCCCCGTTCGATCCAGAGAATCCGCGTCGCGACGCGCTGAAGGAACCAACGGTCGTGCGACACGACGATCAACGTTCCCGTGAATCCGTCGAGCATCTCTTCGAGCGCCGTGCACGACGGGATGTCGAGGTGGTTCGTCGGTTCGTCGAGGAACAACACGTTGGGCCGATCGATCAGAAGGCGTGCGAGCGCGAGCCGCGCGCGTTCGCCGCCCGAAAGCGTCGATACGGGACGTTCGACGTCGTCCGCGTGGAACAGGAATCGTGCGAGCCACGATCGAACCGCGAAGTCGGTCCATTGGGGGCGGTAGTCGTGGATCGTCGAATACGGCGTCGCGTCGGGGCTGAGGAGGCGATGGTCCTGGTCGAAGTAGCCGATGTCGCACGATCGGGCGATGTCGACGCGACCCGTCTTCGCTTCGAGGCGATTCGCGAGGATTTTGAGCAGCGTCGATTTTCCGGTGCCGTTCGGACCGACGATGCCGAGCCGATCTCCGGGCAAAAGATCGAAGCTCACGTCCCTGAAGATCTCGCGACCGCCGAGCTCGATCGACAACTCGCGTGCCGAAATCGGAAGGTTGCCCTGCGGGCGGTCGGGTACGAGGGTGAAGGAAGCGGTCGACTGTTCGCCGGGCGGCGGGACGAGAAGTTCGATGCGTTCGAGGCGCTTCAGCCGTCCGGACGCTTCTCGGGAGCGTTGCGATCCGAGGTGACGCCGAATGAACGCCCGTTCTTTTTCGATGTAGGCCCGCTGTTTCTCGACTTCGCGGAGCAGCGTCTTGTGCTCTTCGGCCTTCAGGTTTTCGAAGCCGCCGTAGCCCTGCGGCCACATGCGGGCGGTGCCGTCGGACACGTCGAGCGTCGCGTCGGTCACGCGATTGAGGAACCAGCGGTCGTGGGACACGACGAGATACGCGCTACCCGACGCACGGAGGTGGCCCTCGAGCCATTCGACGCCCTCGAGGTCGAGGTGGTTCGTCGGCTCGTCGAGCAGCATGAGGTCGGGGTCGAGCAGAAGAATTTGCGCGAGCGCCACACGACTGCGTTCGCCGCCCGAGAGTCCTTCGCACTTGCGGGACGTCATTTCTTGCGGGACGCCGAGTCCGGCCAACACTTCGAGGGCGCGCGCTTCGAGGCTGTAGCCGCCTTGCCGTTCGAAGCGTTCGTGCACGGTGCCGTGTTCTTCGGCGAGCCGGGCGGCCGTCTCGGGGTCCGCGGTTTCCATCGCGGTTTCGAGCGCGCGCAATCGGGTCTCCAAGTCACGCACGTGGGCGAGCGCCTTCAGCGTTTCTTCGAGGATGGTCGCCGTCGGGTCGAGACGCGGATCCTGAGCGAGTCGCGCGATCGTCGTTCCGCGGCCGCGTGAGATCTCGCCGCCGTCTT
Source organism: Planctomycetota bacterium (assembly GCA_017853435.1). Classification (GTDB taxonomy): domain Bacteria; phylum Planctomycetota; family CAIWVZ01; genus CAIWVZ01. The sequence goes on along the minus strand of JAFMJN010000031.1, from coordinate 4,461 downwards.
CCGTTTCTTCGCCGCAGGCGAGGCGGAAGATGGTCGACTTGCCGGCGCCGTTGCGTCCCACCACGCCGATGCGGTCGCCGTCGCGAATCGTGAACGTCACGTCTTCGAGCAGCGTCTCTCCGCCGTAGACCTTGCGGACACCTTGAAACGTAAGCAGCGACATCGCGCGCGAATCAGCCGTTGCGCACGCGGGCGAGCGCGTCGCGCAGGACGCGTCGGAGATCCTCGTGGGCGAGAAGGCTCGCCGCTTCTTCGGGCAGCATCCAGCCGCCCGCGTCGTGCTCGCGCGAACGCTTGAGCGACGGTGTCGCGACGGTCGCGAGGAAGTAGCGGACCCGCTTCTCCGGAACGTCTTCCGGATCGAGCGCGTCCGAGCCCGCGAATTTGTCTTTGTAGACCGTGACCGATTCGAAGCCGTCGACCGGAACGAAGTCGCGAATGCCGGTTTCCTCGGTCACTTCGCGTGCGGCGCCGTCGCGCGGGGTTTCGTCGCCGTCGAGATGTCCCTTGGGAAATCCCCACGTGTGATGACGTGCGTTGCGCAGGAGCAGCACCTGCCAACCCGAAGGGGCGGGGGAGAGGAGGACGTACCCGGCGGCTTCCTTCATGAGGCGCGGACTCTAACGGGAAATCCGCGAAAAAATGAGCGTCACTTTTCCGTCGGCGGGTCTATGGACGCGAAGGGGATTCGGAAGCGGTGTCGGACGCCGACCCCGACGGACGGAGCCCGCGCGCCTCGGAGCGTGACGTTCCGGCGTGACCCCCACGGCACGAAAATCCCGAAGAGGCGACAAAACCACACGCAGTAAGACTGCAAAAACAGAAAATAAAACAGAATCTTCGCGAAACGAGGATTGATCGATAAGAGAAATCTATAAAGTCCGACTAATCCAAAGGAGCACTTCCATGGTCGTTTCCGGTTCCCCCACACCTACCACCACCCATTCCCGCGTCGTCAAGGATGTTCTCGAAGCCACTCTGCGGTTGCAGACGGCTTCCACGACCTCCGAGAGGGTTGCCGCCGCCGTCGACTTCCTCCGTCTCGTGACCGACGGTTGCCGTGCCTTGGTCCTCACCCGGTACGCCGATGACGTCGTCGCCGCCTCCAAGGGCCATCCCGATTTCGACGCTCAGGCCGGCGCCGTCTACGAGCACGCCCGCAAGCTCGCGCTGAAGAGCAACGACGACGGGGTGACGTTGGTCGATCCGACCGCCCGCGGCATGGGCTACTCGCTCCCGGTTCTGGTGAACGGCAAGGCTTGCGCCGCGGTTTACGTCGCTTCCGACAACCCTCAGCGTCGCCTCGACGCGGTCGATCTCGACGCCATCCGTGCGGCGACGGAAACCATCGGGGTCGCCATGGTCGGGTCGAAGCTCCAGCCCGCGGTCGCCGGGGCGGCCGACCCGATCGCCGCCTTCCTGAGCGACCCGGACGGCGGGGTGAGCGGCCATTCGCTCCGCATGGCGAAGCACGCCTTCGAAAAGAAGCTCCTTCGGGCCCGCCTGCTCGAATGCCACGGCAATATCGCCGCGGCCGCCCGCACCCTCAAAATGGACCGCGGACAACTGTCGCGCCTCCTCAAGAAGCACCGCGTCGACAAGACCGTCTTCCGGTCCGCCGAATCAACCGGCTGATCCCGCATTTTCCGAAAATCGGACATTCGGGGGCTTTGCGGGTGGCGGAAGGGCGGTTTCCTGAAAGAATCGGGAGCGTCCTCCGTAATGGATGGCGACGGGGGAGCCGTGTCTCACGGCCCCCCATTGAGGTCACCAAAATGAAGAAGCTCCCGATCGCTCTCGTCATGGCACTTTCGGCCGTCGTGGCCGTGGCTCAAGAAGGCGCGCCCGCCGGCGCTCCGAAGAAGGCTGCCGCCCCCGCGGCCGCTCAGGATGCGGCGAAGCCCGCGGCCCTCGACGCCGCGGCCGAAGCGTGGGTGAAGACCCTCGCGGCGAAGATCGCCGACGGCAACACGGTCATCCGCGACTCATCGGTCGCCGCCATCGAGAAGGTCGGCAAGCCCGCCCTCCCGGTGCTCAACGCCCTCGCGACGGGCACGGACAAGGCCCTCGCCGATGCGGCGAAGAAGCTCGCCGAACGCATCGAGAAGGGTCAGACGGGCACCGATCGCCGCGGCATGATGGCCGGCGGTCAGATGAAGACCGTCGACGACGTCGCCAAGGAACTCAAGCTCGACGACAAGAAGACCGAGCAGCTCAAGGAACTCCAGAAGACCGCGCAGGACAAGATGCGCGAGATGATGGAAGCCATGCGCTCCGGCGAACTCTCCCGCGAGGAGATGATGTCGGAAATGCAGGCGTTCCGCGATGAGCTCAAGGGCGACCTCCGCAAGTTCCTCTCCGAGGACGAAGCGAAGAAGGTCGAAGAGTCGCTCGGCGGCTCGATCATGGGTGGCCGCGGAATGGGCGGCGGCCGTGGTGGTCAGGGCGGCGGCGGTGGCGGCGGTGGCCGTCGCGGCGGTGGTGGCGGCGGCGTCTGATCGCCCGCATCGCTTCGAGAAACAACCCCGGTCCTCAAGGGCCGGGGTTGCTTCATTTTCGGGGGGTCGTCGCGGACTCGCCGTGAGGGGGCGCTCGCGTAGCATCTTCCCATGTCGTCGCGTCCGAACGTGGCGCTCGTCGGCCTCGGGGCCTGGGGGCGCAATCACTTCCGCGTGCTCCGCGAACTCGGGGTCCTCCGCCGCGTGTTCGACGTCGACCCGTCCGTTCTCGCCACGCTCCCCGCCGACATGCGCGCCCCGTCGTGGTCGGCCCTGTTGGACGATCCGGAAATCGACGCCCTCGTTGTCGCGACGCCCGCTCCGACGCACTTCGAACTGGCGCGCGATGCTCTTGTTCGCGGCAAGGATGTGTTCGTCGAAAAACCGATGACGCTGCGGTCGACGGACGCGGACACGCTCGTCGAGATCGCGGACCGAGGCGGTCGTGTGCTGATGGTGGGGCACGTCACGCTTTTTCATCCGGCACTCACCGCGCTGCGCGCATGGATCCGACGCGGCGACCTCGGTGTCGTTCGCTACCTGCAGGCGCAGCGTCTCAACCTCGGCACCGTCCGTCCCTCCGAAGACATTCTTTGGTCCTTCGCTCCCCACGACTTCGCCGCGATGATCCACGTCCTCGATGCGAATCCCGTTCGCGTGCGTGCGATCGGAGCCGCGTGGCTTCTCGAGGATCGTAGCGACGTCACCGTGACCCATCTCGAGTTCCCGGAAGGCGTCAAGGCGCACGTCCACGTGTCGTGGTTGCATCCGCACCGCGAACACCGATTGACGGTCGTCGGCGATCGGAAGATGGCGACGTTCGACGACGACGGCCGCGGCGGCACGCTCCGCCTGTGGGATACCGGCGTCGATCTGCGCGACGGCACGCTCGTCCATCGCCGCGAAGGCCATACCGAGGTCGATTTGCCGACGGTCGAGCCGTTGCGCGCGCAGATGGAGCACTTCGTCGACGCCTGCCGGACACGTCGCGAACCGTTGACCGGCGGACGTCACGGAGCCGCGGTCGTGCGGGTGCTCGACGCGGCGAGTCGCAGTCTGCGTGCGGACGGCGAACCCGTCGGCGTCGGTCGACCGATCGAGGTGCGCGCATGAGCGACGTCTTCGTCCATCCCTCCGCCCATGTCGACGCGGGAGCGATTCTCGGCGACGGCACGCGCGTGTGGCACGGTGCCCACGTCATGCCGGGAGCGCGCATCGGCCGCGATTGTGTCGTCGGGCAGGGGTGTTTCGTCGGAGGAACCGTCGTCGTCGGCGACGGGTGCCGCATTCAGAATCACGTTTCCCTCTACGACGGCGTGCGCCTCGAAGACGGTGTCTTCGTGGGCCCTTCCGCCGTGTTCACCAACGTGCGTCGCCCGCGTGCGCGCTTTGCGCGGCGCGATCGTTTCGAAGTCACGCTCGTCAAGGAAGGCGCGACCATCGGTGCCAATGCGACGCTCCGCTGCGGCATCACCGTCGGCGTCGGTGCCTTCGTCGCCGCGGGAGCCGTGGTCACCCGCGACGTCGCCGATTTCGTCGTCGTCGCGGGGAACCCCGCGCGTCCGTGCGGGTACGCGTGTCGGTGCGGAGAAGCGATCGTCGCCCCCGAGTTCCGCTGCGCCTGCGGACGGATCTATCACCCCGCCCCGACGGGCGGACTTACGGAGTCATCGTCGTGAACGTTCCATTCATCGACCTCGGCCGCGTGACGGCCCCCTTCGCCGAATCCATGAAGGCCGCCGCGTTGCGCGTGCTCGATCATCGGCAGTTCATTCTCGGCAAGGAAGTCGAGGCGTTCGAAGCGGCGTGTTCGAAGGTGGTGGATGGACACCACGTGATCGGCATGTCGAGCGGCACGGATGCGCTCCTCGCTGGGTTGATGGCGCTGGGCGTCGGACCCGGCGATCGCGTCGTCACGTCGCCCTTCTCGTTCTTCGCCACGGCGGGCACGATCGCTCGGCTC
>JAFMJN010000030.1 GCA_017853435.1 Planctomycetota bacterium | reverse complement strand
CGGCGACATCAATCGATCCGCCACGCGTACGCGCGGCACACCGTCGCCGCCGTCCACCACGCCGTAGGTCAACCCGGTCGTGAGGCGTTCGGCTTCGGCCACCGTCTTCCCCATCAAACGCTTGATGGAAGCGACGGTATCGCGGGCTCGGGCCACGCGTCCTTTGCGGGCTTCTTCGCCGACCGTGACCGTTCCATCGGTCTCGCCGCGAACGACGGACGGACAGATGCGTGAGCCCGTTCGCGGGTCGGCAAGCACTTCCGCTCGCCCGTTCCGGAAGACGGCGACGAGACTGTTCGTCGTCCCCAAGTCGATCCCCACCATGCGGCTCATGCGTCACCCCGAGCGTCGAGGAGTTGCGCCTCCTGACGCAGCAAGTATGCGAAACGACCGACCCACTCCAAGACGCGCGCCGCGAAGTCGGACCTCGACGGATCCGACGCGCCCGGCTCGGAGGCGCACAATGCATCGAAATCGTGTCGAGCGGCGGCTAGATCGGCGCCGACTTCACGCTCGAGCGCGTCGAGTTCCGCGTCGGCCGCGGCGTCTCCCCCGTCACGGGATTCGACCGCCTCCTGGATGCGGAATCCGCGCATCGCGAGTTGCGGGGGCAATCCACCGCGGGCGGCGTCGAGACGAACGCCCTCGGCCTCGAGCCAAGCCTTCGCCCGCGCGTGGGGATCGCGAAGGATTTTCCACGCGGCGTTGAAGGCCGCGGCGCGCGCGGTCGCCTCCGCGATCGCCGAGGGCGTCGCGCATGCCACATGATCCGGGTGGAGATCCCGTGCCTTCGCGATCCATGCGGCCTCGGCGGCGGCCGTGTCGAGCGCCAACCGCCGGGGAACCTCGAACACGGAGAAAGGATCGGTCACGACGCGGCGTACTTCCTCAGACGGAGAACGAAGAACCGCAGCCGCAGGAGGATTTCTGTTGCGGATTGCGGACGACGAAACCGGCACCCGTCAGAGCGTCGGAGTAGTCGACTTCCGAACCGTTCACGTAGATGAGGCTGCGCGCATCGATGAAGAGCTTCGAACCGCCGTGGGCCACGATGTGGTCCCCCGGTCGTTCCTTCGTGATGTCGAGCCGATACGAGAGTCCGGAGCAGCCACCGCCTTCGACGGCGACGCGCAGCCCCCACTCTTCGGTCGACTTCGATTCGCCCTGAAGGAGCGAGACGATCTTTCCGGCGGCTTTGTCGGTAAGGGTCAGCATGGGAATGGCCTCAGGAAGCGGACTGCGCGGGTTCGCCGGTTTCGGCACCCTGCCGCTTGCGGTAGTCGGCGATGGCGGCCTTGATGGCGTCTTCGGCCAGCACCGAGCAGTGGATCTTGACCGGAGGAAGAGCGAGTTCTTCGACGATCTGGACGTTCTTGATGTCCTGAGCTTCGTCGAGGGATTTCCCCTTCACGAGTTCGGTGACGTAGGACGACGACGCGATCGCGGAACCGCAGCCGAACGTCTTGAACTTCGCGTCGACGATGCGGTCTCCGACGATCTTGAGTTGGAGCTTCATCACGTCGCCGCATTCGGGAGCACCGACGATGCCGGTGCCCACGTCCTTGTCGTCCTTCGCGAACGAACCCATGTTGCGGGGATTTTCGAAGTGGTCGACGACTTTATCGCTGTAGGGCATTTGAATGATTCCGTGGTTGTTCGGTGGGGTGGATCAGTGGGGATTCCACTTGACGGTCTGCAGATCGACGCCTTCCTTCACCATCTCGTAAAGGGGCGACATCTCGCGCAGACGATTGACTTTTTCCGTGAGCATGTCGACCACGCGGTCGATCTCCGACTCGGTGTTGAAACGACCGATGCCGAAGCGGATCGACGTGTGGGCGAGCTCTTCGCCGACGCCGATCGCCCGAAGCACGTGGGACGGCTCGAGCGTCGCACTCGTGCAGGCGGATCCCGACGAGACGGCGACCTCCTTCAAGGACATGAGGAGCGACTCGCCCTCGACGTAGGCGAACGAGATGTTCAGGTTGCCTTCGATTCGATGTTCCATCGAACCGTTCACGTGGATGTGATCGAGGTTGGCCCGAATACGGGAGAGGAATCGGTCCCGCAACGCGCGCATGCGCACGCGCTCGGTTTCCATCTCCTCCATCGCGATGTCGAGTGCTCGGCCGAGACCGACGATGCCCGTCACGTTGAGGGTGCCGGAGCGCAAACCGCGCTCCTGCCCGCCACCGTCCATCTGAGCGACGAGGCGCACGCGCGGCTTGGATCGACGGATGTAGAGCGCTCCGACGCCCTTCGGGCCGTAGATCTTGTGCGCCGACAACGAAAGGAGATCGATCCCCATCGCCTCGACGTCGATCGGCTGCTTGCCCACCATCTGCGCCGCGTCGGTGTGGAAGAGCACGCCGCGCGCCTTGCAGATCTTGCCGATCGCGGCGAGATCCTGAACGGTCCCGATCTCGTTGTTCGCCGCCATGATCGAAACGAGAACCGTCTTGTCCGTGATCGCCGTCTCGAGAGCCGCAAGATCGATCCGCCCCTCGCGATCGACGCCGAGGAACGTGACCTTGCGTCCGCTGCGTTCGAGCGACTTCATCGAATCCGAGACGCACTTGTGTTCGATGGCGCTGGTGATGAAGTGATCGCCGCGGTCGACGAAGAATTCCGCGACGCCCTTGACGGCGAGGTTGTTCGATTCGGTCGCGCCCGACGTGAAGATGATTTCACGCGGGTCGGCGCCGATCGCACGCGCGACGCTGGCACGCGCCGCTTCGACGGCTTCTTCGGCTTCCCAACCGAAGGCGTGGTTCCGACTGTGGGCGTTGCCGTATTTCTCCGTGAACCAAGGCAACATGGCCTCGACGACGCGCGGATCGGTCCGCGTCGTCGCGTTGTTGTCCATGTAGATCATGTCGTTCCGCATCTTGGGCTCCCCGGGCGCGCCGCCCGGCGTGTCGTGTTCAATCGAGGAAAGCGCTCACGAACTCCGGGACGTCACCCGCATGGTGACCTTCGCGCGTGCACGCCGAACATTGATCGCGCAGAGGACGATCCGAGCACGTCGTGCAGGCTTCGAGGAACGCGATCGACTTCACGAGTTCGTGTTCGATCGCCGTCAAGCCTTCGATCTTCGAACGCGTTTCCGCGAGTTCCGTTCGAAAGGCTTCGAGAAGACGCGGCGCCGCATCGGAAGCGGCGGTGGTTCCGCGCCACGCTTCCGCCATTTCCCGAATCCGGTTGAGCGGGATGTCGAGATCCTGCAGCCGCGAAATCGAGCGGATGGTCGACACCGAAAGCGCCTCGTCGTACAGGCGGAATCCGCCCTCCGACCGCTTCGCGGGGCGAAGCAGGCCGAGCTCCTCGTAGTAGTGGAGCGTGCGGATGGACTTGCCGGTCAGTTCGGCGAGTTCTCCGACCTTGACGAGCCGTGACGGCCCGGAACTTTGGCATCCCATGATTGCGCCTTTCCGTTACACTCTTACGCCCGCGTCAGGGTTGTAACTCCGACCCTCACGTGGACGTTAGGATTGTACCCCGGGCCCCGGCGCCCCCAAGAGCCTGAAATGTCCGAACCCCTCCCTACATCCCCGAAAAGCACGGCCGCCCTCCGAGAACTCCTGGAGCGTGCCCAAAGCGGCCTCGCCGCGTTCGTTTCGACGGACCTCGCCGTCCTCCGGGTCGCCGGAGCCGACCGCGCCCGCTGGCTGCACGCCCAGTGCACCCAGGACGTCAAGCAACTCGCTGCGGGGGCCGCCGTGAACGCCTGCGTTCTCGACGCCCGTGGGCGCAATCTGGGTCCCATCGTCGTCGGCGCCGCGGCCGAGACGTTCGAAGTCGTGCTGCCCGCGGCCGAAGCCGAACCCCTCCTCGCCCACTGGCGGCGCTTCATCATCGCCGAGGACGTCCGAGTCGATGGCGTCGACGCGGACGTTCGCCTCCTGACGGGACTCGGCGCGGTTCCATCGGAACTATTCTCCGACTGGCCGCCGATCGACCGACCGAAGGCCGCCCGCGTGACGGTCGCGGATCGCCCCGTCTCGGTGATCAACGATCCCGCGTGCACGACGCCCGTGTGGATCGTCGTCCTCCCGCGCGACGACGACGTCGCGGCCGCCTTCGATGCGCGCATCGCGGCGCGCGGCGGCGAGCGCATGCACGCCTCCGTCTTCGACGCCCTCCGCGTCCGCATGGGACGTCCCCGGTGGGGTGTGGACGTCGATGCGACCTTCCTCCCGAAGGAATGCGGGGACGAAGCGAGCACCACGTCGTACACCAAAGGCTGCTACACCGGACAGGAAGTCGTGGCGAAACTCCACTTCCTCGGTCAACCGCGTCGCATGCTGCGCCGGGTGTCGTGGAAGGGCGGACCGATCGCACCGGGGGCGCCTCTTCGGGACGGCTCCGGTCAGCCCGTCGGCAAGATCACGTCGTCCGCACCGGCGACTGAACCGGGAAGATGGGTCGGTCTCGCCGTCGCCGAAGGACCGAAACGGCTCGAATCTGGACTCACCGCCTCCGCGATGGACATCGACGACGAACCCGTGGACGTGGCCTTCGCCGCTCCGACCGTGCTCGCGCCTTAGACGCGCGTTCCGCGGCGCAATTCCGCTTCCGACATTTCGAGGTCGGGAAGCGCCGTCCCCGCGGCGAGAGGTCCGGCGACGAGTCGCGCGACGTCACCCGTCGAAACGCCTTTCCACCAGACGTTTCGCGGATGATCGACGACGACGGGACCGTGTTCACAAAAGTCGAGACACCCCGAGCCGTTGATCCGGACTCCGGGAACGCCCGCTTCCTTCACGGCCGACTTCAACGCGTCGCGGAGCGCCTCGGATCCCTTCGCCGCACACGACCCGCGCGGATGTCCGTCGGGACGGCGATTCGTGCACACGAACACGTGATGATCGAACGGGATCGTCATGGGACCGACAGATGCCTCGAGAGCTTCGGACCGCGTTGGTCCTGGTAATGGTTCCCGGAACCTTCGCCGTAGGCGCGCTGCGGTCGCGACGACAGGGCTTCGAACGCCACCTTGCAGATCGGCTGACCGTGCCGAAGGATCAGATCGTCGTCGTAGGGACGCACTTCGAGCACGGCGGGAGTCCCTCGCGTCGCGCCTCCGGGAGACCAACCGAACCCCGGATCGAAGAAGCCCGCGTAGTGGGCGCGGAATTCGCCCGCCGAGTTTTCGAACGGCAACATTTCGACGGCGAAGTCCGGCGGGACGCGCAGGAATTCGCGTGTCGACAAAATATAGAAGTGTCCGCGGCGCAACCACAACGCCCCGTCGCGCGGTCGCGGAACCGGCTCGAAATACTCGGCGGCGTCGTTGCGCCGGGCCCCGGAGAGATCGATTTCCTGAGGCGTCTTGCGCGCCACCCAACCGACCGGGTCCTGATCGAGATCGACCGTCAACAAGAGTCCACCCTCGTCGAGGCGATCGGGGTCGGCGCGCAACGGGGATCCGTCTCTCGAAAACAGCAGGGGCTCGCGCGCTTCGAGGGCCGCCAACGCGCCGCCGAGCAGGATCTTTCTTTCGCGGAAGAAGATCGCCTGATTGAGCGACGCACCGGCCCGCAACGCGATGTCGAAGGACTTCGAAATCACCTCGAGCCATACGTCGCCCGAATACCCGCGCGGAATGCGGTCGTAGCGCGGATTTCCATCCGTCAAGACGCGCGTCTGCAGATCGAGGCGGCCGATCGACGACTTCGTGTTGCAATACGCGGCGACGTCGCGGGGAAGCTTCAGCCCTTCTTCGAGACGGACGACGTAGACCTTCTCGCGGTCGAGTACCTCCCCGACCCCGAGATCCACACGGCGACGCCCGAGGCGCTCGACGAGACTGCGGACCGTCTCCCCGATGGGCAGCACGGACGCGGGCAGTCTCCACGCTTCGCGCGAGAGCGTGAGATCGAGCGAACATGGCTGAACGCGGATCGCGGGCGCCCCCGCGGGCTGGGTCACCGCACCGGATCGGACCAGCGCCGCGATTTCATGATCGGGTAATACGCCCATCGGTGCGTCCGACGCCGGATCCGCGGCCGACCGCTTCGAGCGATCGACCGCGAACGGAGTCCGCGTTCAGGAACAGCCGAGGCTATTGCCGCAGTTGAGGCACCTGTAGCAGGTGCCGTTGCGCACGGTGACGTGCCCGCAGGAGTCGCAGAACGGCGCGTCCCCCATCATCTTGTCGAGATGGGAATTCGAACCGCGCGCCGAACCCTTCATCGCGCCGCCGAGACGGTCGCCGACGACGTCGGATTCGAACTTCTGCACCTTCATCTGCTGCTCGAGGCGTTGCTTCTCGAGCTGCTTTTGGGCGTCGAGGACACCGTCTTCGATGCCGTCCGCGGGCTTCACCTGCACGAAATCGGTCCGACCGAGGTACTCCATCGCGAGGAGACGGAAGATGAAGTCCACCACCGACGTCGAGAACTTGATGTTCGGGTGGTTGACCGGCCCCTGCGGATCGAACCGCGTGAACGTGAACACGTTGACGTACTCGTCGAGCGGGACGCCGTACTGGAGTCCCAACGAGACCGCGATCGCGAAGCAGTTCATCATGCTGCGGAAGGCGGCGCCTTCCTTGTGCATGTCGACGAAGATTTCGCCGAGGCTTCCATCCTCGTAGTTGCCCGTGCGGATGTAGACCTTCTGATTCGCGACCGTCGCTTCCTGCGTGAATCCGAAGCGCTTCTTCGGGAGACGGCGACGCATGAGGACCGGCGACGGTGCGACCGCCACCGCGGGCACCGGAGCCGCCTTCTCGTCCTTCGCCGTTTCCTTGGATTCGGTCTTCGACTTCGACTTGAGCGGCTGCGAAGCCTTGCATCCGTCGCGGTAGAGGGCGACCGCCTTCACGCCGAGCTTCCAGGCCTCGAAGTACGCCTCGCGGACGTCCTCCTCGGTGACCTCGTTCGGCATGTTGATGGTCTTCGAGATCGCGCCGGAGATGAACGGCTGCGCCGCCGCCATCATGCGGATGTGGCCCAAGTGGTGGATGAAGCGACGGCCGCGACGGCCGCACTTGTTGGCGCAATCGAACACCGGGAGATGCTCGTCGCGCAGGTGCGGCGCACCTTCGACGGTCTGCGTGCCGCAGATCCACTCATCGGCTTCCTCGATCTGCTTCGGAGTGAATCCGAGGTGGTTGAGGAGATCGAATCCGGGAGCGGTCGTCTGCTCCTTCGTGAGACCGAGGCGCGTCAGACCTTCCTCGCCGATCACGTGCGGCGCGATGGCGTGGTTGACTTCGAACGCCCCCGGGAGGGCCTTCTCGATCGCCGCGAAGTCGGCGGGAGCCATGCCCTTCGCCGCGAGCGACTCGCGGTTGACGTGAGGGGCCCCGACGAGCGTCTGATGTCCGAGGATCCAAGCGACGATGTCGTCGACTTGGGCCTTCGAATAACCGAGGCGGTGGAGGGCCGAAGGCACCGACTGATTCACGATCTTGAAGTAGCCGCCGCCCGCCAACTTCTTGAACTTCACGATCGAGAAGTCGGGCTCGATACCGGTGGTATCGCAATCCATGAGCAGACCGATGGTGCCGGTCGGAGCCAGCACGGTCGCTTGGGCGTTGCGGAAGCCGTGGATGCTGCCGAGGCGCACCGCTTCATCCCAGTCGCTCTGCGCGGCGCCGACCAAGTCGTCGTGGCCGAACGACGTGTCGAGCGCGTAGGCCGCGTCGCGGTGCATATTCATCACCTTGAGCATCGGCTCCTTGTTGCGCGCGAAACCCGCGAACGCGCCCTTCGTGCGCGCCATCTCCGCGGAGACGCGGTAGGCGTGCCCCGTCGTAATGGCCGTCAGGGCTCCGCAGATCACGCGACCTTCGTCGGAATCGTAGGGGATTCCGAGGAGCATGAGCAACGTGCCGAGGTTGGCGTAACCGAGACCGAGCGGCCGATAGTCGTGGCTGTTCTCGGCGATGCGCTTGATCGGGTACGACGCGAAGTCGACGACGATTTCCTGCGCGATGAAGAAGAGGCGCACCGCGTGGCGATAGCCCTCGATGTCGAACGAACCGTCGTCGCGGAGGAACTTGACGAGGTTGAGCGAGGCGAGGTTGCACGCCGAGTCGTCGAGGAACATGTATTCCGAGCACGGATTCGACGCGCGGATGCGGTCGGTGTTCGGGCACGTGTGCCAACGGTTGATCGTCGTGTCGAACTGCACGCCCGGATCGGCGCAGCGCCACGCGGCGTACGCGATCTTGTCCATCAGTTCGCGAGCCTTGTAGGACTTCGCGGTCTTGCCGTTCGTACGGTTGCGCGTTTCCCACTTCGAATCGCTGAGCACCGCGTCCATGAACTCGTCGTCGATACGAACCGAGTTGTTCGAATTTTGGCCGCCGACGGTGCGATAAGCCTCGCCGTTGAAGTCCGACGGATAGCCGGCTTCGATGAGGACCTTGGCTTTGTCCTCCTCGCGCGCCTTCCACATGATGAAGCGCTCGATTTCGGGGTGGTCCATGTCGAGCACGACCATCTTCGCGGCACGACGGGTCGTGCCACCGGACTTGGTGGCGCCCGCCGCACGGTCGAGGACTTCGAGGAAGGACATGAGGCCCGACGACGTGCCTCCGCCCGCGAGTTTTTCGCCTTCACCGCGGATCTTCGAGAAGTTCGTGCCCGTGCCCGAGCCGAACTTGAAGAGACGCATCTCGCGCTTCACGGCGTCCGCGATGTCGAGGAGATCATCTTCGACGCTCTGGATGAAGCACGCCGACATTTGGGGGCGGGTGTAGGAATCCGGCGCTTCCGCCACTTCGCCCTTCTTCTCGTCGAAGTACCAGCAGCCGACCGCCTTGCCGGTGATGCCGTAGCGTTGGGCGAGACCGCAGTTGAACCACACGGGCGAATTGAACGCGCCCATCTGGTGGATGAGCATGTAGGACAATTCGGCTTCGAACGTTTCGGCTTCCTCCGTCGACCGGAAGTAACCGCCGTACTGTTCGCCGGCTTCTCGGATCGAACGGGCGATACGGACGACCACCTGACGGGCGGAAACTTCCGACCCCGTCCCGGGGACACCCGCCTTGCGGAAGTACTTGGAGACGAGGATGTCCGTCGCGAGCTGCGACCACCCTTCCGGTGCCTCCGTGTCCTTCATCCCGAACACGACGGAGCCGTCGGTGTTCGAAATGGCCGAGTCGCGCTTGGCGTACCGAACCTCGTCGAGAGGATCGATTCCCGCCTTGGTGTAGCGGCGCATCAGCCCCAGACCCACCTCGGCCCGTCCCTTGACCGGACGACCCGTTTCCGTCGACACCCCACCCTTACCGTTCATCGCGCTCATCTCTCTGCCTCCCCTTCACCCCAACGTTCCCTGCACCGGGAACGCAACCATCGTGCTCCCAAACCCTTGGGCGATCGTCGGAGTCCGTCGGCCGTTTTCTCGGGAGAACCCCTAGAAGGTGGGCAACGTGCTCTTCGACACCCCAACATGTTGGGAGGGCCGCCATCCTAAAGCACCCCGAACCGCAGTCAAGCCCGATATTTCCCGGGAAAAACACGGTGTTTCGCTTTTTTTCTTGGCTCCGACACCGGGGCTTGACAAGGTCATTCGGAATGACTAACGAGCCGATCACGGGGGCGTTTTTTCCAACCGGACACGGGGGCTTGCCTCATTCCGACCTCCACGCCGCATGCCGCCATATCGCAGCGGCTTACGTCGAAGCGCCGTTTCTTCCGGAACTCCCGGCGATCGGCGACGCGGCGCTGCACGCGCGCGCATTCGCTTCGGAGTTGATCGCCGAAATCGGAGCGACGACGACTCGCCTCCGCGTCGGTGTCTCCGATGCCCACGCGTGGATCGAAGAGGCCCCGGTGAACGTGCACGTCGGCGAACGCTTCGCAACGGTCGCTCCGGGCGCCTACCCGACGGCGATCCATCTGCCGGGGCCCCTCACCGCACTCGGCTGCGCGACGTCCGCGGAAGGTGTTCGACTGTGGGACGTTCCCCAACTTCGAATCGCCTTCGCACGTCGCACCGCCCGCGAAGCGACGGCGATCGCTCGATGCGCGACGGACGCGGGACACGTCCCCCTCGTCGTTCTCGACGAACCATGCGCGGACGCGCTGGACGCCGCGAATCCCGCGAATCTTCTTCTGCTCGAAACGTGCGTGGCACCGCTGCGGGAAGCGGGAATCGCCGTCGGCGTGCACTGGTGCTGCAAGCCGCCGATCGACGTGCTTCTCGGAGTCGATCTCGACTACGCGTCGATCGATCTCGTGCGTTACGCCGACGTCGCTTCGGCCCGTCGTCGCAGTTTGCAACGTTGGCTCGCGCGCGGACGCACGCTGGTTCTCGGCATCGTCGACGCGACCGCCCCGGACGACGCGGAAACCGCGGCGAATCGCGTCGCCGCGATGGGCTTGCCCCGAGATTCGGCTATCCTCCTCGCGACGTCCTGCGGCACATCGCGGATGTCCGTGGCCCGCGAATCGGAGACGGCGCAACTGCTTCGAGACGCGGCCGGAAAGTTGAAGGCACGACCATGAGCATCGCGACGCGCACGGGTGACGACGGCTGGACCGGGCTCTTCGGAGCCGGCCGAGTGCGCAAGGACCACCTCCGGGTGGACGCGTACGGCGACGTGGACGAACTCAACGCGTTCCTCGGACTTCTTCGCGCGGAGTCCATCGACGCCGACGTCGACGCGCTCCTCGAATCGATTCAGGCCGATTTGTTCGACCTCGGTGCGGAACTCGCGACGCCTCGCGAAGGCAACACGATGGCGAAGCACGTGGCTCCGTTCACGGACGCGTTCGTCGCCCGCCTCGACGCGGCGCTTCTGCAATACGAAGCCCAAGTCCCCGCGATGACCCACTTCATCCTTCCGGGAGGAAGCCGCGCCGCGGCCACGTTCCACGTCTGCCGCACCGTCGCCCGACGCGCGGAACGTCGCGTCGTCACGCTGTCGCATCACGAACCGGTTCCGGAGTCCTGCATCCGTTACCTCAATCGACTCTCGGATCTCCTCTTCGTTCTCGCCCGTCACGAAAACCATCTGCGCGGCAAGGCCGAGCCGAAGTGGATTCCGGCGCGCCCCCCCGAATGACGGGCCCGCATCGTTTCGACCTCGCGGTCCGTTCGTCGGAAATCGACGGGTACGGACACGTGAACAACGCCGTCTACCAGCAGTGGTTCGAAGAAGGACGCGAGGGCTTTCTCAGGCTCGGAGGCCGCGACTACGACTGGTACCCCGCGAAACTCGGGCTCTTGTTCGTCGTGGCGCGCGTCGAATTGGATTTTCGCGCCGCGGCGCGCCGCGGCGAACGCGGTTCGGTGACCACCGCTCTCGTGAGAATCGGCGAGAAATCCGTCACGTTCGCCCACCGGGCGGTACGGGACGACGGCATGCTCTGGGTCGAAGGGCGCACCGTGATGTGCTGGTCGAAGGACGGACGCGCCGTGCGCGTTCCCGACGACTTCCGATCGCTGTTCGCGACGACGCCGTCGTCCGACTAGGACTTCAGTCGAACTTTTCCGTCGACCACCGAACAGGCGTGAACCGAGATCGCGACACCGGGCGCGTGCTTGCCGGTTTTCACGTCGAACGACCAGCCGTGCCACGGACACACGAGGCATCCGTCGGCGACCCAACCTTCCGCGAGAGGCGCTCCGCGATGCGGGCACACACCGTCGAGAACGTGGATACGCCCCGCGTGACCGACGACGACGAGATCGCGACCTTCCGAATCCTTGGCGGCGACGGGCTTTCCGTCGTCGAGTCCCGCCGCGTCGCAAAGCACGTTTCCATCGACCATCATCCACCGTCCCTTCGACAGGCCGCCTTCCACGCGGCGGCGGCTCTTCCGCCCACGGACCGTCCGATGTGCGTTTCGAGAGCTTCCGCCGCCGAGACGACGGCTCCGAGGTCGACACCCGTCCGCACACCGAGCGCATCGAAGAGCGCGACGAGATCCTCGGTCGCCACGTTACCACCCGCACCCGGCGCGTACGGACATCCGCCCAATCCACCGGCCGAGGCGTCGAAGACGCGGACGCCCGCGTCGAACGCGGCCATGACGTTCGCGACGCCGAACCCCCACGTGTCGTGGAAGTGTCCGGCCACGCGATCCAAGATGCCGCGCGCGCGGCACGCGTCGAGCAACCGCACCACGTCCGGAGGCACCGCCTTTCCGATCGTGTCCCCGAGGCTCACTTCGAAGCAGCCGAGATCGAGCAGACGTTCGGCGACGCCCGCCGCCCGCTCCGGGGCGATGGGACCTTCGAACGGACACACCACGGCGGTCGATACGTACCCGCGGACACGCACCCCATCGCGCACGGCTTGTGCGACCACCGGGGCGAAGCGTTCGAAGGACGCGTCGATCGTCGCATGCGTATTGCGGAGATTGAACGTATCGGACGCCGCGGTGAAGACCGCGACCTCGTCGACGTCCGCGGCGCGGGCCGCTTCGTATCCCTTCTCGTTCGGCACGAGCGCCGAATAGACGACGCCGTCGGCGCGGGAGAGTCCCATCATCACGGCGGTGGCGTCGGCGAGCTGAGGCACCGCCTTCGGTGAAACGAACGCCGCGGCTTCGATGCGACGGTGACCCGCGGCCGCCAACGCTTCGATGAACCGCACCTTGGCACCCGTAGGAATGGGAGTCTTCTCGTTTTGGAGACCGTCGCGCGGCCCGACTTCGACGAGCGAGACTTCGGGCCGCGTCACGCAACGGGCTCCAACGTGACGAGCAGGGCGCCGAGTTCGACGGCGGCGCCGCGGACGACCCGCACCGACGTCACGCGCATGGCGGCGACGGCCTTCATCCGATGTTCCATCTTCATGGCTTCGAGGACGACCAACGTCGCACCCGCTTCGACGACGTCACCTTCGCGAACGGTCACGTCGACGACCTTGCCCGTCATCGGAGCGGTGATGTCGCGTTCGACCGCGGCCGATGCCGCGAGCGCACCGGAGGCGGCCTCCGAGAACTCGAAGGTGTGGCCCCCCAGCGAGACGAGCACCCGCTGACCGACCCGAGCGACGACGGCGCGCACGCGTCCGTCCGGCCCGTCGACGACCCACCCGCCCTCCGCGTCACGGGAAACGGCGAACGGCCTTCCGGCTCCACCGTCGACCGAAAGCACGATTCCGCCCGGCGTCGGATCCGCTTTCAACCGCTTGGCGGATCGCCCCTCGGTCCAAGTCGCGTCGACGGGCCTCATGGAGCACCTCCCCGAACCAACGAGAAGCCGTCCGTCGCGTAGAAGGGCGTCGGGTGGCGTGCGGGGGCCGTCCCCCCCGTAGACGCCCCGGGGGCTCCCCCGGCCGCGAGAAAGGCCGCCAAGGCGACCCACGCCGCCTCGCCCGGCTCGGGACGCTCGTAGGGCGTCGCCGACAGGGTCCGCTCGGCCCACGTCGTGTCGATCGCGGCGTCGCGGAACGCGTCCCCGTCGACGACGCTCTTGACCCAAGCGGTGTTCGTACGAATCCCGAGCACCACGGTCTCGGCGAGCGCGGCCGACAAGCGGCGTCGCGCTTCTTCCCGATCCGCGCCCTTCACGATGATCTTCGCGATCATCGGGTCGTACCACCCCGTGATCTCCATGCCCGCGCGCACGCACGCGTCCACGCGAATCATCGGTCCTTGCGGAAGCCGAAGGTCCACGATCCGACCGGGTTGCGGCAGAAACCCGTTGCTCGGGTCTTCGGCATAGAGGCGGAATTCGATCGCGTGGCCGTGGGGAACGATGTCTTCCTGACGAAGGGTGAGCGGTTCCCCCGCGGCGATGGCGAGCTGCCAACCGACCAAGTCGACGCCGACCACCTCTTCGGTGACCGGGTGTTCGACTTGAAGACGGGTGTTCATCTCGAGGAAATAGAGCGCACCGTCGGGAGCGAGAATGAACTCGGCGGTTCCCGCGTTGACGTATCCGGCCGCTTTCGCGATGCGCACGCCCATGTCGAGCAGACGCACGCGCGTCTCCGCGTCGATCGACGGCGACGGACATTCCTCGATCACCTTCTGGTGACGCCGCTGCAGAGAACAGTCGCGTTCGAGGAGCGCGACGACGTGCCCGCGCGTGTCGCCGAGAAGTTGCACCTCGACGTGGCGTGCGTGTTCGATGCAGCGTTCGAGAATCAGTTTGGACGAGCCGAACGCGGCTTCCGCTTCACGCCGGGCCGATGCGATCGCATCGAGGAGTTCCGACGCGGCTCCGACCTTGCGCATGCCCTTGCCGCCGCCGCCGGCCGCCGCCTTCACGAGCAAGGGGTAGCCGATACGCGCGGCGGCCGCGATCAACGACGCGTCGTCGTCGTCGCCTTCGTGTCCTGGAAACGTCGGCACGCCCGCGCGTTTCGCGACGTCGCGCGCGCGCTGCTTGTCGCCGACCGCGAGAATCGCCTCGGGAGGCGGACCGATCCACACGATCCCAGCATCCATCACGGCGCGGGCGAAGGCGGCGTTCTCCGAGAGAAATCCGTAACCGGGATGAATCGCGTCGGCCCCGGATCGAAGAGCCGCATCGATGATCAGATCGGCGCGGAGATAGGACTCGCGGGCATCGGCCGGACCGAGGCGCACCGCCATGTCCGCCTCCGCCACGTAGGGCGAATCGGCGTCGGCATCGGAGTAGACCGCGACCGTCGACACGCCGCGCATCCGACACGCACGGAAGACGCGTCGGGCGATCTCGCCACGGTTGGCCACGAGAACCCGTCGGATTGCGGTCATGCGTCGGTCACCTTCCAAGGTGGCGAGCGTTTCTCGAGGAACGCCGCGAGCCCGTCTCGGGCTTCGGGGAGAGAGCGGACGTCGGCGATTTCTTCCGCGAGCATGTCGAAGAGAGCGTCGCCGTGAAACGACGCGACTCGATCGGCGAGACGCTTCGCGCGCCTCGATGCGGCGGGAGCCGCCGAAGCGGCATCGGCCGCCAACGCACGCGCGCGATCGAGCGACGTGCCTTTGGGGACGACTTCGAAGACGAGACCGATTCGAGCCGCCGCCGATGCGTCGAAGATCGTTCCGGTCGCGAACAAGCCGCGCGCGTTGCGAACGCCGATCGCCGGGACCACGACCGCGGAAATCACGGCGGGCACGATGCCGAGCCGCACCTCCGTGAAACCGAATTTGGTCCCTTCTTCCGCGACGGCGAGATCGGCGGCCGCCACGAGACCCGCTCCGCCACCGAGGGCGGCGCCCGCCACCGCGGCGATCGTCGGGCACGGGACGGCGCATAGGGCGTGGAACATGTCGGCGAGACGTCGCGCGTCGTCGAGATTTCCAGCCCGATCGCGACCCGCCGCTTCACGCATCCAGGCGATGTCGGCGCCCGCGCAGAACACGTCGCCGCCGGTCAACACCAACGCCCGTGCGTCGGACGCGGCGACGCGGCGAAACGACTCCGTGAGTTCGGCGATCATCTCCGCGTTGAACGCGTTGCGCACTTCCGGCCGACCGAGCACGATCGTCGCCGTGCCGCCCGAGAACTCGAGAGAATGCGTACGAGGAGGCATCGCGGTCACATGCGGAAGACGGGGAATCGGGTTTCCGGAACCGGGTGCTGAAGACAGGCCTCGAGCGCGAGCGCGACGACGCGACGCGTATCGCGCGGCGCGATGACGCCGTCGTCCCAAAGCCTCCCGGTGGAGTACCAAGGACTTCCCTCGACGTCGTACTTCGCGAGGATGGGATCGCGGATCGCGGCGCGTTCGGCGTCTTCGAGCGCACGCCCCTTCTCGCGCATCAACTGCTCTTCCTTCACCTGCGACAACACGCTCGCGGCTTGTTCGCCGCCCATGACGGAGATCCGCGCGTTGGGCCACATGAAGAGAAACCGAGGGTCGAAGGCTCGGCCGCACATGCCGTAGTTTCCGGCACCGAAGGAACCGCCGATGATGACGGTGATCTTCGGAACCTCGGCTGCGGCGACCGCTTGAACGAGCTTCGCGCCGTCGCGGGCGATCCCCCCGTTCTCGTACTGACGACCGACCATGAATCCCGTGATGTTCTGGAGGAACAAAAGGGGAATCTTTCGCTGGCAGCAGAGTTCGACGAAATGCGCCCCCTTGAGCGATGACTCGGAGAACAGGATGCCGTTGTTCGCGACGATCCCGACGTCGTAGCCCGCGATGCGGGCGAATCCGCAGACGAGCGTCGGCCCCCACAACGCCTTGAATTCGTGGAAGCGGCTGCCGTCCACGAGGCGAAGGATCACTTCCCGAACGTCGAACGGAATACGCGTCGACGCGGGAATGACGCCTCCGAGTTCTTCGGGCGAACGAAGCGGTTCTTCCGAAGCGCCGGGCAGACGGGCGGGAGAGAACGGACCGAGATGTTCGACCAAGTCGCGCGCCAATCGCATCGCGTGCGGCTCGTCGACCGCGAGATGATCGGTGACGCCGGACTTGCGGCAATGGACATCGGCGCCGCCGAGATCCTCGGCGGTGACTTCTTCTCCGGTGGCCGCCTTCACGAGAGGCGGACCTCCGAGAAAGATCGTCCCGTTCCCCTTCACGATCACCGACTCGTCGGACATCGCGGGCACGTAGGCGCCGCCCGCCGTGCAGGAACCGCAGACGACGGCGAGTTGGGGAACTCCGTCGAGCGAAAGTCGCGCTTGGTTGCGGAAGATGCGCCCGAAGTGGTCACGATCCGGGAAGACTTCGGCTTGCAGCGGAAGGAACGCACCGCCGGAATCCACGAGATAGATGCACGGCAACTTGTTCGCGAGGGCGACCTCTTGGGCGCGCACGTGCTTCTTCACCGTCATGGGGTAGTAGGTACCCCCTTTGACGGTGGCGTCGTTCGCCACGAAGAGGACCACCCGGCCGTGCACGCGTCCGATACCGGTCACCACACCGGCGGAAGGCGCCTCGTCTCCGTAGAGACCGCAGGCCGCGAGCGGAGACAGTTCGAGAAACGGCGACCCGGGATCGCAGATCGCCGCGATCCGTTCGCGCGGCAACGCCTTTCCACGAGCGCGATGCCGCTTCACGGCATCGTCGGACCCGCCGCGGGCGACGGAGGAAAGCCGCGCCCGAAGGTCGGTTTCGAGAGCGTCCATGCGCTCGAGATTCCCGACGAACGCGGGATCGGCGGTATCGAGACGAGATCGAAGGGGATCCATCGCCTCTCCTTTCGGCTCAGCGCACCTCGTCTCCGAAGCCGAGCACCTGATAAGAGCCGCTCTTGCGGTCCTTTTCGAGTTTCACGATGCCCTGACGCTCGGCTTCTTCGAGAAGCGCCGTGAACGTCTTGAAGCCGTGGTAGCTCTCGTCGAACTGAGGACGCTTGCGCTTGATGGCCTGTTTGACCATGGACGCCCAGATGGTGTCCTTGTTCTCGCGCAGAAGCCCGAGCACCGCGTCGGCGAGGATGGCGAAAGCTTCGCGCGCCTTGCGCACGCCCTCCCCCGTTCCTTCGTGCGCCGCCGACGGCTTCGCATGGGGAGATTCGCGTTTTTGACGCACGAGATCGTCGTAGAAGATGAATTCGTCGCAGTTCTCGATCAACAGTTCCGACGAAGCCGCCTTGATGCCGCAGCCGATGACGACCTTGTCGTTTTCCTTGAGTTTCGAGACGAGCGGCGAGAAGTCGGAGTCCCCCGTCACGAGCGCGAAGGTGTCGATATGGGCCTTCGCCGCGCACAGATCCATGACGTCGACCACCATGCGGATGTCGGCGCTGTTCTTGCCCGAGATGCTCTTCTTCGGGATTTCGATCAGTTCGATGTTGGCTTCGTGCATCTGCGTCTTGTGATCGCGGTAGCGCGACCAATCGCAGTAGGCCCGCTTGACGATGATGCGGCCTTTTTCCAACAAGCGATCCAGGATGAGCTGGATGTCGAACGATTGGGCGGGCGACTGCTTGATGCCGAGAGCGAGATTCTCGAAGTCGACGAAGAGCGCCATCTTGCGCTCGACCACACGATCCGTCGGTTGGCTCATCGCGGACTCCGTGGCAACGGCGGAGGCGCGCACGCCTCCGCCCCGTTGGAATGGATCAGAGCTTGACGCAACGGACGGTCTTGGCGTCCGCGTCGGCGATCCAGAAATGCTTACCGTCGTGGCAAAGTCCCGCAGGCTTGCCGCCGACGTCGTAGGAAATGAGCAGCGAACCCGACGGGATGTCGAGCTTGTGGACCTTGCCCTCCGCCATGTCGGCGTAGTAGAGGTGCTTTCCGACGACCGCGACACCGGTCACGGTGCTGCGCGTCGGGTAGGCCTTCATGAAGCCGCCGTCGGCGACTTTCATGCGGCGGATTTGGCCCACGCC
>JAFMJN010000224.1 GCA_017853435.1 Planctomycetota bacterium | reverse complement strand
TTCGCGACGTGTCTCGATCTCGCGACCTACGGCCTCGAGATCTTCCTTTTCATCGTCCTTCGCCTGCGCGAGGGCGTCGCCGACGGTCTTCGCGGCTTCGACGAAGGCGTTCTTTCCGTAGAGAAGACCACGAGCCTTCTTGGCCGCGCCCTTTCCCCAACCGGACTTCGCCTTCTTGATTTCCGCTTCGACCATTTCCTCGAGCTTCTTGGGCGCGCCGTTGGGGTTGCCCTGCCAAAGGATGGTGCCGTCGACGCCGACGAGCGCCGCCGACGGAAGCCCGGCACCCGAAGACGGGAACGGCTGATCCGACGACGTGCTCAGCCACGTCTTGTTCGCGGGGAATCGCTTCCACATGAAGCCGGGGATGTCCGACGGATCAAGGCCCTGCGATTCGAGCAGCAGCGCGACGAACCCGTCCTTCCCGTACTTCTCCTGCATCTTGATGGCGTGAGGCACGCTCCCGCCGAGGCAAGGCCCTCAATGATTTCCCCACCAGTCGATAAGGATCGGGCTGCCCTTCAACTCGGCCATGGACTTGCGCCCGTCGGAGTTGAGAACTTGGGAGAACACCTTGTCGGGAGACGGATCGCCGACCTTCAACTGCGCGAACGCAGCGACCGCGACGACCGCCACCGCACCAAGGGTGCGCATGAAGCGAGAGAGTTGCATGGAAACCAATCCCGGAATGGACACCCATTCCGCGTGTCTTCAAGTGTGAGGCTTCGGCCGCTCTTTGGCAAGTTGCCGCCGCGTCGGGACTTGGGAAATTCGGGCGGTCAAGCGATCGATGCGCCGCCTGAGCGCGGCAACCCCCGTATCCAAGGGATGATCCGCCTCGACTTGGCGGAAGAGCCGACGCCCCAAGTCGAGGTCTCCCGCCGCCAACGCCGCCCGACAGGCGCGGACCCACAATGGACGGTGCACCCGGACATCGGGACGCGCCGCCCGCATCAGCGCCAATCCCCCAAGCGGATCCCCGCCCTCGTAGCGGTCCATTCCCGCCGCCACGGGGCATCCGATATCGGCTGCGCCTCCGTAGACGGGGAGGAGCCGCCGTGCCAAGGCCGCGAGACTGACGATGTCGAGATGGTTGTGCAGAAAGACCTCGGCGAGTCGATGCCGTCCGCCGCGCTGCCAAGCGAAGTACTGCGCGGGACACTCCGCTCCGGGGAGATCGTCTTCGCGATGGAAGCCCAGCCAGCGTTCTTCGACGGTACGCAGGCGGACGTCTCCCCAAAGGTTCCGCGCATGGCGCTTCACCGGGTGGATGAGATCGAGATGCGGACGCCCTCGGCACACGGCCTCGAGACCCTGGAGACGAAAGCGGTCGTCGATCCGCGGAGCGTCGAACGACTTCCCGTGAAAACTCACGAGCGCACGTCCATCTTCGATCTCGCGACGCACCGCGTCGAGGAAGTCGGATTCGAGATGCGGCCCGGCGAGAAGATGCTGACGCACGACGAACTCACCGTCGACGTAACGCCCGATACCCACGAGGAACACCCACACACCCGCGCCCCCGTGGAGCGACGTCGTCTCGGTATCGACGAATCTCCAAGCCTCGAGAGGAATGTCGTGAAAACGCGGGTCGCGAGACGCCGCGGCCGCCCATGTGGGAAGACCGTCGATCGGATTCAGAGGGGCGGCACCGTGACGCGTGTAAATCGAGACACGTCGCGTAAGCACCCACGACGGTCCCTCGCGTTCGAGACCGGCGACGGGCGGAGCACCTCCTTCCGCCGCGGGTGCCGCGACGGCGACGGACGGCCGCGGCGCGGGAGCGCCCGCCGCCGCCAAGCGCCCGTCGGGTGCGACCCCCAATCGTCGGAGTCGGTCTAGGAACGGGCTTCCCATGTCTCCTCGGACGCCGTGCGTACGGTTCCGCTCCATGCCGCCAAGAGATCGAGCACGACCCCCGCGGCCTCCTTCGATTCGCGCCCGCCCCGATTCAATCCGATGCACGAAGGACACCCGAGCTCGCACGGGCATTTCGCGAGAGCGTCGCGCGCCGCGAGAACGAGTTCGCGTCGTTTGGCGAAGAACGTCTCGGCGAAGCCGACTCCCCCGCGCACCGAATCCATGAGCATGATCACGGGACGTTCGAAATGATCGTGCTCGAACTCGCCGAAACCGCGCACGTCCGCCGGACTGCAGCGCACGAAAATCGGCGCCAACCCGCGAAGGAGATGGGCGATGCCGGGAACGGCCCCGGCTCGCGTGCCTTCGCGCAGACGCGCCCGCATCACCAATTCCTCGGACAACGCGAACCACATCGCCGTGGTGTCGAGCTCTTCCGGAGGCAACGCGATGTTTCCGGAATCGAGAGTTTCGTGCGTATAGAAGCGAATGCGCTTGAATACGGTCGCGAGCGTCGTCACGTGAACGTCGCCGCGCCCTTCGATCGCCGCGACGGTTTCGACCCGCTCGTCCTCGGTCAGGACGGCCACCTTGGTTTCCGTTTCGGCGTCGGTGTACCAATCGACCGCGGCGCGCGTGGCGTAGGCCCGACGGCCGTCCCAATCGAGTTTTTCGACGTGGTATTGCTCACCTTGATGTTGGTAGATGGCGTGCTCGTGGATCGTCGTCGCCGCGTCGGAACGTGCGACCATTCCGAGCGACGTGTCGTCCTTCGTGTCGAGCACGATGAACGAATCCGGGTCGACGAAATCCAAGCTGACGTCCTGCGCGGGATACGCGTCGGCCATCCAGTGGTACTTGTCGCCCCTTTCGAGCAAGACGCCGCCCTCGGACGCCAGCCAACGCAGCAACTCCGCCGCGTCCGGCGAATCGCCGAAGCCGTCACCGCGACGGAACGGCAATTCGAACGCCGCGCATTTCACGTGCTGCGCGAGCAACACGGGATTGTCGGGGTTGATGACGGGACTTTCCGACACTCCGGCCAACACGCGTTCGGGATGCGTGAGGATGAATTGATCGAGCGGAACCGACGTTCCGACGAGCAACGACAACGACAATCCGGATCGGCGTCCCGCCCGGCCCGCCTGTTGGAAGTACGACGCGATGGTTCCCGGGTAGCCCATCATGACGACCGCGTCGAGGGCGCCGATATCGACGCCGAGTTCGAGGGCGTTCGTCGCGGCGACCATACGGATCGCCCCGCCGCGCAGCCCCTGTTCGATCTCGCGGCGCAACGCCGGAAGGTAGCCGCCTCGATAGGTGGCGACCTTGGATTCCGGCATTCCGAGTTCGGCGGCCGCATCCCGCAGGTACTTCGTCACGACTTCCACGCGACTGCGACTGCGGCCGAACACGATCGAGGGCACGTCCTGCTCCATCAAGCGCCGCGTCAGCTTGCGGACGTGGTCGACGGCGCGCGCACGGATCCCGAGCGCGGGCACCATGACGGGAGGATTGTAGAAAACATGGTGGCGCTCGGCGGCGGGCGCCCCGTTGCGATCGACGACGACGGGATTCCGCCCCGTGAGACGGCGGAAGTGGGCCGCCGGTTCGTGGATCGTCGCCGAACATGCGATGAACGTGGGCGATCCTCCGTGATGGCGCGCGATGCGAACCAATCGACGAAAGACGTTGGCTACGGAAGACCCGAAGACGCCTTTGTAGTGATGCAATTCGTCGACGACGATCCATCGGAGACGACGGAAGAACGAAACCCACCGCGCGTGGTTCGGCAGAATGCCGACGTGCAACATGTACGGATTGGTGACGAGGATGTCGCACCGATCGCGAGCGATCCGGCGTTCGTCCGGCGGCGTGTCGCCGTCGTAGGTGTGGCAACCGATCGCGTCGCCGAGTTCCGACGCCAATCCGTGCAGTTCGGCGACCTGATCCTGCGACAAGGCCTTCGTGGGAAACAGGTAGAGGGCCGTCGGGCGTCGGTCCGCATCTTCCGTCAACATCGACGAAAGAACGGGTAGGTTGTAGGAGAGCGATTTGCCGCTGGCCGTCGGAGTGACGATCAGCGTGTCGCGACCCGCCGATGCGTGGACGCACGTTTCCGCCTGATGGCTGTAGAGGCGCGCGATCCCCCGCCGAGCGAGGACATCGCGCAACGCGGACGGAACACCATCCGGAAACGGCGCGAAGGACCCGTTGCGACCGGGCGCGACGTGCCACGCCACCACGTTGTCGGACAACGAGCGGTCGGTTTTGAGTGCATCGAGGAACGCGTCGAGCGACATGTCGGTCTCCCCCGCGGACCCCGGATCCGCGTCGGCCGATCACGCTACCAGCGGGGGGGGACGCCGGAGATCGGTTGGGATCGAAGCCAGTCGAGCCCCGCGGCGAGGACGTCTTCGACGTCGCCGTGATCGACCATCCCTTCGCCGCGCTCTTCGAGGCGACGCCGGAAAGCCGTTCGGA
>JAFMJN010000223.1 GCA_017853435.1 Planctomycetota bacterium | reverse complement strand
TCTCACGCGTTCGGGCGTGTCGAAGAAGATCGAAGATCGCGAAGAACGTCAGCGTCTGAAGGGGCTTCTCGAACGCATCGATCCGCCGCCGGGGATGGGCTACATCATCCGCACCGCGGGTATCGGCGCGAGCGAGGACGAACTCCGCAAGGACCTCGATTACCTCCTCAAACTCTGGAACACGATCGTCAAGCGCGTGCGCAGCGATCGCGCGCCGTCGACGGTTTATCAGGAGTCGGACGTCGTCATCCGCACGATCCGCGACGTCTTCACCCCCGACGTCGTCGAAGTGCTCGTCGACAACGAGAACGTGCACCGTAAGGCGAAGGACTTCGTCCGCGCGGTCATGACCGATCACGAAGACCGCGTGAAGTTGTACGAGGACCGTCGTCCGATCCTGCACGCCTTCGGTCTCGAAGAAGAGATCGAGAAGGTCTTCCAGAGGAAGGTCAACCTGCCGAGCGGCGGATCGCTGATCATCGATCAGACCGAAGCCCTCGTGTCGATCGACGTCAACTCCGGCAAGTATCGCGACGAGGACGACCTCGAAGAGACGGCGTACCGCACCAACCTCGAAGCGGTCCAGGAGATCGCCCGCCACCTTCGCCTTCGCGACCTCGGCGGCGTGATCATCAACGACTTCATCGACATGCAGGAAGACCGCCACAAGCGGGAAGTAGAGCGCTCGCTCCGCGACGCGTTGAAGGACCACAAGGAGCGCATGAAGATCGCGCGCATCTCGCCCTTCGGGATGATCGAGATGACCCGCCAGCGCGTACGCCCGAGTCTGAATCGCTCCAACGCCGTGCCGTGCCCGCATTGCCGCGGTTCGGCCTACATGAAGACGGTCGACACCATCGGGCTCAAGATCCTCCGCGAGGTGACGGAAGTCCTTTGGCGCAACAAGGCCCGCCGGGTCCGCGTCCGGGCCAATCCCCGGGTGGTGGATTTCCTCCGCCGGAACAAGGAAGCCAAGATCAAAGCCCTCGAAGAGCACTTCCAGAAGCCGATTTTGATCCTCGGCGATTACGACCTCGCCAGCGAGGATTACGAGATTCAGCGCCTCAAATAGCCCGAAACCACCCCCGCCGGCCCCGGGTCTCCCGGGTGCAGGGTTGAACCCGGCGGGGGAGGGTGTAGGATTTCCCTCCCTCCGGAGCCCCGGAGGGTCTCGAAGGACCACCGAACATGTACGCGATCATTCAAGACGGCGGACACCAGTACCGCGTCGAAGAGGGTACGAAGCTGAAGGTTCAGCTTCGCGACTCCGCCAAAGACCAAAAGGTCGTCTTTGACAACGTCTGCCTCGTCGGCAACGGCACCGAAGCCAAGATCGGCACCCCCTTCATCAAGGGTGCGAAGGTCGAGGCCACCGTCCTGCGCCCCCTCGTCCGGGCCAAGAAGGTGATCATCCTGAAGTACCGTCGCCGCAAGAATTCGCAGCGTCGCAACGGTCACCGCCAAAACTACACCGAGGTTCAAATCTCGAAGATTCACGCCTGAAGGTAGGGCAACATGGCACACAAGAAGGGTGGCGGCTCCAGCCGCAACGGTCGTGACTCGAATCCCCAATACCGCGGCGTGAAGGTCCCGGGTGGCGCCGTCGTCATGCCCGGCGACATCATCGTTCGCCAGTGCGGCACCGTGTTCAAAGCGGGCCGTCACGTGCGCATGGGCCGCGATTGCACGCTCTACGCGGGCGTCATGGGCATCGTGAAGTTCCAGTCGCGCCAGCGCGTGACGATCGAGCCCGTCGAAGTTCTCGGCGGCAACTGATCTACGAACGTCCGCAGTCGGGGTCCGGCCTCCCACGGGGGCGGACCCCTTCCGCTTGAAAGGCCCCCATGTTTCGCGACGAATGCCGCATTCATCTCCGAGCCGGCGACGGCGGTCGCGGGTGTGCGTCGTTCCGTCGTGAAAAACACGATCCGATGGGGGGGCCCGACGGCGGCGACGGCGGCAGCGGCGGCGACATCGTGCTGCGCGCCGTTCCCGGTGAAAACACCCTGCTCGGGATCTCGAAATCGCCCAACTATCGCGCGGAATCCGGCGAGCACGGCCGCGGCGACTACTGCACCGGCGCGTCCGTCGAAGCCTTGGTGCTCGACGTCCCCGTCGGCACCGTCGTCAAGGATCTCGAATCCGGGGTGATCCTTCGGGACTTGGCCCATGCGGGCGACGAAGTCGTCGTCGCGAAAGGCGGGCGCGGAGGGCGCGGCAACGCGTCGTTCAAGCACGCGCTGAATCAGTCCCCGAAGCGGTTCGAAGAAGGTCAAAAGGGCGAATCGCGCAGCGTTCTTCTGGAACTGAAACTGATCGCCGACGTGGGGCTCGTGGGACTTCCCAACGCGGGCAAGTCCACGTTCATCACGCGCGTGTCCCGCGCGACGCCGAAGATCGCCAACTACCCGTTCACCACGCTCGAACCGCACCCGGGGATCGTCGAACTCCGCGGGTTCCGCCGATTCGTCCTGATGGACATCCCCGGGCTCATCGAAGGGGCGAGCCTCGGTGCCGGACTCGGACACAAGTTCCTGCGTCACGTCGAACGCACGCGCGTGCTCGTCCATCTCGTGGATCTCTTCCCGCCGGAAGGTGATCGCGATCCTGCGACGGCCGCGAAGACCATCATCGCGGAACTCGAACGCTACAGCCCCGTCCTCGCCCAAAAGCCCCGGGTGCTCGTGTTCAACAAGGCGGACATCGACCCCGAAGCGGCCGCCGATATGGCGGGTGAAGTCGCCCGCGAGATCGGAGCGACCGAGTGGATCCTCGTGTCCGCCGCGACGGGCGAGAATCTCGAAGCGGTGCTCGAACGCTGCTGGGACCTGCTCAAAGGCGCCAAGGCCTAAAGATTTCGAGGGCGGACGGCCGATGAAGAGGGGGGAGACTCCCGTGGCCGATTTCGACCGTATCCTCGGTACCGCCGTCGCCTCCGACGCGTCGGACATCATCCTCAAAGCGGGTACGCAGCCCGCGATCAAGGTCCACGGCAAGGTGCTGTTTCTCGCCGACGACCGTCTCGACGACGCCACGATGGACCAGTTCGTCGATCGGTTGGCCGGCGCGGCCGCCCGCGCGCGACTCGAAGAGGCGGGCGAAGCGGACTTCGCCCACGAACATCGGAAGTACGGCCGTTTCCGCTGCAACGCCTTCCGACAGGGGGGGCGTCTCTCCGTGGTCATGCGCTACGTGAAACCCGCGGTGCCCGGGTTCGAAGACCTGAATCTGCCGATGCGCCCGTTCGAAGCGTTCGCCGCCGCCGAACGCGGACTCGTGCTCGTCACGGGCGTCACGGGCTCGGGAAAATCGACGACCGTCGCCTCGTTGATCCAACGGATCAACGCGACCCGCAACGCGCACATCGTGACGTTGGAAGACCCGGTGGAATTCCGTTTCACCGACGACCTCTCGGTCATCAATCAACGGGAAATCGGCCTCGATACCCGTTCGTGGGCGACGGGACTGCGAGCCGCCATGCGCGAGGCCCCGGACGTGGTGATGATCGGTGAAATTCGCGACTCCGAGACCATGTCGGCGGCCGTCGCCGCCGCGGAAACCGGTCACTTGGTGATTTCGACGCTGCACACGGTCAACGCGCAGCAGACGATCGAACGCGTGATGACGTTCTTCCCGCCGCATCAGCACGACCTCGTGCGCTTCCAGATGTCGACGGTGCTCGTCGGTATCGCGAGCCAACGGCTTCTCCCATGCCGTACGGAATCCCGGATGATCCCCGCGGTCGAGGTGTTGCTCGGGACGCCCCGCGTCCGCGAACTTCTCCGCGAAGGGAAAACCCGCGATCTCGACAAGGCCTTGGTGGAGAGTTCCGAGTTCTACGGGACCCAAACCTTCAACCAGTCGCTCCGCGGTCTGATGGACGCCGGTCTGATCACGGTCGAAGACGCGCTCGCGGCTTCGGACAACCCCGAAGAGCTGCGCCTCGCCATGCGCGGCATTTCGAAGGGAACGGATCGCAAGTTCACGATGAATCGGGGCTGATCGTCCCGGAAACTTTGACTCGGGGAAGGAAGCGCGGGAACGTTCCGTAGTCTTGGCGCCCTCTTCCCCCGGGGCTATCGTTCCACCACACCCATGAAACTGCCCATCGGAATGCTCCGCGTCGTGCTTTGGTCGGCGACCGCCGGCCTCCTCGCCTCGACCGGTTGGCTCCTTGTCGCCGAGTTCAAGGAGAAAGGCAAGCGCGTCGAACGCAAGGTCGCGTTCGAGCGCACCATGGCCGCCGAACTCGGAAAGATCCGGTCGTCGGCGACCGGCAGTTTCAAATCGAACGACCGTCGCGTGTTGACGGAAACGTCGCTTCTCGGCGGCGTGAAATTCAAACCGAAGGAAGAGTCGCG
>JAFMJN010000222.1 GCA_017853435.1 Planctomycetota bacterium | reverse complement strand
TCTCCCGGCCGGAACCGAATGGTGATCGCGTCGCGCAGCATCGCCGCGGGCACCAACCGCCGCTCCGAAGGATCGACGGGAACCGCGTCGCGACGCGTCCACTTCACCGCCGCGACGACGGCGAGCAGAAGGAGAAAAAGGACGACGGTGGTCTTCGAAGACATCAGCGACGTCTCCGAGCCGCGATGATGAACCCGCAGGCGGCGAGCGCCAGCGGAATGCCGATCGCGGCGAAGACGGTGAACACGTCCAACACGCGATCCGTGATTTCGATACGAGAACCGAGCAGGTCGCGATCCGAAACGCCCGAGAGGGCGATCGAGCGTTCCGACAGCCAATTGAGTGTGTTCAGCACGAAATCGCGATTGCCCCAATTCCCCCCGACGGTGAGCAACTCCGGCTGCAGCAATTCGGGGGTTCCGACGACCACGACGCGGCACTCCTTGCCTCCGATCCCGGGGCGCGACAGAGCGGCGGCGTAGAGCGGAGCCGGCGTCGCCGTTCGCGCCGCGAGATCGAACGTCGTCTTTCCGTCGGCGGCTCCGTGATCGACGGGCGCGGACTTCGCGTCGTTCGAGCCTCGAAGCAACGGGATTCGTTGAACGCCCTGCCCCCGCACCTTCTCGTCGACGAGAAGCGGACGCACGGTTCCGAGGAACATGGTCGTGCGATCCTTCAATCCGGCATCGATCGGATGCAAGCCGACCGACATGCGACTCGATTCGAGAAGGAACGTGTCGGGCTGCCCAGCCCGCTTGTTCGGAGGATCTTCGACGACGACCGAGGGCATTTTGACACCGTAGGGTTCGAGAACGGAGACGTAGTTTTCGGGACGACTCCAGTCGGCGAGCAACAGAATGCGACCGGAGCGTGCTTCGAACTCGCGCAACTTCTCCGACGTGCCCGCGTCGAGCCGCCCCGCGACCGCGGGCATCAACAAGATGCCGCAGTCCGTCGGAACCCCGTCCTTCAGTGCGAATGAAACGGGTTCGTAGCCGTTGCCGCGAAGGAACCGAGCGACCGGAGCGAATTCCGGTGCATCCGGTTCCAACGCTCCCTTCGCGCCGCGAGGGACCGCGATGCGCGTCGTCTCGCCGTCCGCCACCGACCGAAGTGCGGCCGACAGCACGGACTGGATCTGCCAAGGTCCGATGATCTCGGGGAACACGGCGGGGCGACGGGGGTCCGGCGGGAAGAACCCCCACTCGGCACGCGCGAGCCAATCGAGCGGGACGACGCGTTCCCGCGAACCGCAGCGCAGCGTCACCTTGTTGACGAGGTCGTCCCCGGATTTTCCGTGGAATTCGGCCGCCGCTTTGAGGCGGCCGAGATCGGTGTCCTTTTCGATGACGTCGACGCGAATCTTTTCGTTGCGACGCCCCCACGCTTCGAGAACGGTTCCCGCCCGCACCTTGTATTCGAGCAGGAGCGGCAGGTAGTGCTGCGCGTAGAGGTCCATCCGTGGAGCCCCCGAAAGATCGGACACGCGCGCACGACGATCGGCGTCCATGCCGACGACGAGGGTCACGCGAACCGGTTCGGCGACGGCGTCGATGATCGAAGCGGCACCGGGATCGAGGCTGAAACGCCCCGACGACGTCAGATCGGCGCGAAGGGGGGCACGGTAGGAAAGTTCGACGGCGAGTGCGACGACGCCGACCGCGACACCCGCTCCGAGGAGACAGATCAACACGACGTTGACGAAGATCGCGAGGCGTTCGGATCGCGTGAAGCTGCCTTTCGATGGGCCGCTCATTGCCATCTCCGCGATTCGAGGGTGCGTGTCGCGAACAGGAGCAGCGCGGCGGTCATCGCCGCTTGGGTGGCGACGTTCACGACGTCCACGAGACCCCGCGCCGCATCGAGAATCTGGGCTTCGAGATTCGCACGCGCCAGGGCGCGGGACAGCACGTGTTCTTCGGTCAACGCCGCGAGGGCCGCCGCGGGCAGGAAGCGCAACAGAAGGCAGAACGCCATCGCCAAAAAGCCCGCGAGCATCTGCGACGACGTCAACGAGGACGCGAACGTACCCGCCGCGATGAACACCGAACCGGTCCCCACGAGACCGAGCCAAGCCGAGAACATCTGTCCCGGATCGGGGGACCCGCCGAACGGCACGCCGACCAAAGGCCACACGGCGACGATCGAAGCTCCGACCGCGTGCACGATCCATGCGGCGAAGAATTTGCCGACCACCACCTCGACGTCGGAAACGGGAGCGGTGACGAGGGCCTCGAACGTTCCGCTGCGACGCTCCTCGCTCAAAAGGCGCATCGACAACACGGGAGCGAGGTACATCTGCATCCCGAGCCAGATGCCGCAGGATTGCACCGTGAATCCGGAAAGGTCTCCGCCCGACGCGGCGAGCGCACGCGGACCGGCGATCCACGCGGCGAGCGCCAAGGCCGCGGCCATGGTGACCCACGTGACCGGTCCCACCGCGAATGACAGGAGTTCGCGCCGCGCGATGATCCACGTACGGGAGATCATGCGTCCGCTCCCGTCGTCAAACGCGAAAACGCCGCTTCGAGGCCCTCGCGGACGGGCGCGAGTTCATGCAACGTCCCTCCCTGCTTCACCACGGCGGCGGCGGCGGAAGATGCGAGTTCGGCGGACGCGAAGACGGCTTGGCTGCGCCCGTCGTCCCGCAGATCGGCATTCGGCAGCGAAGCCTTTTCGAAAATGATCCGCACCCCCCCGCCGCGCGCCATCGACGCCAACGGCCCCGACGCGACGATGCGACCGCGGTGGATGACGACGATGTCGTCGCACGTCGCTTCCACCTCGGGAATGATGTGCGTCGAAACGAAGACCGTACGGTCGGACCCGAGTTCCTTGACGAGAGCGCGCACCTGCAGACGTTGCGCGGGATCGAGCCCCGACGTCGGCTCGTCGAGGATCAGCACCTTCGGGCGGTGGACGATCGCATCGGCGATCCCGACGCGCTGACGGTATCCCTTCGAAAGAGACCCGATCGGAGCGGCGACGACGTCGTCGACCTTGCATCGCGACGCCGCCTGGGAAACGGCGGCCGAGACTTCGGTCGCGGCCACGCCCTTCAAGCGGGCCCGGAATCGGAGGTACTCGCCGACCTTCATCTCCGGATGCAACGGCACCGACTCGGGGAGGTAGCCGATTTCCCGCCTCACGGCTTCGCTCGCGCGAACGGCGTCGTGCCCCGCGACGGTGACGGTGCCCGACGTCGGTGGCAGAAAACACGACAGCACGCGCAGCGTCGTCGACTTCCCCGCGCCGTTGAGCCCGAGAAACGCCGTGACGGACCCGCCTCTCACGGCAAACGAGATCCCGTGGAGGGCCGTAAAACCCCCGTAGCGCTTGACGAGTCCATCCACCTCGATCACGTTGCCGTCCGACCTGCCGCCGGGAAAGACCGACGGGCGGCCGGGATTCTCCCCTGCCGCCCGCCCGAGGTCAACGTCGCACCGGGAAGGTGCGGCGAACCCGTCACTTCTTCTCTTCGAATTCCGCGTCCACCACGTTGTCCCCGGGCTTGCCGCCGCCACCCGCGGCTTCCGCCGCGGGCTCCTGCGACGTCGCCGCGTAGAGCTTGTCCGCCACCTTGTAGAGAGCCTGATTGACCTTCTCGATGGCGTCCTCGATGTTCTTGAGCTCGTCGGCGTCCTTCACGGATTTGAGTTCCGCGACGGCCTCCTCGACGGCCTTCTTTTCGGACTCGTCGAGTTTCGCTCCGTGCTCCTTCAGGTTCTTCTCGGCTTCGTAGATCAACACCTCGGCCTTGTTGCGTGCTTCGATGAGTTCGCGCGCGGCCTTGTCGGCCTCGGCGTTCTCCTCGGCCTCGCGACGCATCCGCTCGATCTCGTCCTTCGACAGCGCCGAACCGGACGTGATGCGGACCTGCGTCTCTTTGCCCGTCGCCTGATCCTTCGCAGAAACGTTCAGAATGCCGTTGGCGTCGATGTCGAAGGTGACTTCGATCTTCGGAACGCCGCGCATGGCGGGCGGGATCCCGGCGAGATCGAAGTTGCCGAGCGTGCGATTGTCGCGCGCCTTCGGGCGTTCGCCCTGCAGCACGTGAATGGTGACCTGCGGCTGATTGTCCGCGGCCGTCGAGAAGACCTGCGACTTCTTGGTCGGGATCGTGGTGTTGCGCTCGATGAGCGTCGTCATCACGCCCCCGAGCGTCTCGATGCCGAGCGAGAGCGGCGTCACGTCGAGCAGCAGTACGTCCTTGCGTTCGCCCGCGAGGATCGAGCCTTGAATGGCCGCGCCGAGCGCTACCGCTTCATCGGGGTTCACGGACTGATCCGGAACCTTGCCGAAGATTTCCTTCACCATCGCTTGAACGGCGGGGATGCGCGTCGATCCGCCGACGAGGACGACCTTGTCGATCTT
>JAFMJN010000221.1 GCA_017853435.1 Planctomycetota bacterium | reverse complement strand
GTCGTGTCGCGAATCGCCACGATTCCGAGCGCCGACAGGCGACGCCAGGATCGTCTTCGCGATCTGCTGGCCGATTCAGGACCCTCGACGAGGGTCAACTGCGGGGCCCCGGGGTCAGAGTGCCGCTGTTTCGACCACGCGAGCGAGGTGAGCATGCCGAGAAGTTGGGTCTGCATCGCCCGAAGCGAATATCGGGCCGAGACGTCCTGCATCGCGGCCTCGCGAATCCGGGTTCGCAGGTCGACGTCGGCGAGGAGGCGGTCGAGCGCGAGCCCGACGCTTCGCTCCTCGTGCGCGGCGAGCAGCCCGGTCACGCCGTCCCGGACCGAGGATCGGTAGACGGGGTGATCCGAATAGATGCCCGGAATTCCGAAGGCCGCGTACTCGCGGAACTTGTTGTCGGTCTTGCCGCGGCTGAAGGCGTCGTCCCGGAGGAGGCCCAGGCCGACGGTCCAGCGAGCGCTCCGCATGTACGCGTAGAAATCGAGCACGTCTTCGAAATGAGGCACGACGCGAACCCGTGGGTGTCCCCGAAGGTTACGCGGTGCGCAGTCGACGAATTCGACCCGGAGTTCGCTGCCCGGTCGGTCGAGACGCTCGAGGAGGGGCCGGACGGCAACGTCGAGATCCCGCTCGTGAACGAAACGCCCAGCGTAGCCGACGACGGGCGGGCCCGATTCGAAATGCGTCGAACTCGGGGGGAATGTTTCGAGCGGACACGGAAGCCTTCCCACGAAGATCTTCGGTTGCAACTCGCGATACCGGTCCGCCATCTCCGCGGTGAACACCCAGAGGAGGTCGGCCCGCGCGACGAGCGCGCGGTGAGCCTCGGCGTTGGGTCGCGAATGGTGCACCCGCCCCAGCGCCGAGTCGCGCGGCAGGCTGCGAAAGTCGTCGTCCGTGCCGTAGATCGTCGGGCGCCCGGCGTCCCGGGCCCGTTCGAGCAGCGCGAGGGATCGTGGCTCGAACGACCGGAAGAAGATCACGACGTCCGCGAGTCCGATGGCCTCGGCCTGCTCGGTGCCGTCGGCCTCGTCGTCGAAGATCGCGCGGTAGTGGATCGCCCCTTCTTGCTCGAGCCCGCGAAACGCCATCTCGAGAACCTGGACGCTGGCGATTCTGCTCGGGGCGAAGAGCAGGACCCGCATCGGCGCGAGGCGGGGAATCGCGGCTGGGGCGATGGCGGGCATCGAAAGCCGATCGGCGGCACGGATGCGTCTCCGCATCGAACGGCCTCGCACAGTACTCGGGACGAGGGATCGCGACAAGTCGGCGGAGGAGGCCCGCGATCAGTGGGACGCATGCCGGCAGATTGCTAAGGAGCGTCATGATCCTTGCGGCGGACTTCCTCGCGGACGCCTGCATCCGCGGGGCCCGTTCGGACGACTCCGCGCCCTCGGTTTCCGTCGTCCTGCCGACCTTCCGCAGGCGCAGCGGGGGGCTGCTCGAGAAGTCGATCCGGAGCGTCCTCGAACAGTCCTTCGACGATCTCGAACTCATCGTCATGGACGACGGCTCCGTCGATGGAAGCGCTGATCTCATCGACGACCTCCGCGCGTCGGATTCGAGGATCATTCACGTCCGACACGAGTGGAATTGCGGTCTTCCCGCGCTTCGCGTGAACGAGGGCATCGAACTCGCGAGGGGCGGGTGGGTCGCCTTCCAGTTCGACGACGACCGTTGGCGACGCGACGCCCTGAAGGACCTGGTGGCGACGGCCCGGCAGCAGCCCGGGTCCGTCGTCGTCGGGCGTTCGCACGTCACCATGAAGATCGGCCACGCCGTCATTCCCGACGCGAAGGTGGACACGTTGTCGCTGATCGAGAGGAATCGAATCGCGAACAACGCCGTGCTCGTACCACGCCATCTCTTTTTCTCGTACGGCATGTACGATCCGCACATCGGAATGCGGCGCCTCTGTGACTGGGATCTGTGGCTTCGCTTGTCCCGTCACGTTCCCTTCGTCGTCATCGACAGCATCACGTCGGAGGTCGAGGAGTCGGTGAGCGGGTCGATCGGCCTCACCGTGCCGTACGACATCGAGTTGTTCCGCCTGTTGAACGCGATTCCTCGCGATCACCTCCTCGTCCCGGAGCGGTGGCGGGAGTGTCCCGTCGACTCCATGCGCGTCGGCGACCTCGAGATCGGCGGCGAGGTCGGAAGGCGGCTCTACGAGGAGCAGATCCTCCCGTTCTACCTCCGCTTCCGACACCGGGTGCCGGCCGTCGAGGGATTCCGGTCCCATCCGTCGCCTCCCCAGCCGCGCCTGCTCCGGTATACGAAGGGGTCGTGGGACGTCGGCAACGACATCCTGATGGGCAACTTCGACGCGACCCTGGCACGGCGCGGGAGCTTCAAGTCCGTGTACGAGCCCATCGACGAGATGTCCCCGAAGAGTCTGGACGGGACCGACCTGCTGCTCCTCATGAGGACCGTCGAGGAGGGGGCGAACGAGCTGGTCGACGCCGCGGTCGGATCGAGGACCGCGGTCGGCTACTGCATGGACGACGACCTGTTGACGTTCCACGAGTTCGGACCTCGGTTCGCCTACATGGCACCGGGGACTCCGGCCTACGCCAACATCGTCCACCAGATCGAGCAGGCCGACGCCGTCGTCGTCACGAACCCGTTCATCGCGGAGTCGGCCCGGGCGGTGAATCCGCGTGTCGTGCCCGACAACGGCGCGATCCCGGCTCGCTTCCTGCCGACGTCGCCACCGGTCCCGGATCCGTCTCGCCCGGTCAAGATCGGCTACACCGGGTCCGGCTATAGGATCGAAGAGTTCGAGCTTCTCTGGGAGGCGCTTCGTCGCATCGCGGACGAAAATCGCGATCGCGTCGTGTTCGAGTTCTGGGGGCTCGACGTCGGCGGCCTGCCCCCCCTCGCGGCTCCCGTCGTCCAGAAGGAATTCACCTTCAGTTACCACGAGTACCTGTCTTCGCTCGCCTCGGCGGGATTCGACGTTCTCCTGACGCCGCTCCTCGATCATCCCCGACCTCGTCTCGGGAAGGCGCGCATCAAGTATTACGAGACCGCGATCGCGGGGGCGCTCGGCATCTTCTCCGACGTGCCGCAGTATCGCCCCCTTCCCGCGGGACTGACGTGCCTGAAGGCGCGGAACACGGCCGCCGACTGGTACGACGCGATCCGCGAAGCCCTGGAGCGCCCCCGCCAGGAGGTCGCCTCGATGCGGTGGCGTTGCATCGAGCATGTCCGGGAGGAGTTCACGGTGGAGGGCCGACTCCACCAGCACGAAGGCGCTCTCCGCGCCGTCGAGTTTCACGGCAAGACTCGCGACCGGCGCCATGCGGACGGGCGCCCCCGGGTGGTCTACGCGTTCCACTCGCCCTTCCTCGGCGGAGGGGAGATCCAGTTGCTTCGCCGCGTCAGGGCCGCGCGCCAGTCGGGCATCGAGCCTGTCCTGCTGCTCCCCCGGGTCTTCGAGGGGCATCCCGACGTCGTGAACTTGGTCGAGGCCCTGG
Source organism: Planctomycetota bacterium (assembly GCA_017853435.1). Classification (GTDB taxonomy): domain Bacteria; phylum Planctomycetota; family CAIWVZ01; genus CAIWVZ01. The sequence goes on along the minus strand of JAFMJN010000221.1, from coordinate 916 downwards.
GGGGTGATCCACCCGCCGTCGAGTTCGCCCGATTCTCCTGTTTCACGGAGCCCGTCGCACCCCCGCCCGCCAGCCTCGAGGAAGAGCGAGCCGAGGTCCGCGGCTGTCTCGAGCGCGTGCGCCCGGCCCTCGTGCACAGCATCACGTATGCGCCGGCGATCGGTGCCGCGGCGAAGTCACTCGGGATCGCTCACGTCGCGTCGCTGTACCAGGTCTCGACCACCGACGCGGCGGACAGGGCGACCCCGTCGGACCACTGCACGATCGTCCACTCGGACAGCATCCGCTTCGCGAAGCGTTGGAGCGACCTTCTCGGAGGTCTTCCGAAGGTCTGCTCGCGCGGGGCCGCCCCGCGTTCGTTGTTCGAGATCGGTCAACGCAGGATGCTCGAGGCCATCGGGCCGATGCCGCGCCCGTCGGGGGGCCCGGTGCCGAGACTGCTGGTGGCCGGGACGTTTCAGGAGCGGAAGCAGCAACTCGAGACGATCGTCGCCGCCGCGCGGGTGGCGCAGGACGGCCTGCGTTTCAGCCTGGACCTGGTCGGTTACACCCGGTTCTACCCGGCCTACGTCGATGCCTGCCGCCGAAGGATCGCCGAATTCGGGCTCGGCGACTCCGTCCGCATCCGCGACTTCGTCAGCGACCCGGGCTCGCTGTTCGCGGCGACGGACATCCTGCTCTCCCTCTCGACCGACGAGAGTCTTCCGACCTCGATCGCGGACGCGATGGCGGCCGGAGTACTCGTCGTGGCGACTCCGGTCGGAGGAATTCCGGAAGTGGTGGTCGACGGGGTGAGCGGCATCCTCTGCGAAGGCACCGACGTCGACGCGCTGGCGGAAGGGCTTCGTCGGGCGATCGGGCTGTCCGCCGAGGAGCGGGAGCGAATCGTCGCCCAGGCTCGTCGCGTCGCCCGTTC
>JAFMJN010000029.1 GCA_017853435.1 Planctomycetota bacterium | reverse complement strand
GGTTCTTTGGAGCCGGGCAAGGATGCGGATATCGCGATCTGGACGGGTGACCCGTTCGATCCGCGAAGCCGCGCACACGTCGTCATCGTCGACGGGGAGGTGGGCTATGACGCCGATCGCGATGGCATCCGTTTCTGAGCGCCCCATGACGCTTCGTATTCTTGCGGCCGCGGCATTGCTCGCCTTCGTCGGATTCGCGCAGGACCGGCTGACCGCCATCCGCGTGGCCCGTGCGTGGACGGTGACCGGGAAGCCCATCGACGATGCCGTCGTCCTCATCGAAGGGGGACGCATCGTCAAAGTCGGCGCGGCGTCGGAGACGCCGATTCCCGAGATGGCCGACGTGCTCGAGGGCGCCGGTTGGCACCTCACTCCGGGATTCATTCATCCGTACGCATCCGGCTTCGGCATCTCGTCGGGAGACCTCGGTGGGACGACGAGCGCGGCGGATCGCCAGGTGTCGGGGGACGTCAAACCACAGTCGTGGGACGTCATCGCCGCCGCCGCCAAGGCCGGGTTCACGCGGCTCAATCTTCTTCCGATCAACGGAGGCGTGACGGGGCAGGGAGTCTTCGTGGCTCCGGCCGCGAAGGCGGACCGCGATCCGCGCGTCGAAGACATTTTGGGAGCCGGTTCCACGTCGCTCGCGATGGGATTCGACCCGAAGACGTCGACCAAGAAGTTCTTCCGCGAAATCCTCGGCAAGGCTCAGAAGTATCGCGACGACCTCGCGAATCCGAAGAAGCCCTCGAAGTCGGAGTCGAAGCCCGAAAGCGGAGATTCGAAGTCCTCCGAATCGAAGGCTTCGGAATCGAAGCCGTCCGAGCCGTCGAAGGATCCGAAGGTGATGCCTTTGGTCGACGTCATGGAGAAGCGCCTCCCGGGGTTCCTCGGGATTCGCGCACCCCACGGCTTGCTGCATTTCCAGCCGATCATGAAGGAGTTTCCGGCGTTCCGCCCGATTCTCTGCCTCGGCCCCGAATGCTGGCGTTCGGTCGAACTGGTGAAGGAACTCGGCGTGCCCGTCGTCCTGACGACGGGTTCGGTCCTGAAGGCCGACACCGACATCGAGATCCCCACACCCGTGCGCTTCTTCGACGCGGGGATCCCCGTGGCGTTGATCCCGGAGAATCCGGCCCCCGGTTTCACGGGATTCGCTTTCCATCTCTCGGAAGTCGTGCGTCGCGGCGTTTCCCGCGACGACGTGTTGCGCTCGGTCACGATGGTCCCCGCCGAGATGCTGGGCGTCCAGAAGGACATCGGTGCCCTCGGCGCCGGAATGTCGGCGGACCTGCTGCTTTGGTCGGGTGACCCGTTCGTTCCCTCGTCGAAGTTGTTGCGTGTGATGGTGCGCGGCACGACCGTGCACGACGCGACGGAGGCCCCATGAAACGCCTGCGTGTTCCGTTTCTCGTCGCGATTCTGATCGGCTGCGTCACGGCGCTGGATCCGACGCCGCCGGCGCCGGAATCGAAGCCCGGCGATACGGCGACGTCGGAGTCGCGCCCGTCGTCGCGTCCGCGTCGCCGCCGCGCGGAGTCCCGCGCGGCCGAAGCGAAGGCCGAAACCCGCCCCGCGGTCGACAGTCCGTTCACGGCGATCGTCGATGCGACGATTTGGCCCGTGTCCGGCCCTCCGATCCGTCGGGGAACGGTCCTCGTCTTCGAGAACCGCATCCTCGACGTCGGCCGTGACATCCCGGTGCCGGAAGGCGCGAAGATCATCGACGGCAAGGGGAAGCACGTCGCTCCCGGATTCATCGCCCTGCGATCGCTGCAGACCTTCGGCGGCGGATTCATGGCGCGCGGCGAAGATTCTCCCGGCGACCAGGCCGACCCTTACAACATCCGCATGTTGATGGCGCTCTCCGCGGGAATCACCACGGCGTTCGAAGGCGGATCGCCGTCGCCGACGGGCAACCTCGCGGGATTCATCGGCAAGCACACCTACGGGACGCTCGATGGTCTCGCGGTGAAGGACAAGGCGGCGCTTTGGGTCACCTATGCCTCGACGGAGCCGCTTCGCGGGCCGTTCGGCGGCGATCCCATCGGTCCCGCGGGGCCGTCGGATCAATCCGCGAAACAAACCGTGCGCGACCTTCTGAAACGGGCTGTCGAATTCAGGAAGGCCCGTGCGAAGTTCATCGCCGATCCGGCCGGAGGCAAGGCTCCGACCGCTGACGAGAACGTCACCGCGTTCGCGCGTGCCCTCGACGGCGAGATCCCGGTTTTCATTCGAGCTTCGAGTCGTTCCGAACTCGCCGAGTTGGCCCGACTGTCGGAGGAATTCAACCTTCCGGTGATCGTGACCGACGCGACGGAGGCATGGGCCTCTCTTCCGGATCTCGCACGCGGTCGATTCATGTTCATGCTGAATCCTCGGCAGCGTCCGTCCGACGGAGCGGAACCGCGCAACCGTTTGATGGACGAGCCCACCGGGTGGCGTCCCATCAACCCGGCGGCCCTCGAAAAGGCCGGTTACACCTTCGCGGTGCAGCCGTTGTCGCCGTCGATCTCGACCGACGGCTTGCCCGGTCGCGATCTGATGGCGCTGCCGATGGAAGCATGCTTCGCGATTCGCGGCGGGGCGTCGGAAGAGGCCGGTTTGGCGTCGATCACGCTTGCGGCGGCGAAGATCCTCAAGATCGACGATCGCGTCGGGAGCATCGATGCGGGCAAGGACGCGGATCTTCTCGTGATGGACCGCGAGCCCCTCGATTACCGTTCGTTCGCGGAAATCGTCCTCGTCAACGGCAAGGTGGTGTACGAGAAGGACAAGGTGTCCTTGTTCAATCACGTCCCCACGGACCGTTCGACCCCGCTTCGCGGCAACTGGTGGCGCGACCGCTGACGCCCGTCGGTCCCCGATGCGTTCGGCTCCACGGCCCCGATCCCGTTAGGATGGGGCCGTGAGTCCTTCGCTCTCGATCGTCATCCCCGTCTACAACGAAGAGGGGAACATCGCTCCGCTTTTGGCGGAGCTCGAAAGCGTGTTGGCGAAGGCCGCGCCGGAAGCGGAAGTCGTGTTGGTCAACGACGGCTCGCGGGACGGCACCCACGACGCCATCCTTCGCGAATTGTCGCGCTATCCGCGCGTCCGCTATCTGCGCCTGCGGGCGAACACCGGACAGACCGCCGCGTTCGACGCCGGTTTTCGCGCCGCGCGCGCCGACTGGATCGCGACGATGGACGGCGATCTCCAGATCGACCCCGCCGATCTCGTGGCGATGCTCGCCGCCCGTGACGCGACGGGTGCGGATTTCGTGTATGGGCGCCGAGCCCGCCGCAAGGATGGATTCCTGAAGACGGTGTCGACGAAGATCGCGAACGGCGTCCGAAATCGCCTGACGGGAGAGACGATCGTCGACACGGGATGCCCCCTGAAGGTGTTCCGCCGAGAGATCGCCGACAGGATCCCGTTGTTCACGGGCTTCCATCGCTTCTTCATCACACTCGCGCATCTCGAAGGATTTACGTCGACGGAAGTCGTCGTGTCGCACAGACCGCGCGTGGCGGGAACCAGCAAGTACGGGGTTTGGAACCGGGTCTTCCGTGCGTTGCGCGACTGCCTCGTCGTTCGATGGATGCAGACCCGACGTTTCCGCTACGCGGTCGACGAAATCGGGCGTGGAGGTGCGGTTTCGGCGTCGACGTCGACCGGCTATCGCGAGTCTCCCGCCCTCGCACGTCCGCTTCGCGAGGCGCCGCCGTCGTCATGACCGGATTCGACGGCATGCCTTTCGCCCTCGTCGGTTGGGCGTCGCAGGGGTGCTTCTTCGCACGCATGGGCCTCCAGTGGTGGCTGACCCGCAAGGCGAACGGGTCGGTGGTGACGCCGCGCCTCTTCTGGGTTTTGTCGATGGTGGGAGCCGTGCTCGGCGCCCTCTACGCATGGCTCAAAGTCGGTGACGTCGTCTTCGCCGCGGGTTATGCGGCGACGCTCGTGATCTACGTCCGCAACCTCAGCCTCGATCGAACGCCCGGGCGCGGATTGAGTACGGGAACCGTACTCGGGTTGACGTTCCTCCTCGTCGCGGTGATCGCGACGGCGTTGTTCAGCGACCCGAAGGTTCGTGAGTCCTGGGAACACGAACGGTGGCATTGGTTGGTCATCGGGATCGTCGGACAGTTCGTATGGCAGTCGCGATTCATCCTTCAATGGGTGGCCACCGAGCGCCGCGGAGCGGTCGCCATGCCCCGCGCCTTCTTCGCGGTGAGTTTCTTCGGCGGGCTTCTCATCGCCGCGTATTCCTTCCACAAGGGCGATCTGCCCCTCATCATCGGTCAGATCCCCGGCCCGCTCCTCTACTTGCAGATGTGGTGGACGTGGAAACCGCCCGACGAATCCCGCTGATTTTCCCGGGCATTCGAGCAATCCTCCTCGGGCGTTCCCGGCCCCTTGAAGGGGTGCCTCCGGGGACGTAATTTCGCCGTCCTCAAAGCACCCATAGCTCAATTGGATAGAGCATCTGACTACGGATCAGAAGGTTGGAGGTTCGAGTCCTCCTGGGTGCGCTAGAAGCCCGCTCGGCACACGCCGCGCGGGCTTCGCGCATTTTCGGGACGCTCGATCAGTGGAGGACGAGTTCGAGTGCGTTGGTCAGCGTGACGGTCAACGGCGCGGCGGCATCGAAGACGACCGTCTGCAGCCCGACGTGCGTCCCCGCCAACCCGGGGTCGTTGGGAATCGGCAATCCGAAACCCGCCGTGCCCGTCGGTCCGGAGAGAACGGGACCGATGGGGAAGATCGCGGCGTTCACGAGGATCGTCAGCGTCGGAATGTCGAGGTACACGACGCAGCCGGCTCCGACCGGCGTCGGCGACGGCGCGATCCCGATCGACGCATAAAGGAGCAGAGCCGTGTTCGCGGGCACGCCGCCGACGTCCACCGAGAATCCGAAGTTGCCGAGCGCGGGAAGTTGAAGCGTCGTCATCGCCGGGACGATGGAATTCGCGCTCGGGCACCCCGTTCCGACGGTCGTGGCCGTGGGGCCCGTCACCGCGGGCGCGACGGTCAAGCGCGTCTTCGGTCCGTTGGCGCCGGAACCCGAGGAGACGGTCGGATTCCATGCCAGCGCATACCAGCGCGCGGGTTCGGTGGCGGTGCGATGAAAGGTCGACGTGCCCGTCGAACCTTGGTGCATGAGGAAGATGCCGACCTGATCGACGCCGTTCCAAACGAAGGGTGCGTAACTCGGTGACGTCGGAAACGGCGACCAGACGTTCGCCGTGTAGGGGTAGACGAGAGGGCCGTCCGTCGGCGTGCGCCACATGAAGGTGAAATCGAGGAACATCCCCGTCGACGTCAGGTTGCCCGCCGCGTCGAAGGTGGGAAACGTGAACGGCTGCGCGGCGGTCGACGACAGATGGCCGATGCCGACGATGGCCGACGCGGTCGAGAAGGTGCCGCTGTTGCACGGCGCGTAGGCGACGCCGGTCACGGCGCGGTTCGCCGGATCGAGGAGGGACGCGGGAATCCTCTCGACCAACGTGCACGTCGCGGTTCCGAAGGGATACGCGTTGCACGTCCCCGCGTTGGGCAGATTGTCGGGAATCCAAAGTTCCGTTTGGGCGGCTGCAAGCGAGGAAACGACGGCGACGGCGAGAAGGGCGCGGATGGACGGCATCGAGGACCTCCGATGCCGATTTCACACGTTCGCCCCCGTCCGTGCAACGATTCAGTCGGTGTTTTGGTGCGGATCGGCATCCCGCAGGCGCTTCAGGTTGCGCAGCGGGGGACAGGTGAAGAAGGCGACCACGGCGGAGAGGATCGTCATGCACCCCCCGAAAACGACGGACGGAATGGTCCCCATGAGGCGTGCGGCGAGGCCCGACTCGTAGGCGCCCAACTCGTTGGAGGAACCGATGAAGAGCGCGTTCAACGCCGTGACGCGCCCGAGCATGTGCGGCGGGGTGCGGACCTGAACCAACGTGTGGCGGACGACCACGCTCACGTAATCGCAGGCGCCCGTCATCGCGAGGAACAACCCGGACAGCCAGACGTCTTTCGACAGGGCGAATCCGATCGTCGCGACGCCGAATCCGACGACCGCGATGATCATCGCGCGGCCCGCCCGCTCGAAGGGGGGAAGGTGGGTGATGACCAATGCGACCGCGACGGCTCCGAGCGACGGCGCGGAGCGCAGGAGCCCCAAGGTCCCCGGACCCGCGTGGAGAATGTCCTTGGCGAAGACGGGGAGGAGGGCCACCGCTCCACCGAACAGGACGGCGACGAGATCGAGCGTGAGAGCGGCGATGATCTCCTTGCGTTCCTTCAGACAGCGCCACCCCTCGGTGATCCCCGCGAAGAACGGCTCGTCCGCGGCGACGGTGATCGTGCGCGGCGTAATACGGATCAACGCGAAGGCGAACGCGGCGGCGATGATGAGCCCGGCGTCGACGAGGTAGGACGTCGACGCTCCGCCGAATTTGTAGGCCAAGCCTCCGAGCGCCGGTCCCAAGACCGCGCCGATCTGCCAGGTCGACGTGCGCAACGAGATCGCCGTCGCCAGCATCTCGCGGGGCACGACTTCCGAGCCCAGAGCCGAGCGGGCGGGAGTCGTCAATCCGCGGAAGAGTCCGGCGACGATCAGGATGCCGTAGATCCATCGCGCGTGCATCGGCCCGTCGTCGTTCGGACCGGATCCGCGGCTCATGAAGGCGACGGCGACGAGGGCGAGGCTCGCCGCGAGCAGGCCCATCGCACCGATGAGAGCGAGTTTCCGCCGGCACTTTCTGTCGGCGAGGTTGCCCGCGATCGGCGTCACGAGGAACGACGGAATGAACTCGCAGAGCCCGACGAGACCGAGCGCGTATTCGTCTCCCGTGAGTTCGTACACCTGCCAACCCACGACCACGGCTTGCACGCCCCAAGCGAGCGTGATGAAGAGAAGGCCCGCCAAGTAGCGGCGGAACGAAGGCAACGAAAATGCCTCGTAGGGCCGATGGGGCGGTGGAAGCCCCGGACCGATCATCGTCGCGGTCATGGTCAACGGTGACAGAAACTCAGCGCCACCGGAAGGTGGAGATTCCGCAAAGACTGCCCTCTTCGTACCATCGAGATGTGCGCGGATGCGCATGGAGGAATGGCAGCATGAAGATCCTCGTGGGATGGTCCGATTCGCCGGGAGCCTCGGCGGCGGTGGCGTGGGCGAAGGACTTGGTGGCGCGTCACGGCGGCGAGGTGCGTCTCGCCCATGCGGTGTCGACGTTCCCGATCGCGACCTACGAAGGGGTGACGGAAGTCGCCCGCATGTTCGACGCCGCGATCAACGCCCAAACGGAGCGGGCGAACCTCGTCTGCAAGTCCCTCGAAGATGCGGGAGTGAAGGCGTCCTGCTCCGTGCATCACGCGATCCCCGGAGACTTCATCCTCGGCGAAGCCGAAAAGTGGGGGGCGGATTTGATCGTCGTCGGTCGCCGCGAGATCGGCCGTTTCGGTCATCTTCTGCTCGGCTCGAATTCGGCGCACATCGTGCGTCGGGCGAAGTGCCCGACCCTCGTCGTTCACGACCTTCCGCCGACCGATCACACCCTGCGCATCCTCGACGCCGTCGACGGATCCCCATCGTCCGCTCGCGCGGTCAAGTGCGCGAAGTCGCTGTGGCCGAAGGCTGAAACCGAGGCGTTGGCCGTGGTCGAAGAAGGCGCCCTTCCCTCGGCCGAAGTCGTGAACGCGGCGGGCGACGTTCCGCTCAAGGCGGCCGTGGGCAGCCCGCTCGAAGTTCTCGGCACCCGAGCCAAGGAAGGTGCGCAGGACGTGACGGTCGTCGGACGTCGAGGCCTCGGGTTCTTCAAGGAACTCCTGCTCGGAAGCGTCAGCGAACGCATCGTGTCGCTGGCGAAGGCGTCCGTCCTCGTCGTTCCCTGATCGCCGTCGATCCGCCTCGCACCCGTCCGAAGCGCTTCGCTTCGGGCGGGTGTGCGCATTTCAGCCGAAGCCGAGTTTGTCGATCGCGTCGTCGTCGAGCCCGAAGTGGTGCCCCACTTCATGGATCACCGTGATGCGGATCTGCTCGACGAGTTCTTCGCGATTCGGGAAGTCCTGTTCGAGTTCCTTCCGAAAGATGCGGATCGTCGGCATGACCGGAATCGGCGCACCGTCTTCGACGGAGCGGGCTTCGGTCAGCGGTTCGCCTTCGTAGATCCCGTAGAGCGCTTCGTCGTCGCCGAGACCGAGGTCGTCGACGAGGTCTTGATCGGGCCAATCTTCGACGACGAGCTCCACGTGTGCCAAATGTTCACGGAACATCGGCGGCAGGGATTCGAAGACGTTTTTGACCAGTTTCTCGAATTCGCGTGGGCTCATCGTGTTTTCCGCACCGGGGAAGATCTTATCGGCCGGGCGCGAAGGGTCGAAAGAGTTTTCGGGGCCGCTCATTTTCGGCGGTCCGGAAAACGCGCATGTCCAACGGTCCGCTCTTTGGGATGAAGGTACTCGTCGTCGACGACGATCCCGTCGTCCTCGATCTCCTCGGTGAAGTATTGACCGCGGCCGGAGCGTGGATCGTCAAGGCGGCCGATGCGACGGCCGCGGTTCGCGCTCTCGCGGACGAACGGCCCGACATGCTCGTTTGCGACATGAATCTCCCCGGTGGGGGAGGTGCGTGGGTCGTGGATCGCGCGGTGGCGTTCGACCCCGGTATCGGCGCGCGCACGGTGGTGGTTTCGGGCGAGGTGCCCTCCGACGCGGATGCCGCGCGTCTTCACGCGGCGGGAGCGACGTTGCTGCCCAAGCCCTTTCGGCTCTCCGCGCTGACGCGGACGCTTGCGGCGCGCCGGATCGACGTCGATCAGCCGACCGCAGGCGGCTGACCGTCCGCGGTTCAGGCGAGGAAAGGAAGCGGCGCGAATTCGCCGTCGAGAATCCGCCGCGCGTCGCCGCCGATCCAACGGTCGATCAACGTCGCGTAGACACGACGGAAGTCGACGTTGAACTTCAGATCGCCCCGATCGGTATCGTCGAGACTCGGATGGGTGCCGTAGAGGCCGCCCACGACCGGAGTGCCGACGACGAACATCGGCCCCGCGGTGCCGTGGTCGGTGCCACCGCTCGCGTTCTCTTCGATGCGACGACCGAACTCCGAGAAGGTCATCACGACGACGCGCTTGTCGTGACCTTGCTCGCGAAGATCGGAGAGGAACGCCGCCAAGGAATCGCCGAGATCCGCCATCAATGCGTCGTGACGGGCGCGCTGTCCCGTATGCGTGTCGAACCCGCCGAAGGTGACGGAGTAGACCCTTCCGCGGACGCCGCCGTGGACGAGCGCGGCGATCGTCGCCAACTGCCTCGACAACGCTGAATTTCCATACTTGGCTTTGGGTTTGTAGGCGGCGGCCGCGTTCCGGATCGCCGACGACGACGTCTGCGCGTCGCGAATCGCGCGCCGAATCCGTTCGATGGCGTCGTCGCGCCCACCGTCGCGACCCGTCGTTTCCGCCACGCGCTCGAAGGCGGCTTGTTCGTCGGCGGTGCCGTGCCATTTGAAGAGGTCGGCGCGCGCGAAGGCCACGGCCGCGTGGCGGCGGGCATGCAGCGACCAAGGCTTGTCGCCGCCTACGTGCACGACGGTGTTGGCGTCGAAGGTTTCGTCGGGAACCGCGTCCGCCCAGCGTCCCACCCAACCTTCACCCGCGTCGCGACCGCGCGTGTCGGCGGCGTGCCAGATGTCCATCGACTCGAAGTGGGAACGGTTCGGCGAAGGGTATCCGGCGCCTTGGATGACCGCGAGCCGTCCCGATTCCCAAATCGGCATGAGGGCCTTCAGCGACGGATTGAATCCGACGAGGGCGTCGAGCTTGAGTACCGATTCGGTCGGAATTCTCGAGGCGCGGCGCACCTTGTGGTAGGTGTCCATGCCGAACGGAACGACCATGGAAAGTCCGTCGTTGCCGCCGGACATCTGCAGGAGCACCAGAACCCGATCCGGGTCCGTGGGGAGGAGGCTTTCCATGATCCCCGATCGAGGTGCGGCGCAGAGGCACGCCGCGGAAGCGGCGACCGAGGCCAAGAAGTCGCGTCGTCGCATGGGTGTCATCCGAGTTGCGCCTCGGGGAGGCTGAGAACGAGGTGGAGGAGGCGCGCGAGCCGACGGTCCGCGTCCTTCGTCATCTTGGGGGCGTCCCAGTCCGGCGGCAGGACGTCGAACGCGTAGGCGAGCAGCGTGTCTCGGGAGGCCTCGGACACCCGTACGCCGAGGAATCGGTCGCAGAGGGCGTCGACGACGTCTTCGGGGTCTTTCAGACCGGCGTCGCGGATCCATCGTCCGACGGGGATTTCGGGACGCCATTCCTTGGCGCCGCCCGCCCGGAGAGCGGCGACGATGCGGTTGGTCGCATCCGCGGAGCCGCCGAGCCCGAGGGTGGATGCGGAACGTGCGTCGAATCCGTCGCACATCGCGAGGGCGAGGTTGCCGCGGGCGAGCAGGCTCGACGACGTCATCCACGCGTCGCCGCCTTCCCATCCGCGCACGTTGGGAGGGGCGAGGAGGGACTGGCCCATGCCGTCGGCGGCGAATGCCAAGAGCCATCCCGGTGCCTTGAGGTCGCCCGGCATGCGCCGCGCCGAGGCTACGCCGAATTCGATCGGGCCGAGGATGCGCGACCCGACGAATTCCGGACGGTAGAAATCCGGATCGTTGAACAGCGCCCTCAGGACGGGCGCGATGTTCCAATCGTGTTTCCGGAGGAGATCCGCGTAGCGATCGACCATCTCCGTCGGAGGTGCGTGGTGAACGAAGAACCCGAGGAGACGTCCGGCGACGAATCGCGTCGACGCCGGATGCTCGAGCAACAGGTCGATGACGTTTTCGCCGCCGAAGCGTCCGGTACGTCCGAAGAGCGTTTTTTCTCCGAAATCGTGGTTGGCCGCGTCGAGAACGAAACGGTCGTCGCGGAAGTTCCAACCCGTGAAGGCCCGCGCCGCTTCCTTGACGTCGTTCTCGCCGTAGTTCCCTTCGCCGAGCGAGAAGAGTTCCATCACTTCCCGGGCGAAGTTCTCGTTGGGCTTTCCTTTGCGGTTGCGGTTGTTGTCGAGGTAGCGAAGCATCGCGGGATCCTTCGCGATCCCGTGGAGCAGGGTACGGAACGATCCGAGCGCTTCGTCGCGCAGAAACTCGTTCTGCATCACCATGTGCAGCGAGTTGCGGACGTCCCGTTGACTCGACGTGAAGTGACCCGCCCAGAAGAGGGTGACCTTTTCGCGAAGCGGCGCTTCGGAGCGGATCATCCGCTCGACCCACCACGATCGGAAGTCGTGCAACTGCTTCAGGTCGGCGGCCTCGGCGTCGTTGTTCGACTTTTGTACGACCTTGTCGGCTTCCTCCTTGGTGAGGGAGGGACGGGTGTCGGTGACGGCCTTTCGGCTCGTTCGGGGTGGAATCGGACGACGCTCGAATCGCGGTGCGTTTCTCGCGCCGTACGGGACGTCGAGAAGGCGTTCGACGGTGGCCGCCCGTCCCCGGGTCACGGCTTCGGCGATTTCTTCGGGCCCCGCGCCGAACCCCGCCCGATTGAGCAGGTGTTCCGCCGCCGCCGCGTCGAACGCGGGAGTTTCCGTCGCGCCCTGAGCGGTCGCGAGAGTGACGATGGAAAGGAGGGAGAGGAACAATCGGAGCATGGGACTTGCTCGGAGCGCGTCGGGCGTCCATCCTTGGACGCCGTGACCGAAACCATCGTACAGCGGTTCGAATCCGTATGGGGCCCCGGGGAGCGACTCTTCGTCTCGGAAGCGCCCTATCGCGTCAGCCCCCTCGGCGCCCACACCGACCACCAGGACGGGCTCGTCTTGGGGATGACGACCCGTGCCCGACTGCGAATCGCGTTCCGTCGGCGCGACGACGGACGCGTCCGCGTCCGTTCCCGCGACTTTCCGGGGATGCCGGAATGGTCGATCGGCGAAGCCCTTCGACCGACCGGAGACTTCGCCGATTACCTGCGTGGAGTTTCGGTGGCGGTCGCCGAAAAAGGTCCGATCACGACGGGCTGCGACGCGTGGATCGAAGGCGATCTGCGCCCCGGCGGTGTGGCTTCGTCCGCCGCGCTCGCGGTCGCATGGCTCGGGGCTCTGCTCCAACTCGAAGGGCGCGACATGAATGCCCGCGACCGGATGCGCCTCGTCGTGGATGCGGAGCGGCGCTTCGCGGGGGTGGAAGTGGGATTGCTCGATCCCGCCGTGATTCTTTTCGGCGGCGTCGGGAAGGTGGTGTACCTCGACTGTCTCGACGGCGTGCCGAAATCCTACGCCGTGCCGAAGAGGTGCCCGCCGTTCGAAGCGGTCCTCGTCGATTCCGGCGTGGTTCGTGACTTGCGGGTGTCGCCGTACAACGCCCGAGTCGAAGAATGTCGATCCGTCGCCCGTGCACTCGGAGTGGAAGGTGAACGTCCGACGCTCCGTCCGATCGGCTATGAGGACTTTCGTCGACAAAGGTCGCGCCTCGATCCGGTGGCCGCGAGGCGCGCCGACCACGTTCTTTCGGAGAACAAGCGCGTGCGCAACGGACTCACGAGTCTTTCGCAAGGCGACCTCGCCGCCTTCGGCGCGTTGATGAATCAGAGCGGTCGGTCGATGATCGACTTTTTCGGTGCCGGCACCCCCGAGACGAGCTTCCTCCTCGATCTGCTTCAGAACGACGCCGACGTCGTCGGTGCGACGTTGTCGGGGGCCGGATTCGGGGGCTCGCTGTTGGCTTTCATGCGCCCCGGCACCGCCGCCGCGATGGCGGAACGCGTGAGACCCGCGTACGCCGCCAGGTTCGCGGACGCCGCCGGGCGGATGAGCACCACGACCGTTGCCCTCGGCGGCGAGACCCGGGTGGATTCGGCATGAGCCGGCCTTCCGGAAAGCCCGTGCGGAAGGTGGTCACGGAGGGGAGATTCCTCCGCTTCGTGCGCATCGGAACTTGGGAGGCGGTCGAACGTACCAGTCCGCGTCCCGCGGTCGGTGTCGCCGCGCTCACGGTCGACGGCGAAATGGTCCTCGTCGAACAATGGCGTCCACCGATGGGGTCCGCGGTGATCGAGATTCCGGCGGGACTCGTCGGCGACCTCCCCGGCAAATCCCGCGAATCCTCGGCCTCCGCGGCACGCCGTGAACTGCTCGAGGAAACCGGATTTCGGGCGGCGCGCATGCGTCGCGTGTGCGCCGGGCCCGTCAGCCCCGGAATCACCGACGAATGCGTCGAGTTGTTCGTCGCGTCGGGGTGCCGTCGGGTCGCGTCGGGCGGTGGGGATGGCGATGAAGCGATCACGGTTCACGTGGTGCCGCTTCGGGGGGTCGAGGCATGGCTCGCGCGTCGCGAGCGTCGAGGGATTCCGGTGGATGTGAAGGTGCGATTGGCGATCGCGTTCCTCGAGGCGGAGTCGAGGTTGCAAGATCGTCGTCGTCCGCGCACAATCCGAATGTGATGCGCCGCCTCTTCGTCATCGTCCCGCTCGTGATCGCCGCTTGCGGCGGCCCGTCCGCTCCCGAAGAACAGGGAGGCGGAGCGGTCCTCACGGATCGTCGTCCCGACTCGCAGCGGACACCCGGGTGGCTCGAGTTCAAAGACCTCTCGGCCCACGTCGTCACCGAAGATCGGAAGCCGGTCGAACCCTACGTGAAGGGCGAATGGATCGGCGGACGCTTCGACGTGCGTGGTTCTCTCGTCGGCAAACCGAGCGGAGCGCCGCGCGGACGCAACGTCACTCGTGGGTGGCTCGAACTTCGGAACCGCGCATTCCATCCGTTCAACGCGACGGCTCCGCGGATCGCGCCGTTCATCGAAGGGTTCCGAGATGACGATACCGGAGGGTTTTATCCCTCCGCGGACATCTCGTGGACCGCTCCGTGAGTCCGACGTCGGCCGATTTTTCGATCGCGTTGCTCTCCTGGTTCGACGCCGCGCGGCGTGATCTTCCGTGGCGTCGCACCCGCACGCCGTGGAGAACATGGGTTTCGGAAGTGATGCTCCAACAGACGACGGTCGACACCGTCGCTCCGCGTTTCGAGGCATTCATGGAGCGCTTTCCCTCGCCGCGCTCCTTGGCGGCGGCGGACGACGACGCGATCCTCGCGGCGTGGGCGGGCCTCGGTTACTACCGTCGCGTTCGGATGCTGCGGGACGGTGCCCGCGCCTGCGTCGAGCGGCATCGCGGAGACGTTCCGACGACCTTCGCCGCGCTTTCCGAACTACCGGGAGTCGGACCCTACACGGCGGGCGCGATCGCGTCGCTCGCGTTCGATGAAGCGGTGCCCGCCGTCGACGGCAACGTCGGACGCGTCGTGGCACGCATCGCGGGTCTCAAGGTCGATCCTTCGAAACCCGCGGGACGACGGTCGGTGGAGGACGAGATCCGTCTTCTCATGCCCGCGACGTCCGCGGGTGCGTTCAACGAAGCGATGATCGAACTCGGGGCCTTGGTGTGCCGACCGACGCGTCCTCGCTGCGACGCATGCCCCGTTCGCGCGTTCTGCGTCGCGGCGGACGACGTGCCCGAGGATTACCCGCTGAAGAAGGCGCGTCCGGAGTCGGTCGCCGTTTCCTGTGTTCGGGCCTTCGTACCCACGGGCGACGGTGGTGCGTGGACCGTCGCGATCGACGAGGGTGCGCGTTTGGCAGGATTCCGCGAGTTTCCCGGGCGCTGGCTCGCGCCCGGCGAGTCCGCGGAATCGGCGCTGCGCGACGCGTTGGCCGTGCTCGGCTTTTCCTCGATCACGATCGACGCGGAAAAGGCTCGATGCCGCCATACGATCACCCGTCACCGGATCACGGCGATCCTTCATGCGGTGCGCGCCGTGGCTCCGCCCCGGTCGTCGACCGCGAAGCCCTCGTCGTTCGCCGAACTCTCCGGGCCCGGAGTGACCACCGAAACACGCAAACTCATCGCCGCGGCGGCGGAGGCCGGACTATGAACGAACGTCGTGGACCTTTTCGCGGAAACCGTCCCGGCCGGGGCCGCCCGCCGATGCCTCCCGGCCCGCGCCGAGGCCCCGTGCGTCGACCGAATCGCGACGCGCTCGAACCCGTCCCCGACGGCATGATCGAAGAGTGGCTGCTCGAGGCCCGCGAACTCGCGGAAAAGGGCGCGATCCGCACGGCGATGGAGAAAGCGGGGGAGGCGGTCGGCCTCGATACGGAGCGGCCGGAGGGTTACCTCCTGCTCGGCGAACTGAACCTCTTGGACGGCGACCCGGACGAAGCCCTGCGTACCTTCACGGCGGCTCGGGCGAAGGCCGCGAAGTCGCGGCCCGATTTCCTCCAAGAGCCCGCCGAAGTCCGCATTCTCGCGGCGACGGGCGAAGGTCACGCGCTTCGGGTGCTCGGGCGTCCTCGCGAGGCCGCCGAAGCCTACGCCGCGGCGCTGGCCGAAGATCCGTCCGACCCCCTCGGCCTCGCGGCGCCCTGCTGCGAATCGTGGTTGCTCGCCGGCATGCCGGAGCGTGCGGTCGCGTTCATTCCGCCGATCGAAGGCGCGACTCCCGACGCCCATCTCGTCGCGGCCTTCGCTTCCTTGCGACGGGGAGATCGTTCGGCCTTCGTGGTCCGCGCGCGTCTCGCGCTGCTCGGAAACCTTTATCTTTTGTCGGCGTTGGTTTCGGGCGAGACTCCGGATCTCGGCCTCGTCCACGGAATCGAAGACGCGGGTCCCGAAGCCGCGCTGCGGTTCGCCGAGCGCCTGAAGCCGATCGTCGAAGCCGATCCGTTTCTTCTCGACGCGCTCGCGGCGGTCGCGTCGGCCCCCGGACCCGCCGACGACATGGAGAGATTCCGCGCCGCCGCCGCGCGCCTCATGCGCGAGCCGGACCCGGCGGCCCGTGTGGTGCTGATGACGGAGCTCGATCGGCTACGAGATCCGATCCGCATCCAATCGACGACTCAAGACGTCCTTTCGGACTGGGATTTCACCGACTCGACGCACGGCGGCGGGAGCGTGGACGTCTAGGAACGTTCGCCGCCGCCTTCGGCGGCTTCGCGTTCGAGGGCCTCGGCCTGCGCCATCGCTTCCCGAATCGCCTTCGCTTCGGCGTTGCGTTTCAGGATGCGCCGGATGCCGCCGTAGACGAAACCGACGTTGAGCAGGATCACGATGCCGATGGCGATCGGTCGGATCGTGTCGACACTGGCGTTTTCGAGGAGAAAAGCCCCCGCCGCGACGACGACGAGCGACCCGAGGAGGATGATTTCGGAGCGGTTCATGGGAACAACCGATTGCGCGGGGAATGCTAGCATCCCGACGGGGCTTCCGCCCGAACGTCATGATGACCAAACGATGCTTCGCCTTGTGCGGACCGGGATTGTGGCTCGTGCTCGCATGCGCGGTCGCTTCGGCCCAGTCGATCCCGACCACGACGTCCCGATCCGAGGACGTCCGGGCGCAGGAGACACGTCCGCTCGACGCTCCGGGCTCGCGCGCCGTGCCGGCCGGTGAGGCGGCCACGACGGAACTGGTGCGCAGCCTGCGATGGACGATCGATGCGGAAGAGCGTCGGTTGGCCGCGGCTCCGGACCGGGTCCGCGCCGATCTCGTCGCCACGTTGAAGGGGCAGGTCGTCGTTCTCGAATCTCTGCTCGCGGCTCGCTCCGCCTTGGTGGTCGAATCGACGGAAGCCGCGCGTTCGAAGTCCGGTCGCGAAACGGACGAACGCCGCGCCGTCAAGGTGCGGCAGGAGTTGGTGGCCCCGACCGGCCTGACGGAGCCGCACGCGGACGACGCGGAAGCCAAGTTGCGCAACGAACGGGCGACCGCCGCGAGCGCGGCGAAGCAGGTCGAGACCTACCGAGTCAAGGTCAAGGCCGACCTGGATCGCTTCCGCAAGGACTCCGAAAGCGCCGCTTCGAAGCTTCCCGGCGCCGCCAACGATCTCTCGGAGGCTCGCGCGACGCTCGCCGCCGCCGAGCGAAGTCTCGAACGCAGTCGCGAAGCGGGGATGGTCCCGGACGGATTGCGCGTTCTCGAAGAAAAGGTGTGGACGGCGAAGGCCGAAGTCGCTTGGCGCGAGGCCGAATCGGCTCGGCTCGAACTTCTTACGGGAAGCGCCGCGGACGATCGCGTCCGGAATCTCAACTTCAAACTCGCGTTGGAGGACGACAAGCGGCGCATGTACGAGGCCAAGGCGCGCGAAGCGGCGCGTCGTCTCGTGCTCGCGCAGGAAGCGCGCAGCAATCGCGCGGCCGCGGAAGTCGAACGACTCTCGAAGGAGGCCGCCGTGGCGCCGTCGTGGATGGCGGATTGGTACACGTCGCGGATACGCATCGCCGAGTTGCGACGGGATGCCTTCGAAGCGCAGCGTCGTGCCGAATCGTGGACGTCGCGCCTTTCGGAGTCCGGCGAGATCCGGGCTCTCGAGGCGGAATCGGAAGCCGATCTCGCGAGTTTGAAGGAAGTCGAAGCCGGTCGGCTCGAAGCCGAGGTGATGACGTCGGGGACCGCGCCGGGAATCAAGGCGTTGATCGAGGGGGCCGAGTCGGACCTCGCGGCGGTCGGCAAATTCCTCGTCGACGCCCGCGATGCGACGCGCGACATGCGCGAGAACCTGCGACGCGCCCGATCGGAGTCTCCCGACGATCTCGGCCGCCGGGTCGAGGGATACCAGGCGACGTTCGCCGTCCCGGCGGGCGTATCCCCGTCGAACGACGAAGAACGTCGCGCGGCGGGCCCTCGGGCATTCTCGGAACTCGGGACGGAAGCCCGTCTGGCCTCGAAGGAATGCGCCGACGCGCTTTCCGGGCTGCAGAAGCAGCTCGGAGACTCGACGACACGTTTGGTCGAGTTGCGCACGCGGTTGAATCGGGTGCTGCTGTTCCTCGAAAGGGAGCAGCGTTGGGTGCGCGATACGGGGGAGTGGACCCTGAACGGCCTGCTTTCCGAATTGCGCACGCTGCCCGTCCGGTCGTCGGAGGTCGCCGCCGGCGTCGCCGCGGCCCATGTCGGTGTTTGGCGGGATGTCGTCGCACTCGGTGCCGGCGGGCCTTCCGCATGGGGGCCGTGGGTGGTCCTCGCCGCGATTCTCGGCGTGGCGTTGATCGCGCCGCTTCTGTCGAGCGGGGCGTTCCGATGGCCGGAGCCCGGTCCGCAACGGGCGTTCCGTGTGGCCCGCGCGGTGATCGGTGCGCTCGGACGCTGCACGTCGCTGCCGTTGTTGGTGGCTCTCGCAGGGTGGATTCCCGCGCTGCTCGTTCAGTCACCTCCATCCGTTCGCGGTCCGGCGTTCGCGACCGGCGGCGTGCTGTCGATCTTCCTCCTCGGACGCTCGCTCGTGAATTTCCTCCTCGGTGCGACGGCCGGGCACGCGCGTGTGCTCCACACGTCCGACGAAATGGCCGAGGTCCTTCGTCAGACGTTCCGTCGACTCCTCTGGCTCGGCGTCTCGATCGCTCCGTTCGCGACGTTGGCGGACGTGTTCTCGGGGCGTACGTCCGAATGGGGGGCGTTCCTTTGGGCGACGCTTTCGTTCGGCATCCAGTTCACGCTCTTGTGGGCGCTGTGGCGTCCGAGTTATCTGCCCGCGGTCATTCGGTCGGCGGAGGAACTCGGGGGGTCGTCGCGCTTCGTGCGATTCGTCGCCCACCCGCTGGCGATCGGCGTCGTCGTCTTCCTGCTCGCCTTGCAATTGCTGTCGTATTCGGTGGCCTTCGACACGTTCCGCAATCGATTCTTCTTCACGGCGTCGTGGTTCTTCCTCGCATGGGCCGTCCGTGGGTGGATCATCCGTTCGATTCTCGGTACGGGGCGTGAGCTCTCGGCTCCGCCGCGCGAGCCGAGTCCCACGACGTCCGAATGGACGCTCCGCGCCGCGGCCTACTTCAAGGACCGCACGTTGCGATTCATCGGGTCGCTCCTCTACTGGTTCGCCGCGATCCCCA
>JAFMJN010000220.1 GCA_017853435.1 Planctomycetota bacterium | reverse complement strand
GCTCCCGGGATCGCGAGCCACGAATCGGTCTGCACCGCCCACGGTCCGTTCCAACCGTTGACGCGTGCCGTATCGATGCGGTTCGGCGTCGAGACCAACGGGTGTTCGGGCTCGAGCACCAACGCGGCGTCGAGGTACTGCGGAGTCGCCTTCAGCGGCACCTCGGGTTCGAACAGCGACATCACCTCGCGCGCGTCGCCTTTGACGTCGGGGAAGGTGCCCGCGGCGAGCGTCGCGCGTGCGTGGTACTGGGGGAGCACGACGCACACGCCTCCGCGTTTGACGAAGTCCTTGAGGGCGTCCCGGTTTCGGCAGAGCAGTGCCGCCTGCTCGGGAGCCGAGGTCGTCCACGAACCGATGACGAGGAGATCGAACCGCGCGGGGTTGACGGCCTTCGCCGTCGAAAGATCGACCGCCGTCGCGCAAAGCGCCTTCAGCGTTTCCGGGACGGGCGTCGGGAGGATCCCCGGACGTCCTTCCTGCAGACCCGGAAGGTAGGCGGCACGCACCGTGGATTGACCCAAAGCGACGGCGGCGAGCAGAGCGGCGAAGACGACGAGGCGTCGCATGGGCGCATCTTCGACAAAAAAACCCGGCACGTCAGGTGCCGGGTTTTTTCGACGTCGTGGCGACGATCAGTCGTCGACCATGTCCTTCAGCGTGCCGCCTTCGGGGCCGCGACGCAGCCGTTCGAAGGCCGACGCTTCGATTTGGCGGATGCGTTCGGCGGAGACGCGCAGCATCTTGCCGATTTCGGCGAGCGTGTGGGGCCGATTGCAGTCGATGCCGAAGCGCAAACGCAGCACGAGGCGGTGACGATCGGGAAGGATCTTCAAGCTGCCGCGAACGAGGTTGCGGATGTCGTCGCGCACGACCTCGTGGTCGGGACGCGGCGTCGAGGAGTCGCCGACGAGATCGCCGAGGCGGCTTTCGTCTTCGGGGCCGTAGTCGAGCGACAGCACGGGACGCGCGACCGACGGATTCGACAACATGTCGTTGATCCGGTGGCGCTTGCCTTCGTCTTCGATCGTCCGCGGATCTTCGAAGCCTTCCGGGTCTTCCTTCGCCGCCTTGCGGAGGCTTTGGGTGACGTTCACCGGCAGACGGATCGTGCGGCTCTTGTCTTCGAGGGCGCGCAGGATGGCCTGACGGATCCAAAGGTAAGCGTAGGTCGAGAAACGGACGCCGAACCGCGCCGAGAAGGATTCGGTCGCACGGATGAGACCGAGGTTGCCTTCTTGGATGAGTTCGCTGTAGGCCAACGGTCCGCCGTCGAATTTTCGCGCGACGGACAGCACGAGGCGGAGGTTGCGCTCGATCAGCGGGCGACGGGCCGCGACGAAGTTGTCCTTCACCTTCTCGATTTCATCGCGCAGGCTCTTGCTCGCGGCGACCGCGGCGGCGCTGTAGCGCTTGAGCGGACCCGGGCGGAGACCGACGAAGAGAAGAGCACCCACCAGAAGGCCGGTGTTGCGGCCTCTGACCGGTTTGAACGGATTGCGTTTGTTGCGCGCGACGTGCTTCGCGAAGATGTCGTGGAGGCGGGCGACGTGGTTGTCGTCGCCGTCGCGACCGGGCTTCGGCTTCGGGGGGCCGGGAACGAGCGACCGCGCGGCCATCTCGCCCTTCTTCCACTTGCCGAGATCTTCCCACACGGCTTCGAGACCCGCTTCCGTCCCGAGGAACGTCGCGATCCAGCGATTGCGGGCGAAGATGAGATCGCCGAGGAGGATTTGTTCCTCTTCGGGTTCGAGCAGGTTGTGCTGACCCACGTCGCGCAGGTAGATCCCCAACGGATCGTCCGGCGCCGCGGATTGCACGGCTTCCGACTTCACGGGCGTCGCCGCTTTGATCAACGGCTCTTCAACCGCGAACTCGTCCTTCTCGCCGAGGATCGGATCGTCGTCCAAAAACTCGGCGGCGGGCTTTTTCTTGTCCTTGACTGGCATGTTTGGCTTTCGAGCGGCGATCGAATCGTTGTGCGCGCTTCCTCTCGGCTTCTACATACGAACGAAATCGAAAATTGCTCGAATAGAACGATTTCGTCCGATGTTGTCGCCGCGAAGGTTGCGCGCGTGGGTCTCCGGCAGAGGAGGCCGCGTGCGCCCGATGTCGTCGTACCGCATCGACGGTCGAAGGAAGGCGTCCGATGAAGGATGGATTCCCTCATCGAGAGTCTAGCCCCGACCGAGAGCCCGAGATTAAGGGGAAAAACACGCGTTGTCCAATCCACAAGGGGGGAATTCGGAAAATGTGTTCTAGGTGTTGACGCGATAGGGACTTAGGATGCAAACTCCGGAAACCGCGGTTCTAAGTTTTGCCGGATTTTGGACTTGCGGATTTCAAGACCCCCACGCCCGATGCGCGAAATCGTCGTCGTCCACTTCGATGAATTGGCCCTGAAACAGGGCCGTAGACCCTATTACGAGAAGGCCCTCGTTCACGCGATCGAAGCGGTGCTGCGCGACGTCGGCCCCGTGAGGATTCGCGCGGCCCACGGGCGCTTCGTCGTGACGGCGGGGCGCCGGGCCCTCCCGGCGGGACTCCTGATCGACCGCCTCTCCCGGGTGTTCGGGATTCATCACCTCTTCGCCGGGGTCGAAAGCGCGCGCGATGCCGCGTCTTTGGCGGCCGCCGTGGTCGAAGCCGCACGGCGCGCCGCCGCAGCGGAAGGGGAGACCCCGCGGACGTTCGCGATGAGGGTCCGGGGCAACGACCGGGAAGGTCGGGCTCGGGCCCTCGAAATCGAGCTCGGAAGCGTCGTGGCGGTGGCCACAGGCTGGAAGGTCGACCTCCATCGACCCGACGTGTCGTTGATCGTGGAATTGGCCGCGGGAAGGGCCTTCGTTCTCCATCGACGGGTCGAAGGCCCGGGTGGGCTCCCTTACGCGACCGCGGGCCAGGCCGTGGCGCTTCTTTCGGGGGGGATCGACTCGCCCGTCGCCGCGGCGATGATGATGTCCCGGGGATTGAGGATCGGGGTCGTGCACTTCCATTCCCGGCCGTTCACGTCGGAGGCCGCCCTTCGGAAGGTGTACCGGCTCGCGGGGGCGCTGACGCGTTGGCAGCCGACGATCTTCGGCGTCATGGTGCCGTTCGCCGAGACCATCCAGCGTCCGCTCGCCGAGGGAGCGCCGACGGCGCTCCGAACCGTGTTGGCCCGTCGATTCATGCTCCGCATCGCCGAACGGCTCGCGTCGGAACACCGTTCGCGCGCGCTCGTGACCGGCGACGCGTTGGCGCAGGTGTCGTCGCAGACGCTCGAGAACCTCGCCGTCACGGATTCCGCGGTCGGGATGCCCGTCTTCCGTCCGCTCGTCGGGATGGGGAAGGCCGAGATCATCGAGCGGGCGCGACGGATCGGCACGCTCGCGATCTCGGAGGAAGAAGGCGACGACTGCTGCGCCTTATTGGCGCCGAGAAACCCCGAAAAAGCGGCGACCGTGGAAGCGATCGAAGCCGCGGAATCCGCCCTCCCGGTCGAATCGATGGTCCGGTCGGCACTGGATTCGATGACCCGCTTTCGGGTACGATTCGAGGATACGGACACCTAGGCGAAGTCCATCGCGACTTTTCTCGGGCGGGGTCGCAGCGATTTTGTTTCTCGATCGTATGAGGAACCAGGCGTCGCGCGTCGATCCAAGAAGTAGACCATGTTCATCACCCCCCGCTCCCCCCTCGTTCGACTCCTCGCGGATCCGCGCGGTCGTGCCGTTCCGGCCTCCGTGCTCGATATCGTTCGGAAGGCGTGGGCCGCGTTGAAGCGGGGACTGGGCCTCGATCCGACACCCGCCCCGGCTCCCGTGCCGGTTCGTGTGCGTCGCGACCGCCGCTGACCACCGTTCCCGGCGCGTCCTTGCTAGTTTTTCGGGCGTGGAACCCGCCCCGACGACCTCCGAGCCGGTGCCTCTGAAGCAGGCACGCGACGTCTGCGCCGACCTCTTCGAACCGAACCCCGTCATCTACTGGGTCGATGCGTTCGGGTCGGCGGCGATCGGTTGGACCGCGTTCGCCGCGTCGGTCGTCGCGACGCCGTATTCGGCGACCCATGTGGTCGCGACGGGCGTCGCCGTGCTCGCCCTCTATCGGGCGATCCTGTTCATCCACGAACTTTCCCACCTCGCGAAGGGGCGTCTGCCCGGTTTCAACGCCGTCTGGGATGTGGTCGTCGGCTGCCCGCTCGCGCTGCCGTCGTTCATGTACCACGGGACGCACCTCGACCATCACCGGAAGACGGTGTACGGGACACCCGGTGATCCCGAGTACGTTCCGTACGGAGTGCCCCCGGCCACCAAACTCGTGCGCGCGTCGGTCGAACCCTTCCTCGCGCCGATCGCATTGTTCGCGCGCTTCCTCGTGTTGGCGCCGCTGTCGCTCGTCCTCGGGGGACGCTTCCGCGGATTCGTCACGACGTCCGCCTCGACGCTCGCGATCAATCTCGCGTACCGCCATGAGACTC
>JAFMJN010000219.1 GCA_017853435.1 Planctomycetota bacterium | reverse complement strand
CGGTGGATCCGCGCGATCTCGTCACCGCGGAACTTCCTCTCGAACGCGGCGTCGAGGCGTTGACGCTCGCGACGCGCCCCGAGCACGTGAAGGTTCTGCTGCGCCCTTAGCCCCCGCGCGGTGGTCGTGGAGGAGGCGGTCCGCCGGGAGGCCCGGAAGGACGCGACGTGCTGCCGAGTCGGTCGCGAATCTCGCGTGCGAGACGACTACGGGCGCGCTCCGGCAACCTCGACATCGCTTGGAGGCGTTCCGGCAGCAACGCATCCGTCAACCGCGGGTGCGATTCCCCTTTTTCGATCGCCTCGGCGACTTGCGTGCGTTCTTCGGGCGAAAGCCCGCGGAGCCGATCGCGTTCGCGCCGCGTGAAAAATCGGAAGTTGCGCAGATCGTCGACTTCCGGATGTTCGAAGAACCTCCGCGGCGACAAACCGGCGAGTTCGTCACGCACGTGCGGGGGCATCCGGTCGAATTCCGGCTTCAAGCGCACGAGCAACGTCCGCTTGCGTAGATCGAGAGTGATTTCCGCGCGCTCCTTGAGCGGCGCGGCTCGCCATCGGGCGACGTCTTCCTGCGTGGCGACGCCGGCGGCGACGGCTTCTTCCGCGGCGCGCTCGAAGGCGAACTCCAATCGGAGCGCCACGATCGCCGCCTTGCGTTCGACGGGGTCGCGCACCGCATCGAGAGCCTCGCGGCGCTCCTTGGGCAACGCATCGAGAAAGGCCGCTTCTTCACGAACACGACGGGCTTCGCCCCATGCATTCACGATCGACGCGCGCTCCGAAGGGCCTGCGGCATCGAAGGCTTTGCGTTCGGCATCCGACGCCTCGTCGAGGAACCGCTCGACGTCCCGATCGACGCCTCGGCTTTCGGGACGACCACGTCCGGGTTCGGGCGGACGTCCTTCGCCACGACCGGGTTCGGGCGGACGGGGCTCGCCGGGGGCGCCCGGCCGCGGAGGACGCGGCGGACGTTGGGCCCACGCCGCATCGACGAAAAGCAGGCCCGCGAGAACGATGCCGACCACGGCGCGCATCAGTCGTCCGTCCCGAAGAAGTCGGCATCGACCGACGAAATGATGGCGAGCGTTTCCGTGAGTTCGCCCAACGTCGCCCCTTCGACCGTCGGTGCGGGAGGCGCCGACGCCCGATCGACGGTGATCGCGACGAGCACGGCGGCGGCGACCGACGCGGCGGCCGCCGTACCGCGCCACGAGCGCCACCACGGCGTCGCTTCACGAGCGACGGCACGCGCCACGGCGGCGGCGACACGGGATTCGGCACCCGCCCGCGGCTCGGCGGGCAAATGATCCAACCAGTCCTTACGGGGGTCGGGCGTCGACGTCATCGGCGATCTCCGTGTTCGAAACCGACGGGGTCGGTCGTGGTCGCATCGTCGGCGAGCAGGACGTGCAGTCGGGTTTTCGCGCGGTTCAGCAAACTCTTCACCGCTTGCAGCGACAGGTCGAGCGTCGCGGCGACTTCGTCGTAAGAAAGTCCCTCGAAACGAAACAGGAGCACCGCCGCACGCTGCGTCGGGGGCAGCGCGTCCACGGCGCGCCGCACACGCGCCGCGAGTTCGGCCGCCTCGAGACGCGCCGACGGCGCGGGCCACGCGACATCCTCGATCGTCGCGGACAGAGGACCACCACCGTCGACGGTTTCCGCGTCGAGGGAGGCCGCGTGTCGGTAGGACTCGCTGCGCAGACGATTGAGATGCGTGTTCACGGCGATGCGATAGAGCCAGGTGCGGAACTTCGCCCCCGCGACGTAGGCGTGCCGCGATCGCCACACCCGAAGCCACGTTTCCTGCGCGAGATCCTCGGCGAGTTCCTGACTTCCGCACTGGCGGACGAGGAACCGGAGGAGCGGCGGGGTGACCTCCGTCACGAGGCGATCGAACGAACCGGAACGGTCCGCCGCCGCCTCCAACATGAGGTGCACCTCAGGATCGCTTCGTGGAGTCGCGTCCATCGGCCCCCTGTAAACCCCCGACTCGGTTGCGGGTTGCTGCATCCCGGAAAAAAGTTTTTCGGACGCAACCAACTTGGGGACAACCATTTATGACGCGTCGAGAGTCTTCAAGATTCCCGCGGTCCTCAACGTCACGTCGGTGTAGCGCTTGTGCTTGCCCCGCCACGACTCTTCGAGCGGGAACCACGGATAGAGCGAAGGCGTCTCGTGCTTCTCGATCCACGCGTCGCGGCGGAACGCGCCGTCGGGGTCCATGCCCCCGAGGATTTCTTCCAGGAGGCCGAGGGCCTTCGGCAGGTCGGTCAAACGTCCGAGACGGGCCAACAGATCGAGATCACGCAGGAGGAATGCGATGCCGCCCTCGGCGAAGCGCGCCGGCGTCCAATCGACGATCCGGGGAAGCCGGAGGTCGCAGAGGGGCTTGCCGCGAGCGCGCAACCGCCACTGCGGAGAGGCCGACCATGCGAACAGACGGTCGACGACGCGTCGGCGCAACGCGGCACCTTTCGGGTGGGCGCGAACACGCGGCGACCACGCGAGGATGTCGAGCGTGACGTGGTCGAGCGGGATCGATCCCGACGGAAGGATCGCCCAGACGACCCCCGATTCGTCCGTCTCTTCGCCGACCGTATCGACGGGTGGCTCGGAACCGAGTTCCTGCGCGATCAGGCGCTCGATCCACAGGTCCGCATGCGGCGCGACGCGCGGGTCGTCGCCGAGCCCGGCTCGCGTCAGCGCGGCGAGCGCGAGGCGAAACAGCAGGTCACGCACTTCGACGTCGCCTCCCGGCGCGTGTCCGACGACGCCGGTGAATTCGTGGAGATCCGCGCGGCACGACGGCACGAGGTCCGTCAACAGCCGTTCGACGACGGGCAACGCCGACGGGTGATCGGCGGAAAACCCGCGCTCGACCAAGAAGAGGAACTCCGAGATCATCCCGGGACCCTTGCGCCGCGATGGATTCGGAGGTTCGAACGTCGCGAGCTTGCGACGCCACGTGCCCTCGGGGTCTTGCGCCGCGAGCACCTTCTCGCTCGGCGGGAAGTCGTGCAGGGCGCGGCGCGCGGCGACGACGTCGGGATGAGCGTCGGGCAGCCCGACGATTTCCGTCAACCATCGCCAACGGATGGGCGGCGCGGCGTTCGCGAGAAGCCACGGGCCGGTGCCTTCCGGCAAGCGATCGAGCCATGTCCCCACGCGATCGTCCTCCGACCGACGTGGGAACCCGGCATTCCGGCCCCGACGACGGTCAGGGAATGATATCGAGTCGGGAAGCGTCGCTCGCGTAAACGAGATTGCCGCCCTGATCCACCAACGCGTACGCGTGATGGATGGTGGCACCCGCGATCCCGGGGATTCCCGGCGGAAGGGTCAGCGACGTCACCGCGGTCCCGGTTCCCGACAAGGTCCCGAGGGTGTTCGACCACGGAGCCGTGTTCGGGTACTGGATCAGGTACGAGAACAGGAAATCGGGATTGAGGGGGATCACGAAACTCCCGACTACGAAGCCCGGAGTCGCGCCGGAGGCGGAGGCCGCGACGACGTGCGTGAGGTTCGCGAACGACGAACCCGCATCGAGGAACATCGTGTGCACGCCGCCCGCGGACGCCGAGATCACGTCGCTCACCGAACGAAGACCACCCACGCGGCTACGGACGATCGCCGAGTAGCTCGATCCGAGGGTCGCACCCGGGAAATTGACGCGGTAGGCGAAGTCACCCGCGTTGTTGAAACCGAGGGCGCAGGCGTCGCCGCCGTTGAACTGCAATGCGCCGAAGGTGGTGACGTTCCACGTCGAGTTCCCGATGTTCATGGAATCACCGGCGAGCAGCACCAAGCGCAGTCCGACGACCGGATCCCAAGACCAGAGCGAACTCACGGAGGTGGTTCCCGCCGCATCCACCAACGAATTGGTGAAGAGCACCTGCCCGCGGGCGTTCACGTGGATGCCGCTTCCCGTCATCGTGTCGCCGAAAAGGAGACCACCCGCTCCCGGAGCGACGTTCCCCTCGCGGGCGATGAGTTGCAGCGAACCGGGGATACCGGTCCAGATCCCGGAATCGTTGGCGGTCGTCACGTTCCCCGACGCCACGCACGTCGCTTGGAAGACCATGAAACCGTTGTTCGACAGGCCGACGCTGGCGTTCGATACGGTGCTGAGCAGGGCACCGCCGGTCCCGGGCATCACGTCACCCTTGCGGAGCGCGAGTGAAAGCGATCCCGGTCCGCCGACGAACAGGCCGCGATCGTTGAATCCGGTGATCACGTCGCCGCCGAACAGTTCGACCGCCATGACGCAGCGCCCGAGGTTGTCGAAACCGTTGGCTCCGACCGACACCGACCAGGAATTCGAGGCGTTTCCGAAGACGGCGCCGACGGTTCCGGGTGCCGCATCACCTTCCCGAACGATGAGTTCGTTGCCGATGCCGGGCGTCCAACGATAGAGCACGCGGTCGCTCGAGGTCGGCGCGGGCGACGTCCCGAGCGTGTTCGACAACGACGCTT
>JAFMJN010000218.1 GCA_017853435.1 Planctomycetota bacterium | reverse complement strand
GAATAGATGAGGACGGCACCACCCGGCTGAATCTTCGCGACGAACGAATCCGCCGGGGATCCACCGCCGTTGAACGTGCGGTTCATGGCGTCCGGAGTGGTCGGGAAGTTCGCGGAATTCGTCCATCCGCCGACGATCGCCCGCCCGACGGCGTCGACGCAGATTTCGTTGCCTTGGTCCGTGGACGATCCGCCCAACAGCGTGGACCACACGACCGAAGTCCCGTTGGAAGCGAGGCAGGTGACGAACGCATCGCTCCCGTCGCCGGAGCCGATGAGAGCCCCCGGTGTGGTCGGGAAGCCGATTCCCGCGCCGCCGGTGAGGAAGACGTTGCCCGCGGCGTCGAGGGCGCTTCCGAAGACCTGGTCGGTCCCGGTTCCGCCGAGGAAGGTCGACCACACGAGTCCGTTGCCCGCGGCATTCACCTTGGTGACGAACGCGTCGAGACTGCCTCCGTTGTGGATGCGGTCGAAGGCACCGAGGGTCGTCGGGTAGGCGGGTGAGGCGGTGCCTCCCGAAACGATCGCCTGACCCTGAGCGTCGACGGCGAGACTCATCGCCCAGTCGATCTCGGCGCCGCCGAGACGGGTGGAGTAGCCGAGCGCGTTGCCCGTCGGTGTGAACTTGGCGACGAACGCGTCCCAGTTTCCGTTGGCCGTCGTGTCGTAGGCCCCCGTGGTCGCCGGAAAGTTCGTCGACATCGTCTGTCCGGCGACGTAGACCGCGCCGTTCGCATCGACGGCGAGCGCTTGACCGCGGTCTTCGTTGTTGCCGCCGAGGAACGTCGACCATGCGAGGGCGTTGCCCGCGGGCTGGATCTTCGTGACGAAGACGTCACCGAAGGAGTTGTAGGAAGTGTCGTAGGCACCCGTCGTGACGGGGAAGGCCGTGTCGCACATCCCGGTGACGTAGACCGCTCCGCTCCCGTCGACCTTGATCGCGTTGCCCCAATCGGAGCCGGAACCGCCGAGGAAGGTCGACCAGACGCGGGCGGTCCCCGTCGTGTTCAACTTCGTGACGAAGGCGTCGTAGAAGGAGTTGTAGAGCGTGACGTCGTACGAGCCGGGAACCGTCGGGAAGTTCGACGAGTTCGTGCGGCCGGTGACGAACGCTTCGCCCGCCGCATTGGTCGTGATGGCGTAGCAGGAGTCGTAGTTCGACCCGCCGAGGTAGCCGCCGTAGACGATCGCCGGATCGACGACGAGTTCCGCCGCCGGGTCATGGTCCGGAGCGGAGAAGCCGAAGCGGTTGCCGCCTCGGTGAACGAACGAACAGGCGACCGGCCGGCGCCCACCGTCGTCGGTGCGATCCCACGCGATGGGAGGCGTCTGAACGAGGTCGCCGACGTCGGTCGTCGCGACGAGAGCGCCGTCCTTCACCGAGACCGCGTGCGCACCGTCGATACGGAACACGACATCCGAGAGATCGGCCCCCTTGCCGAGAACGACGTCCCATTCGAGGCGACCTTCGCGTTCGCCGACGACCGCATCGATGCCGTCCCACTTGTCGGGCCAACGGACGCCGTCGAATGCGGGAACGTCCGTGAACCAGTGCGCGGGATCGGCGCCGAGGAAGAAATTGAACGTCCCACGCTGCTTCGTTTCGGGCAAGGCGGGGGAGGGACGCCCCTCGAAGGTGATGAACACGGAAGCGGCCCGATCGGTGCCGTCCGGCGTCATCGAAATCCGCATTCCGTCGTCGGTCACCCAAGTCGTGACGTTGCCCGTGCGCACTTGAAAGCGTGCGTCGGGGTGCCATTGGCCGCGATTCGCGATGAAGGCTGTCGGGAGCGAAGGGCGATTCGTCATCGCGTTCCCGTACGTCCGATCGTTGTCGATCAAAGTCGACAGCACGGATGCCGCGGACCCGGTGAGGAGCACGGCGACGACGGCGAGAACGATGCGGAATGGGAGCATGAAACGGCGGTCGGAGGGTGAGTTCGCGCGTGCGGACCGAAACGCCGAGGGGAGTAGACTCCCGCAGGGGAGAAAATGCAAGGCAAGTAACGTTTCCGCCGGAAAATATTTCGCGTGTGTCGGCGCGATGCGGCGAGTTCGTCACGTTCGCGGCGGGTGTCGATGACGACAAAAGTCCGTGTCGCCGAGCGGGTTGCGGCGACCGTGGCGACGCGATCGGGCGCCCGTCCCTTCGGTGCACGCCGGCCTCGATCGCGATGTGGAAAACGTGTGGAAAAAAGACGCGCGCGCGGATGCCTTTCGGGAGGCCCTCCGCGCGCGCAATCGCCGGTATGTCGATTCGATCAGCGGTTCGTGCCGCCGCCGCTCCCCGCCGGATCGATCGTGACGGTTCCGCACGACGCCAGATCGACGGCGACGTTCGTCGACTTCGAGTCGTCGGGCGCACCGTTGTCGTTGCGGTCCGCATCTCCCGCGATGTGCAGGGAATTCGAACGCGCGTTCCACGCGAGTCCGTGCGGAGGCCCGCCGGGGATGCGGCGCGGTTTTCGCGCGTCGTCGACTTCGCCCTTGTCGCCCAACGCGATCAGGAACGACCCGATTTCGGACTCCGGGGCTCCTGCGAGTCCGCACGAGAGCGACGACGATGCACTCGAACCCGTGATCCAAACGGTGCCCGAGTTGTCCACAAGGAGGCTGTGGACGGCGTCTTCGCCCGCGCCTCCGATGATCGTGGTCCACACGCGGTCGCGGGCGTCGGCGGTGAGGCAGGCGACGAATCCGTCGTCGCCGTTGTCGATACCGGAGGACCCCGGATACCCGGGCCCGAAGCGACCCGAGACCAGCAGGCGACCGGAAGCGTCGACGGTCACGCCGTAGGCGGCGTCGTCGGCGGGACCGCCGAAGCGGCTACCGGCATACGGGCGGGCGATGTCGTCGATGACCAAGGTGAAGGCGTCGGTGCCTCCGGCGGCCGACGACGCGTCGAGGAATTGTCGGCTCGCGGTCGAACCGGCGATCGCGATACGGCCTTTCCCGATGATCGAGAGAG
This sequence comes from Planctomycetota bacterium, assembly GCA_017853435.1. Lineage (GTDB taxonomy): Bacteria > Planctomycetota > CAIWVZ01 > CAIWVZ01. Next base: position 1,544 of record JAFMJN010000218.1, on the reverse strand, counting down.
CCGAGCCTTCATCGTCGCCTTCGCCGCCGATGTACGTTCCCGAGGTGATCATGCCCGCGGCGTCGTCGAGGGTCACCACGAAGGCGTCCTTCTTGCCCGCGAGATTCGGCTGCACCGCATTCGGGGAAACCGGGAAGTTCGTGGAAGCCGTCGTGCCGACCGCGAACAGCGATCCGGAATCGTCGACGCGAAGAGCTCCGAGGACGTCGTCCGAGGCGCCGCCGAAGCGGAGACACCATTCGAGCGAGGTCCCCTTGGGGGAGAGACGTGCGCACCAGACGTCGGAGGTGCCCGCCGATCCCGCGCCGCTCGTGACGGCGTTGTTGGGGAAGTCACCGGAGGCGGTGCCGCCGACGAAGAGGCGACCGGAGGCGTCGACCGCGAGACTCGTGCCTTCGTCGTGGCCCTTACCGCCGATCACCGTGCACCAGACGACGCTCGACCCGTTCGACGCCAGTTTGATGACGAAGGCGTCCCCGCGCGCCTCGGACGCGGCGTCGAAACAGCCCACCGTGGCGGGATACGACGACGAGGCGCAGGTTCCGACGAGGTACGCCGCGCCTTCCGCGTCCGTCGCCACGGCCCGGGCCGTGTCGAGGGAGACGTCGCCGAGGTAACTGACGAACGACAGGACCGGGCGGATCGAGATCGCCTCGTCGCCGTGGAGGTCCTTGACGTCGAATCCGAAGCGGTTCGCGTCGATTTTGCGGTAGGCGACCGCCACGTCGCGTTGTGTCCCGTCGGCGTCGACCGCGTAGGCGGCGGGGGGCGCGTGGCGCAGTTCGCCGATCGCCGTTTCGATGACGAGATCGCCCGACGGAGAGACGTCGATGCGGTTGGCACCGTCGACGTCGATCGTGAACCCGCCGATCGCCGCCCCGGCGTCCGCGATGACGTCGTAGCTCAGGCGGTGGCCCGCATCGCGCCACACGACCTCGATTCCGCGGTCGCCGCCCTTTTGGGAGACGGCGTCGTAGGTCGGGAGGTCGGTGAAACAGCCCTTGCTTTCGGAGCCCCGGATGTACGAGACGCGTCCGGGGAGTTCGGAAATTCCCTCGGTCCGCATCGCGCCCGAGCCGTTGCCGAAGCGAAGCTTCAAGGCCGCGCCCGTCAGGTTGGGATCGCGTTCGGAGCGCCGATCGCGCATCGAAAGGACGGCGCCTTCGGACGTGAGCCAGGCTTCGATGTTTCCGGCGCGTCCGTGGAACGCCACCTTCGAGTCATGTTGGCCCGCGTTCGGGATCCAGGCGACGGGCAGCGACCGTGCGGCGACGGGATTGGACGACGCTGCGGATGCCGACGCGGATGACGCGCCGTCCGAAGACGCCGGAACGGCCGCGAGAATGAGCAGTCCGAGGACCGCGAACGGAAGGATGACGGAGACTGGACGCATGGGAAGGGGCACTCGTCGACGATGGCGGGGGTGAGTCCCCGTCGTCTTCTCTTCGTCGGTGCGGCGGGCGGGCTTGAATGCGTTCGGAACCCCGTTTTCGGAGGGTCTTTTCCGACGCGGAAAGACTTTTTTTCGAGGCACCCCCAATCGG
>JAFMJN010000217.1 GCA_017853435.1 Planctomycetota bacterium | reverse complement strand
ACGGGAAAACGATCGCCGCATCGTGCGCGTGCTTCGTGATCGAGCCCGTCTTGTTGGCGATGAGCGCACCCGGCGGCGACCCCCGTGGAATCCCGTCGCGGAACTCCTGCCGCCCCAAGATGCCCATCATGCGGTCGCACGCCATGCGTGACGCTGCGCGGTGGGTGTAGATCGCGAACAGAAGACGCGCCATGTCTCCCGCGGTGGTCGTGTTGTTGATCCCCGCACGGAAGGCTTTGCCGTCTTCGACGCCGCGCAGGAACGCCGACGAGTCCATCCCCAACGAACGCGCGGACGCCGTGACGTTCGCCGCACCGACGGCTTCGATCAGGACGTTGGTCGCCAAGTTGCTCGATCGGACGATCATGCGTTCGACCAAGTCGTCGATCCGCGCGGTCTTGCCGACACGAGTGTGCACCCACGGGTCGGAGTCGTCTTCGGCGCCGACGGAGTAGGGCGACCCGTCCACCACGCTTGCGAAACGGTTGACGACGGGAATTTCGTCGTCCGGCGAGAACGTCCCCGCGTCGATGCGTCGGAAGACTTCGACCATCACGGCGACCTTCATCAGACTGGCCGCATGCATGACGACGTTCGCGTTGCGCGCGTCGAGCGTCGCGCCTTCGCGGTCGAAGCATACGTAGGCGATCTCAACCTCGTCCTTGACGCCGTCCATCGCGGCATCGATCGGCGTGGCGTCGCGCCAAGCCGCGAACGGGTCGTTGGGATCCACGGTGGCACAGCCGGAACCGACGACGAGCAAGAAAGCCGCGAGGAGAGCGCGCATGGTGTTCTCAGTCTAGCGGGACTTGCGACGGTTCATGTAGGTACGAATGCCCTCGAGGGTGGTGTCCCAGTCGAACGCGGGACCCGGGTCGTACTTCGTTTTGGTGAGATGCCAGTGTCCGACGATGCCTTCGAAACGGTTGCGCTCCGCCTCCGGGAGAACGTCGGGAAGCACGCGCCCCTTCGGATCGCGGGGGACACGGACGCGGATCTTCGGGAAAGCACCGCAGAGAGCCCCGCCGAGGTGGAAAAGGGCCGTGTATTGCTCGGGGGTGAAATCGTATTGGACCCACGTCCGGCCGTGAATCTTCCCGGAGATGAGGTTCGGCCGCGCCGGTTTCGGCACCACGTCGCGACGCTGGAACTTTCCGAAATCGACATGCGGCGGGAACGCGTGTCGCACGCCGTCCGGTTCCGCGACGTAGTAAGGCTCCAAGAACTTCGGTGTCGAGTAGGCGCCGACCGAGGCGATTTCCACGCCGATGGAGTGGTCGTTCGCGTCGCTCGCATGAAAGGCGCGTTCGCGGACGTCGAGGGTTTGGTAGATCGTGCCGTCCAAGTCGATCATGAAATGGACGGATAGCCCGCGGTTGTCGTGCAGGGCGCGGAAGCAGCGAGTCGACGAACCGACCGCGTCGTAGTGAAGCACGAACTGGGAGATCTGATCGCGGAGGAGAGCGTCGGTCCACCCGGCGGCGCGCACCTTCAGCGCGGCGGCGCGCGCGAGCCGATTCGGTTCCCGGGCGCCGTACCGCAGAAGATCGTCGGGGGTCTTCGACGGACGGGACGCCACCTCCATCGGATAGTCGGAGTCGCGGTCGCGGCACGTCTTCTCGTAGGCGTTGAACGGCCGCTTTCCGTCGCGCAACAAGACGGGATCGCTCCAAAGCACGACGGGATGTCCGATGTCGATCCGGCGATCGTTGACGACGATCGAAGTCCCCGGAGTGAAGGGCGGAGGTTCCGGACGGGCGATCGGAGTTTCCTGTTTGGGCGCCGTCGGTTCGCCGCCGCCGCAACCTAAGCCGCCGAAAACGACGGCGATCAGGAGTGCGATGCGGAGCATGTCGTGATCTCGACGGTGACGTGGGAGAGGCCGAAGGGTTCCAGCACGCCCCGAACGGCGTCGGCCGTCGTGGGCGAGTGAGCGATCCAAACCACCGAGGCGTACCAGCAGCCGGGGGCGATCGACCACACGTGGAGATCGACGACTTCGCCGTCGAGAGACTCCGTGAGCCGTCGTCGCATGCCGGATTCCATGTTGGCGGGGGTCACATCGAGGAGAAGCGGCGCCGTCGCGACCACCAACTTCCACGCCCAAACGAGGACGACGAGCGCGCCGACGAGGCCCATGGCCGGATCCGCGGCATGCCACCCCCACCAACGGGAGACGGCGAGCGCGACCAAGGCGAGGACCGAGGTGAGGGCATCCGCCACGACGTGTGCGAAGGCCGCCGCATGATTCGGGTCGTGGGCGTGATCGGAATGGTCATGGTCGTGGTGAAGGAGCCACGCCGAAAGAAGGTTGACTCCGAGTCCCACCAGCGCGACGACGATGGCCGGACCGGTATCGATCGCGCGCGGTTCGAGGAGGCGCAGCACGCTGCTCCACGTCATCCATAGGGACGTTCCGCCGAGCAGGATCGCCGAGGAATAGCCGCCGAGTGCCCGAAGTTTGCCCGGTCCGTGCGTCAATCGTTCGACGACGCGTGGCGACCCGGCGGCGCGGTGGATCGCGTACGCCAAACCCAACGCGACGACGTGCGACCCCATGTGCCAACCGTCGGCGAGAAGTGCGAGCGAGCCCGTCCACCATCCCGCCGCAAGTTCCACGGCCATCGTGACCACGGAGAGTCCGAGCACCCAACCGAGCCCGTGCGACGCCGGGTCGCCCGTGCCGGCCCGGTGAGCGGATTTCCATGCGGCGAGGTGTTCGGGATGGCGGGTGAACATCGAGCCGATAACTTACACTTCCCGTGATGGGTCGTCCGTCTCTTCCGTTGCTTTGTTGGATGGTTGCGTGCCTCGTCGGCGTCGTGTCGTCGCAGGGCACCGCGCCGTTGCCCGACATACGTCCGGATACGCGCGCCAAGCCCGACACGCCGTGGCAGGTGCACGTCGCGTACGGTTCTCCCGCGTCGACGAGTTTGACCGTGACGTGGCAAGTCCAGCGCGAAACCCGCGACGCCGTCGTCGAATACGGGTCGACGCCGAAGCTTGGTTCCCGTGTCGACCCGCTCCGCATCGTCTACGCATCGGCGACGGGCGTGACCTACGCGGCGAAACTCGACGGACTGAAACCGGCGTCGACGATCCACTACCGCGTCGGCCGCCCCGGTGCATGGTCGCAGATCTTCGCGACACGCACCGCGCCGTCCGTACCGACGCCCTTCATGTTCACCGCATTCGGCGACCAAGGGGTCTTGGCCGCCGGCCGACAATCGCTCGCTGACATCACCGCGGATGCTCCCGACTTCCACGTGTTGCTCGGCGACGTGTCCTACGCGAACGGATTCCAACCCATTTGGGACGCTTGGTTCGACATGATGGAACCGTTCGCGGCGCGCATCCCCGTGATGCCCGCGATCGGCAATCACGAGTACGAAAAAGAAATCGGTCCGATGTCGTATCTCGGCCGTTTCACGCTTCCCGAAGATGAGTTGCAGTACACGTTCGATTGGGGCGACGTGCGCTTCGTCGTCGCGAACACGGTCTTGGGGATGACCGACGCCCAACTCGAATGGCTCGATCGTTCGCTGGCGCAAGCCCGCAAGGATCGCGTGCGCTGGCTGATCGTTTGCCAGCACTTCCCCTTGTTCGGAACGACCGCCGGGCGTGGATTCAACATGCCGCTCATCACGCGCGAGTCGGCGGTCATCGACAAGTACGACGTCGATCTCGTCCTGTGCGGCCACGACCACGTGTACGAACGGTCGTATCCCGTGATCGGGCGCAAGCCCGTCACCGACGAGCGCACGCACTATCGGAAGGGCATGGGACCCATCCATGTCATCGCGGGAGGAGGCGGTGCGGGGCTTTACAAGTTCGCTCCGCGTCCGTCCACGTTCAACGCCATCCGCGAATTGACGCACGCCCGCTTGCGCGTGACGGTACCGGTCGACGGCGCCTTGCGCGTCGAGGCCGTGCGCCCCGATGGATCGACACTCGATCGATTCGAGATCGCACCGTGAAGTCCACGACGCGCATCCTTCTCGTGATGTTCGGTGCGCTCCTGTTCGCCGGATCGTTGTGGATTCTTCAACAGAGTCTCGTTCCCGGAGAGATTTCCAAAGACGCGCCGCCGCGACTCGTACGGGAAGACGCGATCGTCACGTCCGACGCGCCGATCGTGACGTCGACGACGGTTCCGGTGAACCTCGCGACGCCCGAGCCGTTCTTGGAGGACGACGAACCCGATAGCCCCGAACCGCGCTGGCCCGATGCCGGGACGCGTGCGTTGGTCGTGCATGTCGAGGATCGCAGCGGCCGCAGCCTAGCGGGTATTCCGGTCGCGGCTCTCGGTGCGCGGCCACAAGGCCCGGTGTTGAGCGGCCCGCGCGTCACCCGCCTCGACGGACGCGTACGTTTTCCCATCGATCTCCGTTACGAGCGAGAAGAGAACATTTTGGTCGTCGCTCGAGCGATGCCCGGGTTCGCCGCCTCCGACGTGGTGAAGGTCGCTCTCGACCGTGATCAAGATGTGCGACTCGCGATCGACCCCGGATCGACCGCGATCATTCGCATCGAAGACGCCGATG
>JAFMJN010000216.1 GCA_017853435.1 Planctomycetota bacterium | reverse complement strand
GAACCCGATCGGCGCGCCCCGCCGACGCGGTCGGATCCTCGGCGAATCGGCGATGAATCGTCACGCGACTCGCGACCGAGGTCGGGGAATTCCGCCGATTCCGCGCAGATTCTCTTGACATGGATTCGCCGGATCCCGACGATACATGTCCGCTCGCATGCCTTTGGGTGTCGGGCGTCGTTTCACCGAACATTCATGCCCGTTTTTGTTTCGGGCACGAACCATTTGAGGAGCAGTGAAGATGAATCTTGCGAAGCGCTTGGCGTTGGCCGGGCTCGTCGTGACGACGTTGGGATTCGCGCAGTCCCCGATCACGCAGACCCTTCCCCCGGGTTTTGACAACGTGTCCACCGGCTCGACCGCTACCGAACCGTTCGGCGTCACCTACGCGACGTTGGCCACGCCCGCTACCGGAATGATCTTCCAGTACGGCTTCCAGTCCACGATGTTCACCTACCAGTCGGTGCAGCGCATCGATTCGGTGGCGTTCCGCGTCCCGGCCGGCACGGCCGTCGGCGGCACCACGAACCTCGTCGACATCTGGATGACGACGACGCCGCTCGAGATCACCACTCTCTCGAACACCTTCACGAACAACCACGGTGCCGACCGCACTCAAGTGTTCTCGGGTTCGATCACGTGGCCCGCGGGTACCATTGCGGCCCCCGGTCAGTGGGTGACGATCCCGCTCACCACCCCGTTCACCTACGATCCGCACAACGGCAAGGACTTCCTGGTCGAAGTCATTTGCAACGACCCGCTGACCACCGCTTCGACCAACATCGAAGTGTCGTTCGGTCCGACGCGCACGCAGTCGAACAACACGAGCGCCACGGCCCTGACGTCCAACGCGGGCACCGTGACCGCCGCCCTGCTCCAGCTCGGCATCACGCCGATCCCGAACCTCTACGTGTCGTCCTCGGGCAACGGCGTCGGCGACCTCATCCTCGCCCTCACGGACATCCCGAACAACGCCGTCACGGGTTGGACGCTGATCTCGACCTCGGTGAGCGCTCCGGTGGATTCTGGTCCGATCCTCGGGATCTACCCCTCCCAGTTGACGCTCGACATCCTCTTCACCCCTCCGTCGATCGGCAACCCGCTCTCGTGGGTGAATGCAGGCGTCGCGGGACTCTACCCGACGTCACCGCTCGTGTTCGGACCGGGCTCCGTGTCGTTCCTCGCGGGACAGACATGGGACTTCGTGACCCTCACGGTCGATGCCAATTTCCAGTTCGCCGGACGTTCCAACGTTCAGCGCGTCACTTTCTGATCCCCGAAACCAACAAGACAGGAGCACATTCCCATGCGTAAGTACAGCAACGGGGCTCTCCGCGCCTTCTTGGCGTCGGCGGCCTTTACGTGCGCGCTCTCGGCGCAGGCGTTGTCGGGCACCTACACGGTCGACTCGACGCAGCCCTCCGGCGGCACGAATTTCAACAACCTGACGGACGCGGTCGCCGCCCTCACCTCGCTCGGCGTATCCGGCCCGGTGACGATGAATCTCGTTCAAAACTCGCTCGCCGACTTCACCACGCCGATGGCGTGGCGTCCGTTGGTGAACGCCGGAACGTCTTGGGGCGGCAGCGCCATCCTTACCCTCGACCAGTTCCCGGGCGTGAGCGCGACCAACCACGTCACGTTCCGGACCGCGCCGACCAGCCCCATTACACCCGTCGTCTTCGATCTCGCGGCCTCGGCCGCCGGTGTCGGCATCTTCTTCCAAGGTGCGGACTTCGTCACGATCGAGAACATCGAGATCAAGAACGCGGAATTCGACGCGATCATGTTCTACGGCGAGACGCAGATGATCGGCGGCACCACGACGCCGTCGCTCAACGCGCTTTCGACGGCGGAGAACAACACCATCAAGCGTTGCCGCATTCACGATAATCTCGGGACGGCGATCACGCTCTACGGCAACTCGGCCCAACCCGGCAAGATCACGATCGAAAACAACTTCTTTTGGAACAACGCGCTCGCGATGACGGCGCCGTTCAACAACTTCGGACGCTTCGGCCACATCACGGGACGCCGCAACAACAACGTCCGGATCCGTTTCAATTCGTTCTACCAAGGTCTGCCGATGCCGACGGCCGTGGCGACCAACGGAACGACGACGACGCTCGCGACGTGTTTCCTCGGCAACTACAACAACACCGGGACGAACTTCTCGCAGGTGGCGGGCAACGTGTTCCACATCGACACGCCCACCGTCGGCGCGGGCTTCTACCACTGGGTGAACGTCACCGCGGCGATCAACAACGTTCCCGGCCAGGGCACTGGGTACGCGACCGGTGAGACGATCTTGCACAACAAGAACGTCTACTGGATCACGCCGACGTTGACCTCGATCCCCAACTTCGGCACGGCGCTCGGATTGGCCCGCGCGAATCTCGCGGCCTACCAGGCGGCGATCGCGGCGACGGCCGGCACGTCGGGCGGCGATACGGGTTCGATCTTCGCGGATCCGCTGTTCGGCGGCCCCACGACGGGTGTCCTCGCCGTGGCCAGCGGGTCGCCGGTGACCGACTTCGGCCCGACGAACCTCGGCATCGCGGTCGACATCAACAACCTGCCGCGCCTCGGCACGGCCCCCGACGCCGGTGCCGACGAAGCCCCGGTTCCCGGTGCGGGATTCTTCGCGACGAACACCACGGGTGCGGCGCCGCTCACGGTGAACTTCACGGATCTCTCGTTCCCGCTCGGCCTCGCGCCGATCACGTCGTGGGCGTGGGATTTCGACGGCGACTCGGTGATCGATTCGACGCTGCAGAACCCGTCGTTCACCTACCTCGTTCCGGGCATCTATTCGCCGTCGCTGACGATCTCGGACGGCACCCCGGCGGGCACGAGCACGGTCACCGCAGGCAACCTCGTCAATGTGGACCCGTGGGTCCTCACGGCGACGACCACCGGACAAGGCGATCTCACGATCACGCCGGTTCCGCAGATCGGCTTCCCAGGCACGGCGCAGGGCTACACCCTGCTGTCGCTCGCGACGGCGGCTCCGGTCGGCACGGGTTGGTTCGGCGGCATCACCTTCGACCCGCTGACCCTCGCCTGCCTCCAGACCCCGGCGTCGGTCGGCAACCCGCTGCACTACTTCACGGGCGTCCCGGGTCTCTACCCCGGAACCACCGCGTCGGCGCCGTTGGCGCTGCCGCCGGGCACCCTCTCGGGCATCTTCCCGTCGGGAACGACGTTGGATCTCGTGCAGGCCGCGTTCGACGGCGTGGGCAACCTCCTCGGCCTGTCGAACGTCGTGCGCGCGAACCTCTGATCGCGACGATCGGGTCGCACCGCGATCCCGAATCCGAGCGCCCCGGGCGGTATCACCGCCCGGGGCGCTTCATTTTCCGTTGCCTCGACTCCCCCGAAACCGTAGTTTCAGCCACCCGTCGGCGACGGGAACGAAAGGGAATGCCATGACGTCCGGGACCTACGACGCCGAAAACCTCAAGTGGCAGGAAAAAGCACGCAACGTCGCGGAGAAGGTCGTTCGGCCCCTCGCCCGCAAGTACGACGAGTTGCAGGAATACCCGTGGGAGATCAAGGACGCGTTGGCCGCCGAAGGCCTCCTGTCCGTGTGGATCCCGAAGGAGTACGGCGGGGCGGGCGGCGGCGTCGCCAATCTCTGCATCGTGGTCGAAGAGTTGTCCCGCGCGTGCCCCGGAGTCGGCGTTCTCTTCGCGGTGAACGCTCTCGGTTCGTTCCCGATCATCATTTCGGGCACCGAAGAGCAGAAGAACAAGTACCTCCCGAAGATCGCCGCCGGGGAGACCCTCATGTCCTTCTGCCTCTCGGAGAAGGAAGCGGGCTCCGACGCGGGTTCACTCCGGGTCCGCGGTGTTCCGCAGACCGACGGCACCTGGAAGATCTTCGGCGAGAAGAAGTGGACGACGAACGGAAGCGCCGCCAACCTGTTCACCGTGTTCGCGGTGACGGACCCCGAGAAGGGATCCCGCGGGATCTCGGCGTTCCTCGTCGACAAGAACGATCCCGGCTTCTCGATCGCCAAGGTCGAGGACAAGATGGGCATCCGTTGCGTCCCGGTGGTCGAAACCCGATTCGACGGGGTCACCGTCGGTCAGGACCGTCTCCTCGGCGGCAAGACCGGACTCGGCTTCAAGCACGCCATGCAGACGCTCGACAAGGCACGTCCCGGTGTGGCGGCACAGGGTGTCGGATGCGCCCAAGGCGCCATGGAATACGCGTTGCGCTACACCACCCAACGCATCCAGTTCGGCGAGCCGGTCTCGTCGAAGCAGATGGTGCAAGGCATGCTCGCCGACATGGCGATGCAGGTCGAAGCGGCGCGCCAACTCGTCTTGGCGGCCGCCCGCAGCCTCGATGCCGGAGACCCCAAGGGCTCGAAACTCGCCGCCATGGCGAAGTGCTTCGCGACGGACGTCGCCATGAAGGTCTCGGTCGATGCGGTGCAACTCTTCGGCGGCTACGGCTTCATGCGCGACTACCCGATCGAGAAGTACATGCGCGACGCGAAGATCACACAGATCTACGAAGGCACCAATCAGGTGCAGCGCATGGTGATCGCGCGCAACATGATCAACGAGGCGAACAACTTCGC
>JAFMJN010000215.1 GCA_017853435.1 Planctomycetota bacterium | reverse complement strand
AAGCCCTCGAACTCGTCGAAAACCAAATTCGGTCGCAAGCGCACGACGTGGGGATGGCTCTGAGGGACAAGTTGGAGGCGGACTTGCGCCGGGCGCCCCCCCTCGACCCCCCAAATCTTTGGGCGCGCCTCGATCCGGATATCGAGGACCACTACGAGGGCATCCCGAACCTCCTCGGGATCGCGGTTCGGGATGGATCGGGGCGGGTAGTCGCCGTGATCGGTTCCCCGGTCGCGGTCAACGATCCGGCGCCCCCGGGGGCTCTCGGCCCCGAGGTCGGCGTCGCCCTTCAGCCCCGGGAAGGGAAGCAGGTCCCGGCGACGGTGTGGTTCCGCCTCCCACGTTCCGGGGACGACCCGGAGGCCGTCACGGCGGTCGCCCACCTGTCGTTCGACGACGGCAGCGCCCTTTGGGACGGATTCAACGGCTTCGTCATCTTCGCGGCCTGCGTCTTGGCGTTGCTCATCTACGCGCTCGCCGTTTCGGCGTACCTCGTGCGCGAGTCGGGATTGGAAACGGAGGCGCGGTCGCGCGAACGCTTCGTGCGGTTGCGGGCGATCGGCGAAGTCGCGGCCGGATTGGCGCACGAAATCCGCAATCCGTTGAACGCGATCCACCTCTCCGTGCAAGTGATCGAGCGCGCGTTGAAACGCGGCGAAACCGATCCGCGCGAACGCGACTTCGCCCGCATCGCCAAGGAAGTCGGGAAGATCCGCACGGTCGCGGACTCGTTCGTTCGATTCACGCGCGTCGGCGATCTCGCGATCGACACGTTCGACTTCGGTTTCCTCGTCGGCGAACGCGCGGACGTGGTGGCCGCCGCCCATGCGGATGGACGGGTCACCGTGAGCGCACCCGCGCCCGTCCGCCTCGACATCGAGGGAGACCGGGAGAAACTCGGCGAGGCCGTCTCGGCGTTGCTCGCCCACGCGTCCGAACGCGCCGAAACCGCGGGCGGCGGCACGGTCACGTTGCGCGTCGACGCGAGCGCCGATGCGGTGGCCCTCGCCGTGTGCGACGCGGCGCCGTCGCCCGATGCGGTTTCGCTGAAACAGTTGCTCGATCCGATCGCGGCGTCGCGCGGTGACGGCGCGGGACTCGCCCTCGCGATGGTACGGACCGTCGTCGAGTGCCACGGAGGCACGTTCTCGGCCGCTCCGGGGCCGGAGGCCGGTTTGAACCTCCGTATCGTGCTGCCGCGTCGGTTTTCGGGCGGAGGTCGAACCGCTAGATTCCCCGCATGAGCCCAGCGTCCCACAACACGAAACGATCGGTGTTGGTCGTCGACGACGACGCGGCGCAGGCGGACCTCCTCGCGGAAGTGCTTCGCTCGGAGGGATTCGACGCACGATCGGTGCATCGCCCGGAGGCGGCTCTCGAAGAGGCACGTCGCGCGATTCCCGACGCGGTCGTGACCGACTGGCGCATGCCGGGCATGACGGGGTTGGATCTCTTCCTCGCGCTGCGTGAGATCCGCAAGGACATCGTCGGAATCGTCGTGACCGCGTTCGGCACGATGGAAACCGCCGTCGAGGCGATGAAGGCGGGTATCGCGGATTTCGCGTCGAAGCCCGTCGACCCGGACGAAGTCGCGATCAAACTGCGCAAGGCGCTGCGTCTGCGGACGCTCGAAAACGAAAACGCCCTACTTCGCACCACGCTCGAAACCGGCGGCGAATCGGCGGACATCGTCGGCAAGGCCCCCGTGTTCCGCGACGTCGTGAATCGCGCGGTGCAGGCGGCGCAGAGTCGCGCGACGGTGTTGCTGACCGGCGAATCGGGGACGGGCAAAGAACTTCTCGCGCGCCTCATCCACGTGACGAGCCCCCGCAAGGCGGGGCCTTACGTACGCGTGAACTGCGCGGCGATGCCCGAAACTCTTCTCGAGTCCGAGCTGTTCGGTTTCAGGAAGGGGGCGTTCACGGGGGCGACGTCCGACCGCAAGGGACGCTTCGACTTGGCGGCCGGAGGCACGATTTTTCTCGACGAAATCGCCGAGATCCCGCTTCATCTTCAGGCGAAGCTTCTTCGCGTTCTCCAAGAGCATGAAGTCGAACCGCTCGGAGCGGAAGGTCCGCACAAGATCGACGTCCGCGTGATCGCCGCCACGCATCGCGACTTGAAGAAGATGGTCGCCGAAGGTCGTTTCCGCGAAGACCTTCGTTACCGACTCCACGTGATCGAACTCAGATTGCCCGCGCTTCGCGACCGTCGCAGCGACATCCCTTTGCTCGCGGAAGCGTTCCTGCGACGCTTCGCGACGCGCGACGGACGCCCGCAGTTGCGGTTCACCGACGACGCGCTCGACGCGTTGGTGAAGGCTCCGTGGCCCGGCAACGTGCGTGAATTGGAGAACTGCGTCGAACGCGCGGTGGTGCTCTGCCGCGCCGACGAAATCCGTGCCGCGGATCTCGAACTCGACGCGGTCGGAAGTCTCGGTGCGCTCGAAGAGACGTTGAAGGCGCTGCTTTCCGGATCGATCACCCTCGACGGTCTCGAACGCTCCATCCTCATCGAAGCGTTGCGACGATGCGACGGCAATCTGTCGAAGACCGCGCGGTCGCTCGGCATCACGCGTCGCGCCTTGCAGTACAGACTCGAACGCATCCGCGAATCCCAGCCGGAGACCGACGCATGACGCTGCATGTGAACGGCGTCGAGCGGTCGGTGAACGGCGGACTCTCCGTTTCCGGTTTGCTCGACGTGCTCGGGATCCCGCCGTCGATGGCCCTCGCCGTCGAACGCAACCGTGTGGTCGTTCCGCGTGCGACGTGGGACCACGTCCCGCTCGCCGACGGCGATCGGCTCGAAATCGTGTCGCTCGTTGGAGGTGGATGATGGACGCCGCATTGAAGGTCGCCGATCGCGTGTTCGCTTCACGTCTGCTGCTCGGTACGGGCAAGTACCGCACGCACGCGGAAATGAAGGCGTGTCACGAGGCTTCGGGAACCGACATGGTGACCGTGGCGGTGCGCCGCGTGGATCTCACCGGGGCGTCGGGGCCGAGCGTGCTCGACTTCATCGATCGTTCGAAGATCGCGCTCCTTCCGAACACGGCGGGTTGCTACACGGTGGACGACGCGGTGCGTACGGCGCGACTCGGCCGTGAAGCCCTCGGGACCGACTGGGTGAAACTCGAAGTTTTGGGCGATCCCGAAACCCTGTGGCCCGATCCCGTCGGTACGCTCGAAGCCTGCGCCCAACTGGCGCGCGAAGGCTTCGTCGTGATGGCCTACATGGCCGACGATCCGATTCTCGCGAAGCGTCTGGTCGACGTCGGCGTCGCCGCCGTCATGCCCGCCGGGTCGCCGATCGGTTCCGGACTCGGCGTGTTGAATCCCGTCAACATCGCCATGGTGCGCGACGCGGTGGCGGGTCGAGTTCCCGTGATCGTCGATGCGGGCGTCGGCACCGCATCGGACGTCGCCGTCGCGATGGAACTCGGTATCGACGGCGTGCTGTTGAACACCGCGGTCGCCCTCGCGCGCGACCCGGTCCTCATGGCGCGCGCGATGGGGCTCGCGTGCGAGGCGGGCCGCTCGGCCTACCTCGCCGGACGCATTCCGAAGAGTGGTCGGGCTTCTCCGTCGTCGCCCACGACGGGGACGATCACGGCACCCCCGACGCCTCGCGGATGACCGACGACATCCTGATCGCGATCGGACTTGCCTCGGGGCCCGTCGGGGTATGGGCGACGGCGCGGTTCATTCCGGCGCGTCCCCGCGAGGCCGTCTCGACCGACCGCGCGTGGGGACTTCTCGCCGGCTTCTTTCTCGCGCTGTTGTTGATGGGGATCGTGACATGGTGGTCGAAGCGCGTCGGTGCCTACGACGGAACGACGATCCTCGCGGCCCACGTGGGTGTCGCGGCCTTCCTCATCGCGTGGTCGGGGTACGGCGGGCGAGACGACGCGGCGCTTTCGCCCGTGCATCCGTCGGACATCCTGCGGGGCGTCGTCGCGTACGCGATGGTGTTTCCCGCGCTGCTCGCGCTGCACACGTGGGTGATGCGATCGGGGCCCGGCGGCGACGTGGGCCAAGAAGCGCTCGGAGACCTCGTGCGGTCCTTCGGCACCTTCGACTTTTGGGTGCGCGCCGTCGCGTTGACGATCGCGGTGCCGATCTTCGAGGAGTGTCTCGTACGGGGATTTCTCCAGCGCGGACTTGAAGGAGTGCTCGCCGCCGGAGGCTACGGCGCCTATCGGTGGGCGGCGATCGTGATCGCGTCACTCGTGTTCACGGCGCTTCATCCTCCGGGAACGTGGATCTCCGTGATGGCGGTATCGTTGTTCCTCGGGTTCGTCGCTCATCGGTCCGGACGCCTGACGACGTCCATCGCCGCGCACGGAACCCACAATCTCGCCGTCATCCTCTACGAGGCGTGGCGGCATCGAAACGCCTGACGGCATCCCACCCATGCGCAAGCCTCATCTCGAACGGTTCGGCGAAGCCTTCGTCGCGGACAACGCCACGATCGTCGGCGCCGTTCACCTCTCGAAGGACGTTTCCGTGTGGTACGGCGTCGTCATCCGCGGCGACGTCGCGTCGATCACCATCGGTGACGGCACCAACGTTCAGGATCTTGCGTGCATCCACCCGCAG
>JAFMJN010000214.1 GCA_017853435.1 Planctomycetota bacterium | reverse complement strand
CAGCCGCAGCACTGCAGCAGCGGGCCCGGTTCGGTGCTGAATCGTGATCTCACGCCGAAGAGCCTACCGCGGCGGGGGGACGTCCTAGCCCGGGGGCCAGGCCAGCGGGCGGCCGCCCATCACGTGGACGTGCAGGTGGAACACGGACTGTCCGGCCGGTGCCCCGTTGTTGATGACGAGGCGATAGCCGTCGCCGATGCCTTCCGAGCGGGCGACCTTCGCCGCGACGACGAGCAGATGGCCGAGAAGCGCCTCGTCGGATTCGCCGACGCTCGACGCGTTGACCCACGGGGCCTTCGGAATCACGAGCAAATGCGTGGGGGCCCGAGGCGAAATGTCGCGAATGACGATGCAGCGGTCGTCCTCGTGAATCCGGGGCGACGGAATCTCGCCGCGCAGGATGCGGGCGAAGACGTTGCCGTCGTCGTAGGTCACGTGGGCGCCCCGCAACGCACCATGACGGCCTTCCAGTCGTCTTCGGAAAGCACGGTGGACTCTTCCACCACCATGATCGGGAGATCGCCGTCTTCGATGCGGTAGGCGCGCCGCGTCGCGGCGTCGGTCGACACGAGACGGTCCCCGTCGACCACGAGGGTCGCACGGGACGCGGGGCAGCGAAGGATGGCGAGTAGGCCCGAATCGACCGGCATGGTGGCTCCTTGGCGGGGGCGACTCCCCCAAATCACGATGCGCCTTGAGATTAGCGGATCGCGGGGGGGCGGCAAGCCGGGCGGGGAATCCGGCGCCGAGGGTTCGGGGCGGGCGGGCGGGCTGCTAGGATCCCCTCCCAACGAGGTGAGGGCCCCATTCCCGTGAGCAACGACATCCGTATGAAGCAGCTTCGCGACCACGCGGAGCGCGGCAAGGTGCAACTGTTCGACGCCCTGTGGTCCGACCTCGGCGACGCCGGAGCGGACGACGTGCCGGGCCTGGTCCACGCCATCGGCGGCTGGGAGACCTTCGGCAACTTCGGCAAGGCCGGAGAACTCCTGTCGGGGTTGGCGAACAAGCTCGTCGAACAGCAGAAGTTCGAACAAGCGCTCGTCCCCCTCCGTCGCATGGCGGAAATCGCCCCGAAGGAGCGGTTCCTGCGCTACGGACTGTTGACCGTGTTCAACTGCCTCTACAAGGACGATCCGCGTCTCCCCGTGTACCTGCGGCACTCGGCGATCGAAGAGGCCACCGACATCAAGTCGGCGCTCGCGAAGATCGAAACGTACTTCGCCTTCTCGGTCGGCCGCTACGTGCACCACTTGACGGGTTGGGGCGCGGGCCGCGTCGAAGCGATCGATCCTGAAACCGTTTCGGTCGTGATCGACTTCCACGAAAAGAAGGGCCATCGCCTCACGATGGAAATGGCCCGGAAGATCTGCGACTTCATCGAACCCAACGAGTTGCGCGCGATGCGCCTCGATCGGATGGACGCCCTGCGCACGATGGCGGAGAGCGATCCGGTCGAACTCATCCGCGTGGCGCTGCGCAGCAAGCGCGGCAAGGCGCAACTCAAGGACGTGAAGGACCGCCTCACCGACGGCGTGATCGCCTCGGCCGAATGGTCCAAGTGGTGGAACAAGGCGAAGGTCAAACTCAAGTCCGTCTCCGACATCACGCTCGCGCCGGGAACGAACCCGGTGGTCGAGATGATCGCGGGCACGCGTAACTACCCGGAAAACTGCGTCCGCGACATGCGTCTGCTCGACGGCGACGTCAAGCGCGTCAAGTACTTCCGCGACCTCATCAAGGAAGCGCAGGCCCACGAATCGGACGGCGCCGTCGCGGTGAAGTCGGTGGCGGATCTCCTCGTCGCCGAATCGCGCGACATGTCGCTCGGGGCGCGCATCTCGCTCGCGTGTCTCCTCCGCGATGCGAAGGTCGCCTACCCCGCCGTCGAAATCCCCGAATCGTTGACGCTCGCGAACGTCGCGTCGGACCACAAGGCCGTGCTCGGCGCGCTCCCGGCGATCCCGGTCGTGGCGCACCGCATCGAAGCCCTGCGCGTCCTGCGTGAATCCGGCGCGCGCGATTGGCAGGACCTCTACCGCGAAGTCATCCTCCGCGGCGAAGCGGACACCGCCGAAGAATGCCTCTCGGACCTCATGCGTTCGGGCAAGTCGGAAGTCGTGAACGCGTTGGTCGACCACATCGTCGCCAAGTACCGCGAATATCCGATGGCGTTCACCGCGTTGGCGAAGGCGCAGATCGGCGATCGTCTCCCCGAAGGCGTGAACCGCCTTCCGAAGACGGTGCTGCTCGAGAAGGTGATCTACCTCCACGACAGCCTCTACCGCCGCCACCTTTCGACGAACGACGCCGAAACCAAGCGCAACATGAAGGTGATCGAAACCCTCATGGCGGCGAAGGAGTTCGGCTTCGTGAAGGACGCGATCTACGCGTCGACCGAAGCGGAAGGCATGAACCTCGCGACGGTGCTGCGTTCGAATCGCTCGATCCCCGAGGACATTCAGAACAAGGCGTTCGCGGGCATGCTCCGCGCGCGTCCGTCGCTCGGAAAGATCACGACGGAACAGGCGTCGACGACGTCGCGCATCACGCTCGATCCGAACGTGATCTACACCACGGAAGTCGGCCTCAACCGCCGTCAGCGCGAATACGACCACATCTCGAACGTCGAATTGCCGGAAGCCGCCGCCGACAAGGGCCGCGCCGCCGAGCAGGGCGACTTGAGCGAGAACTTCGCGTACACGGCCGCCATCGAGAAGATGGGCCAGTTGTCGCGCAAGGCGGAAGACATCGCCGCGGATCTCGCGAAGGCCCGCGTGCTTTCGGAGCCGTTGGCCGACGTCGATCGCGTCACGATCGGTGCGCGCGTCACGCTGTCGGAAAGCGATCGCCGCGTCGCGTACACCATCCTCGGCCCGTGGGAAGCGGATCCGGAGAAGGGCATCCTCTCCTACCTCTCACCGCTCGGTCGTGAAATGCTCGGCCGCAGCGTCGGGGCGACGTTCACCGTCGAAGGCAACTCGACGCAGTGGAAGGTCGAGAAGATCGAAGACGGCCTCGCCGACTTCTTGAACGCCGGCGGCTAATCGCCGACGGATACGCCGGCAACGAACGGGACGCGTCGGGAAACCGACGCGTCGCGCGTTTCGGGAAGGCTCGCCACCGCCGAAGTCGCGTCGACGCACGCGACGGCGCCGTACGGCAGCGCACAGCGCCCGGCGCGTGCACGCACCGCGGGCCCTCCGACGAGCAGCAACGCGTGCGGCAAGCGCGCGCGCAGCGACGCGAGGACACCGGGGAGCGCTCGCCATTCGGATTCGAGCGCGACGGACACCGCCACCACGTCGGCCGCGCCGACGGACTCGCCGCCCGCCGCATCGACGCCCAAGGTGATTCCCGTCTCCGTACGCCAACCCGCGGCCGCAAAAACGCCCGCGAGGAATTCGCCGCCGAGTCCGTGCCCGTTGCCGACGAGCGTCGCGACCACGGCACGCGGTGCCTTCGGATCGACAACGACGTCCGGCAGGGCCCGACGTGCCGCATCGGCCAGCGCGCGATGCGCCGTCGAGGCCGCCTTCACCGTCAACGCGTCGCAGGCGAACAGGCGCCCGAGACGTTCGAACGCCGGGGTCACGACGTCGTCGATCATCGCGGCGACGCCCGATTGGGCGGCGCATGCGGTGAGACGGGCCGCGAGTTCCGCGGTGCGTCCTTCGACGGCGAGGGTGACGGCGTGCGGGAGAAGGGTGTTCGGCATGGGGGTGCGGCCCCCGAAAAGGGACCGGCCACCATTCCTTTCGGCCGACGCGGGTTTGGGACTTGAGCCCCCCATGCGGCCCCACCGCCCGGGGCGGTTTTCCGCAGAAGCCGCGCCGCGCCCGCCGAGGGCCCCCGACGCACGGACGGGCGGATTACCGCAGGAAGAACCCCTGCGCCCGCAGCGCTTCGGCGATTCGGGCGCCGTTCGGGTCCTCCGACACCTCGATCAAGGTGTCCGTCAGACGCTCCCCCGCCACGGCGCGGAATTCTCGGATTTTGAGGGCCGCGTCGAGCGCTTCCTTCGAAGCGGCGCGGATCACGATGCTTCGCCGGACTTCGAGAACCGTAACGGCCTTCGCCCACGCTTCGATGGACGCCGACACGCTCTGCGGGATCGGGTAGCGGGCGTGCTTCCGCAACGCCGCGAGCATGTCCTCGGCGCCGAGGCCCGCGGCGACGGCCTCCTGAACCGACCGTTCCGAAATGCGGTAGTGCAGCGTCACGTCGCTCTTTTCGCGCCGCGCGAACTTGCCGAGGCGGTGCAGCGTCTCGATTTCGAGTCCGTCCGGGAAGACGACCACTTCGAAATCCGCCATGACCAGAAGGCCCGGCCCGTGGACGGAAGGAGTTTCTCCGGCGGCACCGAGCACACCGGCACCCAGTTTGGACAACCGCACGGACAACGTGCCGAACTCGGGGGCCGACGTGTCCGACAACCCCGCGAGCGACAGACGTTCCGTGGCGAAGGTCACGAGTTCGCGCGACAACACGCCCGGCGTCACGAGCGGCGGAACCGGCGCGTACTGATAGCGGCGTTGGAACCGTTCGGCCGACGTCTTTTGGTCGATCGTCGCGAAGTAGTGGTTGCGCGCCATGTGCGCGAG
>JAFMJN010000213.1 GCA_017853435.1 Planctomycetota bacterium | reverse complement strand
AGGCAGGATCCGTTGCCGCTCTCGCCTCGGTGGAATGTTCAACTACGACCACCGCGACGTTGCCTGAACGCGCGGCACGCCGCTCGTTGAAGATTGAAGGCGCGACGGCCGAAACGCATGGAGGAAGTCTGCGAACGAGTGAAGTCTCGAACGACTTTCCCCGACCCGGGCCGGCAAATCCCTTTTTGAACACAGTTCATAGCGGGTTCCGACCACGGATGATCCGTTGCACCACGAAGGTCTCGATTCGAACTAGCGCTCTCCTTCGAGGACGACGAGCGTCGTGCCGCCGCCGAGCGGATGACGGATCGCCCGATGCGCCCCTTCCTCGCGAGCGAGCCACGCATCCACCCGATCCTCCGGAAGAAGGATCGCCAAGGCGACGTTCGACCATGAGGCCGGTTTCGGGCCGACGAGTTCGAGCGTACGCACCAAACCTGTAGTCACTCGAATGGTCGCGGTTTCGCCCATCGGCGCTTCGGCGATCTGGGCGGCTTGCAACCGAGCGACGATCGGGGCGGCGATCGCGCAGGCCGCAAGAACGACTCCGAGCGTTATCAGGAGGCGCGCCTCGAAATCGCTCGGCTGCCATTCGTGGAACAGAGAGATACAGCCGACGCCGACCACGGCGGCGCATAGGGTCGATACGACCTGTATCCACCGTCCGCGTCCTTCTAGTTTCGGGATCCACAGCATGCAGGCCGCGGACCACAGAACCGAAGCGATCGTAGGGTCCCAAACCCAGAACTCCGCATGGTCGAACCATTCCTCACGCCAGATGCGAAGGAGGATGACCACGACCGCGATCGCGTTGATCGCGACGCCGACGCGGCCGAACGCGGCTCCGCGCCGACGCTCGGCATGAACGGCGCATCCCATTGCGAAGAGACTTCCGAGCCCGACCGCGGTGGACGTACCCAACACCTTGCCGTAGGTCTCGTCCCACTCTCCGAAGAGCGTCACCGACGCCGCAAACAGCGCCGCGAGAGCGACGAAAACGATGAACGAGCCGAGCAAGAACCGTTGCATGGGAAGCCCCCGCGTCGCAAAAACCTGCGACTCGCGATCTTCGCATGAAAAAAGCGCCGTCGCACGAGGCGTCGGCGCTTCGGAATCCGCGAGCGGACCTATCAGCGGTCGAGCATCGCACCCGCCGCACGTTCGAAGGCCGCGGGCGTGTCGAGTTCTCCCATGGAGAGAAGGGCCTTGAAGCGCTCGACGACATCGGTCCGCACGTCATCGGTAGAACCGAGCTGCGCAACGAAGCGATCGACCAACGCCGACCCGCCCGTCGAGGTCGCGGACATCGGGGCCGCGCCCGTGGTGCCGATGCGGGCGTCGGAGCGCGGGCCGATGGGTCGCCCCGTCTTGCCGGTTTCCACGGGGGACGAGCCCCCGGCGCCGATCCTGAAGACATCCATGGTCGTTCTCCCGGAGCCGTGCGACCGTCCGATTCGGGACTTCGCGCAGCGCCTCCACGTCTCTTCTCGGACGATCCCGCGCCGGCTTGAGAGCCGAATCCCGATCTCGCCGATTTTTTTCACCCGTCGAACCTTTCCGGAAAAAACTTCCGGCCCGGAAACCCTTTCCCGGACGTCGACGGACCCGACTTTCTCATCCTCGGACGAAGTCTCGGGGGCTTGAGGGCCGATTTCGTCCTTTTTTCCAAGGAAGCCGTTTCGTCCTGCCGAAGAGAGGTTTGGGAACGATCCCGAGGGACGCCGGCGGCACGCGCCGTGCGAAGGGGATCGGAGCGCGGGACTCTCGTCCCCCGCCGAAGGAAACATGTCGATTTCGATCAGCATTCCGCTTGCAACGTCCAAGACGCCGCACGATCCGACGCCCCGCGCGGACGCGGTGCCCACGGACCGTTTCGAAACCGCCCTCGAAGACGAGCAGGTGCCCACGGACTCGACTCCCCGCATGCGAAAGCCCCGTCCCGCGACGGAGGCAAGCCAGGAAGCGGCGACGAGGACGTCGCCGTCCGAAGGAGAGCGGGACGCCCGCGAGGACGCTCCCGACACGACCACGGAAGATCACGCCGTCGACGCGCCCGGAGCGCACGTTCAGAGCGCGGCGACGGCGTGGACTCCCCCCATCCCGACTCCGCCCGCGGAAACCGCCGACGCCGGGGACATCGCGAAAGCGATCGACCCGAAGGCGACCGACGAGGTCTTGAGCACCGTCCCGCGAAGCGTCGGGATGCCGCCTTCGTTCGCCGCGCTTGCGCCCGAAGACACCCCGGCGACCCCCGTGTTTGCCGCGCTTGGGGACGAGACTCCGACGGCGAGCCCTTCCGAATCGTCCCGCACGGACACCGACCCCGAACGCCCGACGGAGACGGTTCCGAAGTTCGGGACGTCGCCCGTCGCCCCATCGCCGGCAGGGCGACCTTCGGCCGACGCGACGACGCTCGTCGCGAATCCGACGGTGGCGAGCGATGCCGCGAATGCGACCCTCGCAGCCGCGACGCCGCCCGCAAGCAACGCAGGCCCGTCGCAGTCCACCGCGAAACGTCGCACCACCGGACCGACCTCGACGGCGGCCGCCGAATCGGAGCCGAAGCCCCCGATCAACGTCGCGCCTTCATCACCAACGG
Source organism: Planctomycetota bacterium (assembly GCA_017853435.1). Classification (GTDB taxonomy): domain Bacteria; phylum Planctomycetota; family CAIWVZ01; genus CAIWVZ01. The sequence continues at coordinate 2,009 of JAFMJN010000213.1, read as the reverse complement.
CGGTCTCGACGGAAGTGACGCGCGGTGCGGACGCAGCCGGCGTGCGACCCACGCACGACACCCCATCGACGACGGCGCCTCATGAGATGCCGGCGTTCGTCGCGACGAACGGCGACCCCGTCGTCGTAGCGACGAATCTTCGTGCAACGGCGGCCGTGGCCGAGGTCGCTGCTTCGACGTCCGAACGCGGCGCGGTGCCGTCGATCTCCCGCACGAAGAGCACGTCCGACGCGGCCCCCGCGCCCGCATCGGTCGGCGCACGCCTCGCGGTCGACCTCGCGACCCACAACGTCGAACAACGACTCGAAGCGAGCCGTGCCCCCGGCCCGGAGACCTTCGAGAAGATTCTCGAGAGCCTCCGCGGCGAACTCAAACAGCGAGCGGACCACATCACGCTGCGTCTCGACCCCGCCGAACTCGGCAAGGTCGAAGTCCGGCTCCTCGCACGTGGTGATGCGATCACCGTCCGGGTCGCAGCGGACCGCGACGATGTCGCCGACCTCTTGCGTCGCGATCAATCCGCGCTTCACAAGGTGCTGAACGAAGCCGGAGTCAACGTCGCTCATCTCGACGTTCGCGCGGGTCTCGACCAACGCGCTCGCCACGATCGATGGGAACGCCCCGACGGGAATCGACAGACCGCCGTCCCCGATTTCATGAAACCCAAACCGCTCGCGTCGACCGCGTCGCGCATGTTCGTGCGCACCGAAGGCCGACTCGACGTACTCGCCTGAGGAACCGACATGGACTCACTGACCATCAGCGATCTCAACACGCCCTCGTCGATGACGATGGGGCAAAAACCGCCGAGCGATCAGGTCGACAAAGCGTCCTTCGTGACGCTGCTCGTGACCCAACTCAAGAACCAGGATCCTCTCGAGCCGGTCGAAAACAGCGAGTTCATCGCCCAACTCGCGCAGTTCCAAACGCTCGAAGGTCAGACCGCCTCGAACAAGAAGCTCGAGGAACTGGTCTCGATCCAACAATCTCAACTCGCACTCGCGGGACTCTCGCAGGCGGCCATGCTCGTCGGCAAGCAGTGCACGTGGGAAGTGGACGGCACCGAACTCAGCGGGACCATCTCGAAGGTCACCGTGGAGCAAGGCGTCATGATGGTCACCACCGAGAACGGGAAGATCCCCGTCGGTGCGTTGACGGGCATCGGCAACACCACCGGAGGCGGCACGACGTCGACCGGCGGCACGACCGGAGGCGGAACCGCCCCGGGAACGAATACGGGTGTCCCCACCACCGGCAACGGCGGCGGAACGGGCTCCCAAGGCGGAGGGACGCCCGTAGCGCCCGATCCGTTGACCGCGATCCACGAGATCCTCGGCGCGTGACGGCACCGACGATCACGACCCTCCGACCCACGAACGAACGTTTCACGAAAGGTCTCACCGAACCATGACCAACGCGCTTCTCGCCGGCTTGACCGGACTCCGTGCGAACCAGAACTACCTCGACGTCATCGGCAACAACCTCGCGAACTCGAACACCACGGGCTACAAGGCGTCCCGCGTGACGTTCAGCGATATCCTGTCGCAGTCGATTCGCCCGGCCACCGCCCCGACCAACAACTTGGGCGGTACCAACCCCGTCCAACTCGGTCGCGGCGCAGGCATCGCGACGGTCGACCAGAACTTCACGCAGGGCACGCTGCTTCAAACGGGCCGCACGCTCGACCTCGCCATCCAAGGCAACGGGTTCTTCGTGCTCCAAGGCGGCGGTGATCAGTACTACACGCGCGTCGGCGCCTTCGGCCTCGACTCGCAAGAGTACCTCGTGGATCTTCGCTCGGGCCTCAAGGTGCAGTCGACCAGCGGATCCCCCGTGCAGATCCGCTTGAACAGCGTCGTTCCTCCGGATCCGACCACACAGATCGATTTCCGCGGCAACCTGCCCGGTGAAGTCACGGGTCCCACCATCGAAACGTGGCAGTCCGAAGCGCCGTTCAAGTCGGCCTCGTCGGCGCAGGTGACGGGGACGGCGGTCGAGCCCTTCACGAT
>JAFMJN010000028.1 GCA_017853435.1 Planctomycetota bacterium | reverse complement strand
TCGGGCTCGACTTCCACCGCGTCGACGCGACGGATCTCTTCCTCTCGCGCCTCGAAGGCGTCGTCGATCCCGAGCAGAAGCGCAAGATCATCGGGAAGACCTTCATCGACGTGTTCGAAGAAGCCGCCCGAAAGTTCCGGGACGTGAAGTTCCTCGTCCAAGGCACGCTCTACCCGGACGTCATCGAATCGGTGTCGTTCCACGGCGGACCGTCGGCGACGATCAAGTCCCACCACAACGTGGGAGGCTTGCCGGAAAAGCTCGGATTCAAACTGGTCGAACCGCTGCGCGCGTTGTTCAAGGACGAAGTCCGAGAACTCGGGACGTCGCTCGGGCTGCCGGACGATCTCGTCTGGCGTCAACCGTTCCCGGGGCCGGGGCTCGCGGTGCGAGTTCTCGGCGACATCACACGTGAACGCCTCGCCCTCCTCCGCGCCTGCGACGTCATCGTCCAAGAGGAAATTCGCCGCGCCGGCCTGTACCGGTCGCTGTGGCAAGCCTTCGCGGTCCTTCTGCCGATCCGTTCGGTCGGCGTCATGGGCGACGGCCGCACCTACGACATGACCTGCGCGATCCGCGCGGTGACGTCGACGGACGCGATGACCGCCGAATGGGCGCGCCTCCCGCACGACGTCTTGGCCGCCATGTCGCGCCGCATCGTCAACGAGGTGCGTGGCATCAATCGCGTGGTCTACGACATCTCGTCGAAGCCGCCGTCCACTATCGAGTGGGAGTGACGTTCCGAACCCGCGTAGGACTAGCCCCGCTTCTTCGCCTTCGGATAGGCCACGTGCGTGCGACCGATCTTCCCGTTGAAGGAGAACGGCGCCTTCTCGTGGTAGTCGATGCAGACGGGTGAGTCGAGATCCGTTCCGATGTCGAACGTCCCGCTCGACGTGAAGTGCAGGGTCATCGCGGCGGGAACGGTCGCCTGACCCACCACTTCGCCGTCGACGCGCAGCGTGACTTCCATCGGGCCGCCGATCGGACCCGTCAACGCCGAATCCACTTCGATGGTCGCTTTGCCCGGCGAAAGCGGAGCCTTCGATCGAATCTTCGTGCGCGTGATCGCGAAGAGGTTGAACTCGTAGTGGAGGAAACCGTCCTTCATGTAGCAGGCGAGGCCGCCCGAAATGCTTCCGAGCGCGTAGAGGACTCCGTTGCCGTTTTCCGGCACGTCGACTTCCATCGTCACCACGTTCGAGTTCTTGCCGAGTTTCGGGGCGGCGGACTCCGGCATCCGTGAAAGCGGGAGGTCGAAGGTCCACTCGGTTTGGGGCGAGGCGGGCGCATCCTCGGGGTGGAAGGCGGCCGTCGACCAAAGACCGCCGCCGATCGGAAGGTTGCGGTTCTTCACCGACTCCGCGATGAACAGCGCCTTCATCTCTTCGAGTTTCTTGGGCTCGGAGGCCGCGAGATCGTCGGCTTGGCTCCAGTCCGCGTCGATGTTGTAGAGCTCCCAGCGATCGGTCAGCGGCGACCATTCCTTCACGCCCTTGGGACGTTCGGAAACCCACGGTTCGCGAAGACCGGGCGCGCTCGCGAACCATCCGTCGTGGTAGATCCCGCGGCTGCCCATGATGTCGAAGAACTGCGTGCGACGCGTCCCCGGTGCGGCGGCGTCCGCGAACGTGTACGCCATGCTGACGCCGGAGATCGGATCCTGCTCGATGCCGTTCACGACACGTGGCGGCGTGATCTTCACCGCGTCGTAGACGGTCGGAACGATGTCGCTGAAGTGGTGGAACTGCGGCCGCGGCTTGGCGTCGGCCTTGATGCGGCGCGGCCACGCGACCGCCATCGGTTGTCGGATGCCTCCGAAGTACGAACCCTGCAGCTTCGTGCCTTTGTAGGGGGTGCTTCCGGCCCACGCCCAACCGGCGTGATACATGCTGTCGGTCATCGGACCGCCGAGGGCTTCGAGACCGCCCACTTCGTCGAGGGCCGCGATGTGTTGGGCGATCTTCGTGGCGATTCCGTTTTGGGCCAACTGTTCGCTGACCGTGCCGTTCATGCCTTCCGACGACGAGCCGTTGTCGCCCCAGATGTAGAAGATCAGGGTGTCTTCGAGGCGTCCTTGGCGTTCGATTTCATCGATGACGCGTCCGACGTGGTGGTCGGCGTGCTCCGCGAATCCCGCGAAGACCTCCATGAGTCGACGTTGGAAGGGCTTCTCCGATTCGGGGATCGACTCCCACGCCGCCATCGTCGCGGGGCGCGGCGTGAGCTTCGCCGATTCCGGAATCCAACCTTTGGCCTTCGCGCGGGCGAACGCGCGTTCCCGGTAGGCGTCCCATCCGTCGTCGAACTTGCCTTTGTACTTGTCCGCCCACGGCTTCATGATCTGGTGCGGTCCGTGGGCCGCTCCCGGAGCCCAGTACATGAAGAACGGCTTGTCGGGGGCGTAGGTCTTCTGCTCGCGCAGCCAACGGATGGCGTCCGCGCTCAGATCTTCGGTGAGGTGGTAGTCCTTCTCGGGGACGCGGACGAGGGGCGTCGTGTTCCGCGTCAGCGTCGGTTCGTATTGGGACGCTTCGCCGCCGAGGAACCCGTAGAAGTACTCGAATCCGTATCCCGTGGGCCAGAAGTCGAACGGACCCATACTGGTGATCTGCGTTTCGGGCGTGTTGTGCCACTTACCCCACGCACCCGTGCTGTAGCCGTAGTGACGGAGGACCTCCGCCATCGTGGCCGACGATTTCGGAATGATGCCGCTGAAACCATCGAAGTCGTTGGCCATGGCCGAAATTTGGCCGTTGCCGACGTAGGTGTGGTTGCGGCCCGTCAAGAGGGCCGCCCGCGACGGTGAACACATCGCGGTCGAATGGAAACGGTTGTAGGTGACGCCCATGCCGACGACGCGGTCGAGGGTCGGCGTGTGGATCTCGCCGCCGAAGGTCGACGCCGTCGCCGGGCCGAGATCGTCCATCAGGACGATCAGGATGTTCGGGGCGCCCGCTTCGAGACGACGCGGTTCGACGCGCTTTTTGTAGAGCGAGTCCTGCATCGTGAGACCCGGGGTCGATGCGGAAGGCGTCGGTGGGAAGGGCAGGACTTCTTGGCCCACGACGAACGATGCGAAGCACCAGGAAGCGAGCAGCCCGGAAACGAAGCGTGAGGTCATCGGTGAAGGACCCTTTGGGTCGTGTCGACGCGTCGAAGCGGAACTGCTTCGACGACGCGCGACCCACCGATCTTCGCGGATCCGACAGGGCGTCGCAACGCCGCGTCGGATCCGCGTATCGAAGATCAGAAGGTCTTCAGAAGTTCGGCGAGGATTTCGTTCAGGATCGCGGGATTGCCGCGCCCCTTCGTTTCCTTCATCGCGTAGCCGACGATCGCGCCCGCGGCTTTCTCCTTACCCGCCTTCAAATCCGCGACGGCCTTCGGATTCATCTCCATGCCCTTCTTCACGATCGCCACCAAGGCGTCGCGATCGGAAACTTGGACGAGGCCGAGTTTCTCGACCCATTCTTTCGCGGGGCGGGGATCTTCGTACTGCTTCGCGAGCACTTCGCGCGCCGAACGGACGTTGAGTGTGCCGTCCTTCACCAAGGCGACGAGTTCGGCGATGTGCGTCGGACGGACCTTCACGTCGTCGATCGATACGCCGCCCTTCATCAGCCCGAAGAGTTCGGACGTGATCCAGTTCGCGGCGTTCTTCGGGTCGTTGCAAAGAGCCGTCGTCTCTTCGAAGTAGCGACAGATCGACGGATCCGTGATGAGCACCTTGGCGTCGTAGTCGGAGAGGCCGTAGACGCTCGTGTAGCGTTCGAGGCGCTTGAGCGGGAGTTCCGGCGCTTCCGCCGCGACCCGATCGACCCACGCGCGCCCGACGGCGAACGGCGGCAGATCCGGATCCGGGAAGTAGCGGTAGTCCGGAGCGGATTCCTTCTTCCGCATCAGACGCGATTCGCCCTTTTCGTCGTCCCAAAGGCGCGTCTCGAGTTCGACCTTGCCGCCGGCTTCGAGGAGCGCGGCCTGACGTTCGATCTCGTGGCGGATGGCGCGTTCGACGCCGCGGAACGAATTCAGATTCTTGAGTTCGACGCGATCGCCGAACGGCGTCGTGCCGCGCGGGCGGATCGACACGTTGACGTCGCAGCGCAGGGAGCCCTTCTCCATGTCGCATTCGGAGATGTCGAGCGTACGCAGCGTGAGACGAAGTTCGTTGAGGTACGCCCACGCGTCTTCGGCCGAACGCAGGTCCGGCGCGCTCACGATCTCGAGGAGCGGAATGCCGCAGCGATTCAGGTCGACCAACGTGGATCCGCCGGATTCCTCGTGCTGTCCCTTGCCCGCGTCCTCTTCGAGGTGGGCGCGGATGAGGCGGATCGTCTTTCCGTCGCCGAAGAACGACGTGGTCACCGTTCCGCCCGTCACGATCGGGCCCTTGTCCTGGGAGATCTGATAGCCCTTCGGAAGATCGGGGTAGAAGTACTGCTTGCGATCGAAGCGGGTGACCTCGGCGATCGTTCCGCCGACCGCGAGGCCGAAACGGATCGCGAGTTCCGCGGCTCTGCGATTCGGCACGGGCAGGGCGCCCGGAAGGCCGAGGCACACGGGACACGTGAGCGCGTTCGGCGGCGCACCGAAGAGGTTTCGGCAGCCGCAGAACATCTTCGTGGCCGTGCCGAGCTGCACGTGCACTTCGAGTCCGATCACCGGTTCCCAACGTTCGAGGGTGGTGCTCATGAGGCGCTCCCGAAGGACGGAACGAACGAAGGATCCCAGCACGCCGCTTCGATCACCGCGCCCGCACGGAGGAGAAGCGATTCGGACCACGCCGGACCCAAGAGTTGGGCGCCGATCGGCAAACGCGTGTCCTTCTGCCCGGTGGTCCCGCACGGAACCACGAGCCCCGGAATCCCCGCGAGGTTGCACGCACCCGTGAGGATGTCGGCGACGTACATCTGAACCGGGTCCGAGATCTTTTCTCCGAGACGCCACGCCGGAGTCGGCGTGGTGGGGCAGAGGACCAGATCAACGTCGCGGAACGCTGCGTCGAAGTCGGCCTTCAAGAGCGACCGGATGCGCAGAGCGCGATCGTAGAAGGCGTCGTAGAAGCCGGAAGAAAGGCACCACGTGCCGAGCAGGATGCGTCGCTTGACTTCCTTGCCGAGGTACGCCGAACGCGACCCCGTGAACAGCGACGCGATGTCGACAGCTTCCGGATGGCGACGACCGTAATGGACGCCGTCGTAGCGCGCGAGATTCGACGACGCTTCGGAGGTGGCGACGATGTAGTAGGTCGGAATCGCGTGGGGCGTATGGGGAAGCGAGACGCGCTTCAGCACCGCTCCGGCGGCTTCGAGGGCGCGTCCGGCGCTTTCGACCGACGCGCGGATCTCGGAGTCGACGGCGTCTCCGAAGTATTCGTCCGGGAGGCCGATGCGCAGGCCGCGGACACCGTCACCCACGTGGGGGGCGGTCGGTGCATGGGGGCGTGCCGAGGTCGTGGCGTCCTTCGGATCGTGTCCCGAAAGGACGTCGTGAAGCATTGCGGCGTCTTCGACGCGTCGCGTCATCGGGCCGACCTGATCGAGCGACGATCCGAACGCGACCAAACCGAAGCGCGAGACGCGACCGTACGTGGGCTTCAATCCGACAGTGCCCGTGAGGGCGGCGGGCTGCCGGATGGAACCACCGGTGTCGCTGCCGAGGGCCGCGGGGGCGAGGTTCGCCGCGACGGCCGCCGCGGAGCCTCCGCTCGATCCACCCGGGATTCGGTCCGTCGCCCAAGGGTTGCGGCACGCCACGTACGCGGAGTTCTCCGTCGACGATCCCATCGCGAATTCGTCGAGGTTCGTTTTTCCAAGAACGACGGCTCCCGCCGCGCGCAGTTTTTCGACGACGGTGGCGTCGAAGGGCGGGCGGAATCCTTCGAGCATGCGACTCGCGCAGGTGGTCGTAAAGCCGACGGCGTGGATGTTGTCCTTCACGGCGACGGGGACGCCCGCGAGCGGAAGGGCTTCGCCGCGTGCGACGCGTGCGTCGACGGCCGCCGCTTCGGCGAGCGTGCGGGCCCGATCGACCGCGAGGAATGCGCCGAGTGCGGCGCCGCGTTCGATTCTGTCGAGGTACTCGGTCGCGACGTCGACGGAAGTCCGCGCGCCCGATCGGACGGAGTCGGCGATGGCCTTCAACGGGAGGGGACCGGTCATGACGGCTCCGCGATCACGCGGGGGACGCGGAAGCACCCGCCCGCGGTGTCCGGAGCGTTGCCGAGGGCGACGTCCGCCGGGAGCGACGGCGTCACGACGTCGTCGCGAAAGACGTCGCGCGCGTCACCGCCGTGCGACAGGGGTTCGACGCCCCGGAGGTCCACCGCCGCGACCGCTTCGACGTACTTGACGATGGAATCGAACTCGCGGACGAGGTCCGGCAGTTCGGATTCCGGAACTTCGAGGCGGGCGAGCCGCAGCGTCTTGACGACGTCCTCTTTGGAAATATTCATGGGCTGAAGGGCGATCCCGTAGGGAAAAGCCGCGCCATCCTAGGGATCCCGGGGCTTCGTCGCAACGCGGTGTTCCGTCGACGTTGACGCGGACGCGCCCGCATCGGACACTATCCGCGGGGCGGGATTTCCCGCATTCTTCGGGGCGGGCACAGGACGGCGGGCATTACGCGGATGGTCGACTACGACTTCGATTTCCTTGTAGGAATCCTCGGGATGGCGGGGGTGTATTTCATTTGCACCGCCGCTCTCTGGAGCAAGCCGCGTCAACAGTTCGAGGAATACTTCGGCGTGTACGAGGGTGGGCTCCGCCACCTCCGGTCTTCGGTGTTTCGCAAGCACCAGACGATTCTCGGCGGTGCCGTTCTCATGATCGCGCTCCTTCTGCACCAGTTCCGCGATCTGCTCGCCGAGCATGCCCCCGGCGGCTACATGAAGGGCCACCCGTGGCCGTTGTTCGCGCTCATGTGGCTCGCATCCGTCGCGGGGTTGTGTCTCGTTCTCGGCATCTCCGTTCGACGTTTCTCGCAGTGGCAGTTCCGCCGCATCATCCGCGACATCGTGACGGAGCACAGTTGGCCGTTCGTGAAGAATCGCGAACTGACTCTCGAGATCGGCGCCCTCCTCGGGGTTCCCCGCAAAGAAGAGGACACGATCGAAACCTACATCACCCGCCTGCGTGAAGTCCTTTCGTTGCCGCCCGAGAGGAGTCCGGAAGCGCCGTCGTCGTCCATCGATCCGGAGGACGATTCGGATCGGTGAGGCGTCTTGCGTCCGATGGGACGCGACGCGACGAAGGGTTCGACGTGGGCGAGCCGCTTCGGCGATTGGTTCGACGCGTGTTGGTGGTTCCCACCGACATGCCCGGGGTGCGGTGCGGTCGCCGCGGCGGATCGACTCTGCCCGCCGTGCGATCTTCGCGTGTTCGCCCCACCCGCGCCTTCGGTCGGAGAGACGCCCTGCGGTACGCGCGTGGACGCTCTCGCGTGGTTCGACGGAGACGTCCGTAGTCTCCTTCTGCGTCTGAAGTTCGGTCGCGACACCCATGCGGCCTGCGCGTTCGGGCCACGACTTGCGGTGCGGGCGGCGGATCTACGCTCCCGTTTCGACGCGATCGTTCCCATGCCGCTCTCTCTCCCGAGACGATGCGTCCGTGGATTCAATCAGGCCGAGTTGTTGGCGCAACCCCTCGGAGAGGCGACGGGAGCGCCCGTCGTGCCCGGACTGCTCGCGCGCCGCCATCGAGCCGCCCAGTCGGGGCTCGATCGGGCCGCGCGTCTCGAGAATCTCTCGGGGGCATTCCGAGCACCGCGGCTCGACGGCCTACGCGTGTTGCTCGTCGACGACGTGGTGACGACGGGCGCGACGATTTCCGCCGCGGCCGCGACGCTGCGACGGTCGGGCGCGAACGACGTCACGGCCTTGGTCGTCGCACGCACTCCGGATCAGAAATGAAGAAGCAGATCTTGGAACGTCACGAGCGTGAGCGTCGGCGGCCGCGTCATCGACGCCTCTTCCAACTCCCAAAGGGTGCGGTGGGGAACGTAGACCGTTTGCAGGCCCGCGGCGGCCGAAGCGACGATGTCCGACTTCGGCGAGTTTCCGATCATCCACGTGCGGGCGAGATCGAAACCGTGTCGGTCGATGATCTCCGCGTACGAGTCCGGGTCTTTCTCCCGCATGACTTCGACGCCCTTGAAGTAGGGACGGAGTCCCGAGCGTTCGACCTTCCCGAGTTGCTCGGCCAAATGCCCCTTCGTGACGATCCAAAGGTCGTGGCGACCGGCGAGGGTCGCCGCCGTCTCTTTGACGCGGGGCAGGAGTTCGATCGCGTGGTCGTAGATGCCCCGACCCAAGGCTTCGATTTCCGAAGAAAGTTCCGGGGACACGGTTCCGAGAAGAATCTCGGCCGTCTCTTCGAGCGACGCCGCGAAATTCAGCGATCCGTATCCGCCGATCCGCGTCCGGGCCCGTTCGCGCTCGCGCAGCGTCCGTTCGACGATCTGGCGCGGCTGTCCCAAGCCTTCCATGCGATCGAGGAATCGCACGAGTGCTTCGATGAAGTAGCTGTTGTTCTCCCAAAGCGTGTCGTCGGCGTCGACGAGGAGCGTTTGGCGGAGGCCGGGGGTCATGAACCATCCTCCGATTCCGAAGGTGCCGGGACAACCGCGGTCCCGCGTCCCGTCGACGCGCGGGGGGCCGGGCGTTAGAACACCCGCATGAAGCCCCGATCGAAAAAGCCGTCGACCCGTCCCATCGCGCCCCCGGCCATGACCGGCACGGAAACCGCCCGTCAGATTCTCGAAACCGCCTTCCCGGCGTACGCGGGACGCGGCATGCGCGAGGCCCATCGCCTCATGCGCAAGAGCATCGCGGACGACCATACCGTGTTCATGACGGTGAGCGGCGCCATGACCCCGGCGGGCATGCATCTGTCGTGCCTCATCCCGATGATCGAAGCGGGCTACGTGTCGTGCCTGACGACGACCGGAGCGAATCTCTACCACGACCTCCATCGCACCCTCGGATTCGTGCTTCACGAGGTGAATCCCCATGCGGACGATCGCATCTACCGCAAGGACCGCATCATCCGCATCTACGACATCGGCTTCGACGAAGACGTTCTGCTCGACACCGACTTGTTCTTCTGCAAGGTGCTGAAATCGAAACCCTTCGCGAAACCGATGACGACCGCCGAGTTCCACTATGAACTCGGTCGGGTGGTCGCCGCGCTCGAAGACGAGAAGGGGATTTCTCGCCCGTCGCTCCTGGCGACGTGCTTCCGACAGGGTGTGCCGATCTTCGTCGGCGCGCCGCAGGACGGCAGCATCTACTTGAATGTGGTGAAACTCGAACGCGAAGATCCGAAGGGCTTCAAGTTCCGCCTCGACGTCGCCCGCGACGTCTACCAGATGGCGGCACTCCAAAATCTCGCCCGTGCGAAGGACGGGCAAGCGGCCGTGTGGATCGTCGGCGGCGGTGTCCCGAAGAACTACACCCTCCAAGGCGAACCGCTCCTGTCGCAGATCCTCGGTGTCGACGCGCGCGGGTTCGACATCGACGTGCAGGTGTGCGTCGATGTCGTCGACAACGGCGCACTTTCGTCGTGCACCGCGGGCGAAGGTCACACGTGGGGCAAGACGTCGGCCGAGTGCGTCGAAATCGACAGCGTCTACCTGCGATCCGACGTCACGGTCGCGCTGCCGTTTCTCACCTCGGCCCTGCTTTCGGAGCCGACGTTGCGCAAGAAACCGCGTCGCCTCTACGACCGTCTTCCGGAAGCGGAGAAGATTCTCGACGGCCTTTGGATGAAGTGCCGCAAGCGCGGCTGATCGCGTTCGAGACGACCTCCCGTTCGGAAGGAGCGGGAGGCGTCAGGCTTCGGACTTGGAGGCCCGGCGGGCGCGGATGATTTCGATCACCGCCGGCAAAATGCTGAGGACGATGATCGCGAGGATGACGAGCGAGAAGTTCTTCTTGACGAAGGGCAGTCCGCCGAACTGGTGTCCGAGGAAGACGAAGCCGACCACCCACACGATCGCGCCGGTCACGTTGTACAGCGCGAACTTCGCGTACGTCATCCTGCCGATGCCCGCGACGAACGGGGCGAAGGTACGGACGATGGGAATGAAGCGGGCGAGGATGATCGTCTTTCCGCCGTACTTTTCGTAGAAGGCGTGCGCCTTGCGAAGATGGTCGGTGTTGAAGAATCGCGAGGACGGGCGATTGAAGATCTTCGGGCCGATCGCGCGACCGATCGCGTAGTTGACGGCGTCGCCGAGGATCCCCGCGACGATCAGAAGAATGCCGACGAGCCACGGGTCGATGGGCGATCCCGGCGTGGCTGAAAGTGCTCCGACCCCGAACAGGAGCGAATCACCCGGAAGGAACGGCGTCACCACCAAGCCGGTTTCGCAGAACACGATTGCGAAGAGGATGACGTACATCCAGCCGCCGAAATCGGCGGCCCACGCGTTCAGGTGTTGATCGAGGTGGAGAAGGACGTCGAGCAGGCCGGTCAGGGCGTCCATGTCGGGGCTCCGTCGTCGAGGCGGAAGTCCTTGACTTCGAGTTGAAGGCTGCCGGCGCCCTTGAACGTGTCGAACTTCACGTGCGCCGCCAGCGCGAAGCGCGCACCCCGCGCCTCGAGTTCCCGCACCCGGGAACCTGCGCCGAAGCATACCGCCCGCAGTGCGGATTCGCCGTCCGTCGCCATGAACTGCAGGTGCGCGCCACCGTCTCCCATGACCGACGGCACGCCCGCCACGCGGACGTCGCGGAAGAGGAAGAGCGGCATCGGATTTCCCGAGCCGAAAGGCGCCATTCGATCGATCTCCTCCGTCAGCGACGTGGTGACGTCGGAAATGCGGAGAAGCGTTTCGAGATTCCAAGTCGGACGCAACGGAGCGGCGGCGAGCTTTTCACGCGTGAAGGCGATGAAGCGCTCGCGCAACGCGGGCCAAGCCGCTTCCGTCACCGTGCATCCGGCGGCGCCCGCGTGTCCGCCCCAGCCGACGAGGTGATCCCCGCAGGCGTCGAGGGCTTCCTTCAGGTGAAATCCTTCGGGGGCTCGCGCCGATCCGCGGCCTTCGTCGCCGTTGAGCGCGATGAGCAACGTCGGGACGTGGTAGCGATCGACGAGACGCGCCGCGACGATGCCGATGACCCCCGAGTGCCAGTCCTTCGCCCCGAGACAGATGCCTTCGCCCGGGGGGACGCCGCCGAGGCGCTTCAGCATGCGCTCCGCGTCATCGAGGACGGCTTTGTCGATCGAGCGACGTTCTTCGTTCGCCTTCTCGAGTCCGGCCGCCACGGATTCGCCTTCTCGCGTGTCCTTCGTCGTCAGGAGTCGCACGACTTCTTCGGCGCGACCGAGCCGACCCGCCGCGTTGAGTCGCGGTGCGATCTTGAAGGCCACCGTGCGGGCCTTCACCGATTGACCTTCGAGGCCGGCGGACTGAAGGAGAGCCTTGAGACCGGGGGACCGGGTGTGCGGGATGACGCGCAGGCCGTGGGTGCACAACGTGCGGTTGTCGCCGCGCAGCTTCACCACGTCGGCGATGGTCGCGAGCGTCACGAATCCCATGGCGTCGACGAGGAAGTCGCGGAATTCCGGGGCGACCTTCTTCGAACCACCGAAGGATTGCGCGGTGGCCCACGCCAGTTTGAAGGCGACGGCGGCACCGCAGAGATCGCGGGCGCGGGAGCGATCGTCGCGACGTTTCGGGTTGATCAGAGCGACGGCGCCCGTCGGAAGTTCGGGAGGCGGTTCGTGGTGGTCGGTGACGACGACGTCGATTCCGGCCGCGACGAGGCGCGCGATACCCGCATGGGCGCTCGTTCCGTGATCCACCGTGATGACGATGCGGGGACGAACCGGACGCGCGATGAAGCGGTCGATGACCCCGTCGCTGAACGAGTAGCCGTCGCGCGTGCGATCCGGAATGAACCATTCGACGGGAACGCCCGCGAGGCGCAGAAAGTTGACGAGCAGGGACGTCCCCGTCATGCCGTCGACGTCGTAGTCGCCGTAGATGAGGACGGGTTCCTTGTCGCGGATCGCCTGCGCGAGGCGGTCCGCACCGCGCTGCATGTCGACGATCGCAAGCGGGTCTTCGAGATCCGTCAGCGCGGGATCGAGCCACGCCCGGGCCTCCTTCGGGTCGGCGAGTTCGCGACGGACGAGGAGCGCGGCGAGAATCCGCGAACAACGAAGCTCGCCCATCAACGCGGTTTCCGCGTCGTGGTTGCGGGGGAGCAGATTCCAAAGGGGCGGCGCGAGCATCGGGCGGTCACGGTAGCACGGACCCGGGACGCCTCCGCGGGTAGAATCGCGGCGATGGAGACGGTTCCCGAGATCTTTCGCGCGGTGGTCGGCACCGCGGGCCATATCGACCATGGAAAGTCGAGCCTCGTCAAAGCGCTGACGGGAACGGACCCCGATCGTCTCAAGGAAGAACGCGAGCGCGGACTCACGATCGATTTGGGTTACGCGGAATACACGACGACAACCGGACGTCAGGTCGGTCTCATCGACGTTCCGGGGCACGAGCGGTTCATCCGAAACATGGTGGCGGGTGCGACCGGACTCGATGTCGTCATGCTCGTCGTCGCCGCCGACGACTCCGTGATGCCGCAGACGCGCGAGCACCTCGAGATCATGCGCATCCTCGGACTGACGCGCGGTTTCGTGGTCATGACGAAAATCGACCTCGTCGAAGAGGGCATGCCCGATCTCGTCGAAGAGGAACTCGCCGACTTCACGCGCGGCACATTCCTCGAAGGCGCTCCCGTCGTGCGCTGTTCGAATGTGACCGGCGAAGGACTCGACGCCGTTCGCGCCGAACTCGAACGCCAAGTGGCGACGGTACCTCCGAAGGACGCGTCCGGTCCCTTCCGCCTGCCGATTCAGCGAAGCTTCACGGTCAAGGGGCACGGAACCGTGGTCACGGGCGTTCCGTTGTCGGGGTCGGTCGCGGTCGGTGACGCGCTCGAAGTGTTGCCGCAGGGCGTCGTCGCCCGCGTGCGATCGATCCAGGCGCATCACCTTTCTGTGCCGCGAGCGGGCGCGGGGCAGCGCGTCGCGCTGAATCTCTCCGACGTGAACTGGAAAGACGTCGGTCGCGGATGCTCCGTCTGCGCACCGGGGATCTTCTCCGCCTCACCGTTGATCGAGGTGCGGTTCAAACTTCTTCCGTCGTTCGGACGCAAACTCGCGTCGCACGTCCCGGTACGGTTCCACGCCAACACCACCGAAACGCTCGGGACGCTCGTTCTACTCGACGCCAAGGAAGTCGATCCCGGTGGCGACGTCTTCGCGCAGGTGCGTCTCGAAGAGCCGGTCATCGTCGCACCGGGGGATCGCTTCCTGCTGCGCCTCGCGTCGCCGGAACGGACGCTCGGCGGCGGGCTGATCCTCGGCGAGACGAAGTTCCGTCACAAGCAAAGCCGCAACTGGATCACGGACAATCTCGCGGCGAAGGAGCAGGCGCTCGGCGATCGTGCCGCTTACGTCGAAGCGGTGATTCGTGCGCAGAGTCTGCATCCCGTCGCGCCCGGGGATTTGCCCGCGATGGTGCGCGCCACCGAAGCGGAGACGCAGCCGATCGTCGACGCCCTCGTGACGAAGGGACGCATCGTGCGCGTACCGGGCCTCGGCACGCTCTTGCACGTCGAGCCCGTCGAGGTCGGTGCGCGCGCGGTCGAAGAAAGCCTGAGCGCGCTGCATCAAGCCAATCACTATGCGTGGGGCTTCGGCCTCTTCGACATCGCATCGTCCGTGAGGCATCCTCCCGCCGTCGTCGAGTTGTTCTTGGCGGACGCGGTGCGACGCGGAACGGTCGAGCGTCAAAACCCGGAATGGCGCCTCAGAGCGTTCAAAGGCGGGCTTTCGCAGGAGGACCGCCGTCTGATCGGTTGGTTGGAGGAGCGCCTCCGGTCGACGGGCATGGCGACGCCGCTTCCCGCCGATCTCGCGAAGGAAGCGCAGCGACCCGAAAAGCGCATCCTGAACCTTCTCACCATGCTCGAAGCGCAAGGGAAGGCGAAACGCCTCGACGAGAGCGTCGTGCTGCATCGGGAGGCGCTCGACGCGGCTCGCGATCGCGTCGTCGCACATTGCGTCGAGAAGGGGCAGATCACGTCGATCGAAGCGAAGGACGTGATCGGCGGGACCCGGAAGTACGTCATTCCGCTTCTCGAGCACTTCGACGCGATCGGGCTGACGGTACGGAAGGATTCCGTGCGGACGCTCAAGCCGGGTTGGGAGTCGATCGTCGCGCCCAAGGCGTGACGCGCGCGGTCACTCCGGGTCCGGAAGTCCCAACGAACGTCCGAGCGCGAGGAAGCGCTCCATCAATGCGGTGACGTGCCCATCCACCGTCTTCGACAACGCGTCGATGCGGGTGCGGGCGTCCGGGTTTCCGGAGAAGACGGCCGCGACCGCCGCATCGACGTCGGTCTTCAACCCGGCGTCGGCATAGCCGGAAGCGGCTTCGAGGGCCGCCCGCGCCTCGGGGGGGAGTTTTTCGCCGGCGCGCTTCGCGACGTCGCGCGCCCAAACGACGCGCTTTTGAATGAGAGTTTCTCGGTAACGGGCATCACGAGCGGCCACGACCGCCGCTTTGATTTCGCCGAGCAGTCGTTCGCCGTCGGCGACGGCCCGTTCCATCATCCCGTCCGCGATCCGCGCGTCCTGTGCCGCCGCATCGGCGGTGGCCGCGAGCGTCGCGGTGATCGCGGCCTCGAGCCGTTCCTTCGCGAAACGCCAACCGTCGCGCCACGCGTCGCTGCGGAGTTTCACGCCGCGACCACCGAGCGCTTCCGCGTCGTTCGCGGCCTGAGGCAATTGCTCGTCGAGAAGCGTCCCGCGATCGAGCCGATGCGCCATGTATTCGAACGCGGCGAGCGCGCGTGCGACGGGCATGTCGGGAGCGACGACGAGTTCACGACCTTTGCGGACGAGCGCATCGATTTTGGTGGGATCGGTCGCCGAAGCCGCGGCTTCCTCGATGAAAGCCTGCGCCGCGGCGAGTCGGGTGCGAAGTCGCGAGACCGAGGGGAACGAGGTGCTCCACGGACGGTTCAAGATCGTCGAAATGCGCGTGGAGGTGCGGCTCATGTCGTCGGTCTGCGAGCGCAGCACCGTCGATCCTTCGGCGGGCACCCCGGGCTCGTCGCTCGACGGACCGCAGCCCGCGACGACGAGCGCGAGCGCCGACAACAACGTCACGCGTGCGAGATTCATGATCCTTTGAGGGCGCGGACCGCGCCGCGGAACAAGGAAAGACCGTCACCTTCGGTGCGGTGTCGTTCGCGCGTCCAGCGGGGGTGTTGCCACGGCGTGAGGAAGCGCTCGGGATGCGGCATCAAGCCGAAGACCCGACCCGTCGCGTCGCAGATGCCCGCGACGTCGCCCATCGCCCCGTTCGGATTCTCCGGGTAGACGGGCTTTCCGCCCGACGGCGAGACGTAGCGCAGCACGACGCGGCCTTCCGCTTCGAGCGCCGCGAGTTCTTCCGGCGTCCCCGTGACGAACTTGCCTTCGCCGTGGGCGACGGGCAGTTCGATGACCGCGCCGTCCTTTTCGACCACCGGGCAGAGCCGACCGTCGAGGCGCACGTGCACCCAGCGGTCCTCGTAGCGGTGCGAGTCGTTCCACGTGAGCGTCGCCGCCACGCGGTGCCCGTCGCGGAGAGTGCCGGGGAGAAGGCCGGTCTTCACGAGGACTTGGAAACCGTTGCAGATGCCCCACACCATGCCGCCCCTGTCGACGAAGCGACGGAGCGCGTCACCGAGCGCGATGGTGAGTTCGGTCGCGAGCACCTTGCCGGAGGCGATGTCGTCGCCGTAGGAAAAACCGCCCGGGATGCTCACGACGGCGTAGCGGTCGAGAATGCCCGGCGATTCAAGGAGCCGATTCAGATGCACCTGTTCGGCTTCGGCGCCGACCATGTTCCAGGCGTGGGCCGTTTCTTCGTTGCAGTTGATCCCCGCGCAGCGCAGGACGAGAACCTTGGGCGTCGCCATCTCAGTGCGCCTCCGAAGCCGAAATGCCCGATTGAAGGATGTTGGAGAGCGACGGACGCCACGCACGTTCGAGATCCGTCGCGGACAGCGAGGCGAGACGTCGGCCGCCCGACGCGAGGACGAGTTCGGGCTTCTCGGTGGTCACGCCGATGCGCGCCGCATCGAGTCCAGCGAAGCAGGCCGCGAACTCCGCGTCGCGTCCCGGCGCGACTTCGACGATGAAGCGGGTAAGGCTTTCGCCGAAGAGCCGCGCGGTGAGCGTCGTCCCCGACGCGGCGGGAGCCGCGTCGACGTCGATCTCGGCGCCGATTTCGCCGGCGAGGACCATTTCGGCCAACGCCACGGCGAGTCCGCCTTCCGAGAGATCGTGGCACGACGCCACGAGGCCCTTGCGGATCGCGGCGTGCAGCGCCGCGAACGTCGCCTTCGCGCGCGCGCCGTCGATGCGCGGGGCATGCGTCCCGAGGGTCCCGGCAAGCCGTGCGAGCGCCGAGCCTCCGAGTTCTTCCTTCGACACGCCGATCTGCCACAACGACCGTCCGGCGGCCTTCAGATCCATCGTCACGCAGTCGGCGACGTCGGGGACGATCGCGAGGGCGGTGACGAGAAGCGTGTGCGGAATCACGATGGTCCGACCGTCGGCGAGATACTCGTTGTTCAGCGAGTCCTTGCCCGAGACGAACGGCGTGCCCAATGCGATCGCGGTATCGCGGCAGGCGACGGAGCAGCGCACCATGGCTCCGAGACGGTCGGGCTTGCGGCAGTTGCCCCATGAGAAGTTGTCGAGGATCGCGCAGCGCGACGGGTCGCCGCCCACGGCGACGACGTTGCGAAGCGCTTCGTCGATGCCCGCTTCGGCCGCGGACGCGGGATCGAGGTCCGCATGACGCGGCGCGATCCCGTTGCCGAGCGCGAATCCGCGGCGGGCGCCGAGCACCGGCGCGACGACGGCGGCGTCCGACGGGCCGTGGTGGCGCGTACCGACGAGCGGCTTGATCACGCTGCCCGCCTGCACTTCGTGGTCATACTGGCGGATGATCCACTCCTTCGAGGCGATGTCGGGAGTGGACAAAAGTCGAAGGATCGCCGTGCCCGTTTCACCGGGTGCGACGGTCGGGTCGGGTTGCGGGGCCGGTGCTTCCCACGACGCTTCGCGCGCGGTCTTCGGCACGCCGTCGTGGAGGAAGTTCATGTCCATGTCGGCGTGCAGCACGCCGGCGTGGCGGATTCGCAGACGTCCGGTGTCGGTGAAAGTCCCGAGGACGGCGGCTTCGACGTCTTCGTCGCGGCAGAGCGCGAGCAGCGCGTCGAGGCGTTCCGGCTGCACGGCGAGCACCATGCGTTCCTGTGCTTCCGAGATCCAGATTTCGGCGGGGGAGAGGCCCGCGTACTTCAGAGGGGCCGCATCGAGGACGACGTCCGCGCCGCACTCCGCGCCCATTTCTCCGACGGCCGACGAGAAACCGCCCGCGCCGCAGTCCGTGATGGCGCGGAAGAGATCGCGATCGCGCGCCGTGAGGACGACGTCCGCGACTTTCTTTTCCGTGATCGCGTTGCCGATCTGCACCGCTCCCGAATCGACGGTTTCGGATTCCGCGTGCAACTCGGCGGAAGAGAACGTGGCGCCGTGGATGCCGTCGCGGCCCGTGCGTCCACCGAGGGCGACGATGAGATCGCCGGGGCGCACCTCCTTCGTGACGGCGGACTTCGGCATGAGCCCGACGGTGCCCGCATAGACGAGCGGGTTGCCGACGTAGCGGTCGTCGAACACCACCGCCCCGTTGACGGTCGGGATGCCCATCTGGTTGCCGTAGTCGCGAACGCCCGCGACGACGCCGCGCAAAATCCGCAGCGGATGCATGCAACCCTTCGGGACGTCGGTCGCCGCCATGTCCGGAGGCGCGACGCAGAAGACGTCGATGTTCGCGACCGGCTTCGCACCGCGCCCGGTCCCGAGGATGTCGCGGATGACACCGCCGACGCCCGTTCCCGCGCCGCCGTAGGGTTCGATGGCGCTCGGGTGATTGTGCGTTTCGACTTTGATGCACAACGCGTCGTCGTCGCCGAACGCGATCACGCCCGCGTTGTCGTGGAAGACGGAAAGACACATCGGGTGCGCGATGGTTTCCGTCGCCGCCTTGATCGTCTCCTTCAGGAGATTCGAGAAGCGCATCTCGTCGGGGCGGCCGGCGTTGTAGACGACGCCTCCGGTCAACGTCTTGTGCTTGCAATGTTCCGACCACGTCTGCGCGAGCGTTTCGAGCTCGACGTCCGTCGGTTCCCGGCCTTCCGCGGTGAAGTGCGCGGCGATGGCCTTCATCTCCTCGAGGGAAAGCGAGAGGCCACCGTCCTTCGAGATTTTTTCGAGGGCCGCGTCGTTCGCGGTGCGGAGCGGGATTTCTCGGCGGCCGAACGCTCCGGCCGACGGACTGCGGACGTCGGGAATCCGGACGACGCCCACTTTCATGTCTTCGATCGCGCCGTTCGCCAAAAGTCCGGAACCGATGCGCGCCAACGTCGCGTCGTCGACGGTGCCCGTGAACTCGTACGTCGTTCCCGTACGGACGTGGTCGAGGCGACAGCCGAGGCGATCCGCACCGCGACGGATGGATGACTCGACGGGATCCATCACGCCCTGCTTGCGGTAAACCGTGACGGATGCGGCACGCCGACCGTCCCATGACGCATGGTCATGCACGGTCGCGGACTCGGTGACGGGGTCCGCGAGGAGGTCTCGAGCGAGTCTTTCCGCCCGCGCGCGATCGAGGTCGCCGACGAGCAGGAACTGACGTGCGGTCTTGACCGACAGGCCTTTCGACACGCCGATCCATCCGAGATTTCCCTCGACTTGATGCCCGACCGCGTCGTCGACGCCGGGGGCCAAGCGAACTTCGATTTGCCATGCCGCGTTCATCGCCGAAACGCTAGCAGCGGGGGTGGTGGACCGGAACGCACCCCAGTGGTGGGCTTGTCGGGGGGCATCGGCGGGCCTACGATGCCCCCGTTACCCGCCGACACGCCCCCATGGCCGAATCCCCACCCCCCACGAAGCGCCCCGACCGACCGACGAGGTCGGCGGCGTTCGTCCTCGAGTTCGAACGGCCGATCATCGCGATCGAGCAGAAGATCGACCTTCTCGAGGCGGAAGCCCGGCCGGGTGCGGCTCCGTCCAAGGAATTGGTGGCGCTTCGGGCGGAACTCGACGCGAAGTTGCGGGAAGTCACGGGGGCCCTGACCCCGATTCAGACCGTTCAGATCGCCCGCCACAAGGACCGTCCGCTGACGTCGGACTACGTGGCGGCTTGCTTCGAAGACTTCGTCGAACTCCATGGCGACCGCGAATTCGGGAACGATCGGGCCATCCTCACGGGGTTGGCGCGGATCGGTACCCATCGCGTCATGGTCGTCGGGCATCGGAAGGGCAAAGACCTCAAGGAAAAGATGGCGTGCAACTACGGCTGCGCCCATCCCGAGGGGTACCGCAAGGCGATGCGCAAGATGCGATTCGCCGAGAAGTTC
>JAFMJN010000027.1 GCA_017853435.1 Planctomycetota bacterium | reverse complement strand
GCCGCTGTCGTTCCACGGACTCCCTTCGTTCCCGGGTGCCTGCCCGGGATCCGTCGGCGTGATCGTGGATCCCGCCGCGCGAGACGACGCGCCTCTTCGCGACGGCCACCGCTTCCGCGCTTCTCCGCGTCCTCCGGAGGAGTTCTCCGGATTTCCCGCGGGACCCTCGTTCGCGGCCGTGCGCGTCGCGGCCCACCTCGCCCGGTTGCGCGCGGAATCTTCCTGCTGACGTCGCGGGATTACTCGGCGTCGACGAGTCCGAGACGCACCATCTCCGCGAACTGACGCGCCACGCCCGCGGCCGATTGTGTTCCGAAGACGGGATGCATACGGGCGACTCCGACGGCTTCTTCCACCGTGCGTCCGTCGGCGAGCAGCTCCCACCAACGGGCGACCGCGATTCCGGAAAGTTGAGCCACCGCCGTTCGGGCCCCACGACCGAGCCAAGCCTTTTGGGGCACGAGCCGATCGTCGTCGAGACGGTAGTCGTCGACGCCGATCGCATCCTTCGCGCGCCGAAGTCGCGTGGTGGGTTCGACCGTACGCGTCGGCGCCTCGCGTTCCGCGTACGCGGCGCGACGGCGCGTCCAAAACGGAGCGTCGGCGAATCGCTCTTCGGACGCGTAGTAAGCCAACGTGCGGCGCGCGTGCGCGGCGAACAATCCCGCGTCCCACCGATCCAACCAGGCACGCACGGAGTCCGATTCTTCCGGATGTTCAAACACGCGGCTTACTCCGGCCGCGACATGCTCGGCCGACGCGAGCGCCTTCTCGATCCCTTGGGACGACAACGGATCGAGGCGCGAAGCGGCGTCGCCGACGAGCCATCCCGCGAAGGAGCGTCGCCGCCACGCGGTGGCGACGCGTCCCGCGACGGCAGGTGCTCGCAGCAAGCGTGCCGGGCCCTCCGACGCACGCACCGCGGACGCGAAGACGGACGCGGGTGACGCCTTGCGCACCTCTTCGGCGTCCGCGACGAGCGTGCACAGAACGTCGCCGTCGGACAACGGGAGCCACCACCACCACCCCTGCGGCACCGCTTCGATGATCGACGCGTCACGAGGCCCGTCCCCGACGGCGGTGCGCGCCGTCAACGCGACGGTTTCGGGGAGTTGCTCGACGATGGTCGCATCGGGTTTCCCGCGAGCCCACGTCGCGGATCCGGTGGCCCGCACGACGATCGTGCGCGCGTCCGCCCCGTCGAACTCGGGCATACGCGCGTGTCGAACGACCCGTGCCCCCGCACCTTCCGCGGCGAACGTCAAGGCTGCGTCGAACGCATCCCGCTTCAACCGTGGCGACGCGTGATCCCCGTCGCGCCAATTCCAGTCGCTCCCCCACCGGATGCCGTGCTTCAAAGGTTGGGCGTCCATGAAGGCGTCGAGGACCGAACCGAGACCGAGTCGATGCAGGACCTGCGTCGCCGCCGGGATCATCGTCTCTTCCGGGATCGCGCGCGGGTGCGGCCAAGCATGAAGCGTGACCGGAATCCCTCGGCGTGCGAGAAGAAACGCGAGAGCCGATCCCGCGGGACCGGCTCCTCGGACACTCACGTCGCGCGGTGGATGCACGGCGCGATTGTAGCGACGCCGCGAAAGGTCAGGCGAGGATGTCCTTCACGATCTCGCCGTGGACGTCCGTCAATCGGAACTCGCGACCGGCATGCGGATAGGTGAGTCGCGTGTGGTCGAGACCCATGATGTGCAGGATCGTGGCGTGCCAGTCGTGGATCGAAATACGCCCGGCGACGGCCTCGTAGCCGTGTTCATCGGTCGATCCGTAGGCGAAGCCGCCCTTCACGCCGCCGCCCGCCATCCACATCGTGAAGCCCTTGTTGTTGTGGTCGCGTCCGTCGTTGCCTTGAGCGTACGGCGTGCGTCCGAACTCGCCGCCCCACAGCACCAACGTGTCCTTGAGCAAACCCGTCCGCGCCAAGTCTTCGAGAAGCCCGGCGATGGGTTTGTCCACGGAACGGCACGAATCGGTCAACGACTGACGGAGATTCCGGTGGTGGTCCCATCCACCCTTCGTCACCTGAATGAAGCGCACACCCGCCTGTGCGAGTCGTCGGGCCGCGAGACACTGGCGTCCGAACGCTTCCGTGTCTTGTTCGCCGATGCCGTAAAGAGCGAGCGTTTCCTTCGGCTCCTTCGAAAGATCGAGGAGATCCGGAATCTCGGCCTGCATCCGATAGGCGAGTTCGAAGGATTCGATCACACCTTCGACCTGCGCATCCTTCTCCCGGCGCAGACGTTCACGATTCAACGCCTGAAGGAAATCGATCTGTTCGCGCTGCTCTTCGCGATCGAAGCGTCCGCTCTTCAGATTCGCGACACCTTCTTCGGCGCTGCGCGCCGCCACGCGCCCCGTGCGTCCGATGTTGATCGGAGTTCCTTGGTGAATCGCGGGGAGGAACGCCGCCCCGTAATTTTGGGCACCGCCGTTGCCGCGGTCGGGAGACAGGGTCACGAAACTCGGCAGGTTGCGATTGGACGTCCCGAGTCCGTAACTCAGCCAAGCGCCCATCGAAGGTCGGACGAACTGGAAGTTGCCCGTGTGCAACTTCACCGACGCCTGCGGATGCGCGGGCAGGTCCGTGTACATCCCGTGCAACATGCACAAATGATCGGCGTGCCGTGCCACGTTCGGGAACAACTCGCTGATCGGAAGTCCGGACCGGCCGCTCGGCGTGAACTTGAACGGCGACGCCATCCACGTCCCGCGCAACTTGCCTCCGGCCGCCTTGCCGTGATCGACTTCCAACCGTGGCTTCGGATCGAACGTATCCACATGCGACGGCGCGCCGGCCATGTTCATGAAAATCACGCGCTTGGCGCGGGCGGCGAAGTGGGGCGGCTTCGGAGCCAACGGGTCGTTCGGATCTTGCCGACCGATCGACGCCGACGGTCCGCGCCCGAGACCCGCGGATTCACCGAGGATGCCGGACAACGCCAGCCAACCGAATCCGCATGCGGTGTTCGTGAGGAACGCGCGGCGTCCCGAGTCGCAGGGGCCCGTGCAATCGTCAGTCGACATAGCGGAACTCCGCGCTCCCGAAGAGCGATTGACAGAAAGCCGTCCACGTGTCTTTTTCGACGGCGACGCCCGGCGTACCGCCACGCGCGAGGCGCGGACGTCGACGCGGCGTCTCTTCCGCCGTCTGCGGAGTCGCATCCGCACGCTTGAGTGCGCGGAAATCCCGCAAGAAGGCGCGAGCCGCGTCCGATTCGTTCGGCGTGGGACGCCGCCCGAACGCCGTCAAGAACGCGAACACGATCCGCTCCGCGTCGTCGTCCGAAGACGCCCGGACGCGATTCGCGAACGCTTCGGCCGATTTGGTGACGGCTTCGTCGTTCAAGAGATAAAGCGCCTGGGTCGCGACGTTGGTGCGCTCGCGCTCCCCCGTGACGAACGACGGTTCGGCGAAATCGAAGACCTCGAGACCTTCGGGGACTCCGTCGCGAATGATCGGAAGGTAGACCGACCGGACCGGAAGCTGGGCTCCGAGTCCGCGTCGCATGATGTCGGCGACGAGGCGTCCTTCGAGGGCACCGATGGGCGAACCTTCCGGGCGTTCGAGATCGAGTTCGCCGGAGGCGAAAAGGATGGCGTCACGGATGGCTTCCGCCTGAAGTCGTCGCTTCGGCATGTGCGAAAGCCACGTGTTCTCGGGATCCTCCGCGGCGGCCTTGGCCGAGGCCGTCGAATTCATGCGATAGGCGCGGGAAAGGACGAGCGTGCGGATCAACCGCTTCACCGACCACCCTTCCTCCATGAACTTGACCGCGAGGTGATCGAGAAGTTCGGGATGGGAAGGGCGGTTCCCCGTCATGCCGAAGTTGTCCGGCGTCGTGACGAGTCCCCGACCGAACAGGTGCGACCACACGCGGTTGACGAGGACCCGGGCCGTCAACGGATTGTCCGGCGACGCGATCCATTCGGCGAACTCGAGGCGCCCCGACGACTTCTTGATGACGGGTGCCCCTTCCGTCGTCGTGATGACGCGGACGAATCCGCGTTTCACGGTGGCCCCCGGCTTCGACGGCTCGCCGCGCTCGAGAATCTTCGCGTCGCGCGGGCGCGCACGATCGACGACGCCCATGGCGACGAGATTCGCATCGGTCGGGTTGCCGTCGGCGTCGAACCGCTTGTTGATGTCCTCGTACTGAGCGATGAAGGACTGGGCTTGATTCAGTCGCACGCGTTCGACGACGTCGTTGCCGGGCGCACGTGCCGCGTCGACCGTCTGCTTGGCGCGATCGTAGAGCGCCTTCATCACCGTTCGCTGCAGTGTCGTCGCCGCCGCCCCCTTCGACATTCCGGAACCCTTGGGGAGTTCCATGACGGGCGACGGATAGTTCGCCTGCGGAGCCCGGAACGTGCCGTACAGCGTTTCGGTGGAAAGGAAGATGCCCTCGACGGCGTAGTAATCCGACTGGGGAATCGGGTCGAACTTGTGGTCGTGGCAACGAGCACAGGCGACGGTCAGCCCCAACATCGCTTGAGTCGTGGTGTCGATTTGTTCGTCGGCGAGATCGTGTTCGAATTGACGTCGATCGCGTTGGTTGAGCGCCTTCACGCCGACGGCGAGAAACCCGGTGGCGACGAGTTGATTCGCCTGCTGAGCGACGTCCTGATACGGGAGAAGATCTCCCGCCAACTGTTCGACGATGAATCGGTCGTAGGGGCGATCGCGATTGAACGCGTCGATGACGTAGTCGCGGTAGCGCCATGCGTGCGGGTAGGCGACGTTCGTTTCCTTGCCCGTGCTTTCGGCGTAGCGCGCGACGTCGAGCCAGTGGCGTCCCCAACGCTCGCCGTAGTGCGGAGACGTCAGCAGACGATCGACGACCTTCTCGAACGCTTCGGGTGAGGTGTCTTTTTCGAACGCATCGAGTTCCGCGGGTGTCGGCGGCAATCCCACGAGGTCGAACGTGACGCGACGCAGCCACGTCCGGCGATCCGCATCCTTGGACGGAACGAGCGCTTTGTCCTCCATCGCGGCGAGGAGGAAGCGATCGACGTCCGTCCACGCCCAATCGCTACGCGTCGGCGTCGGCGCCGGCACCGCTTTCGGCTTCGTGTAGGACCACCACGCACGGCCCGCGGCGATATCCGCGTCGGACACGTTGCGGCCGATTTTCGGCAACGTGCCGTCGCCGACATCGGTCGCGGCACCCTTCGGAGTTTCCACGCGCGGATCGGGAGCGCCCATCGAAACCCACGTTTCGAAGTCTCGGATGACGTCTTCCGACAGCTTGCCGCGCGGCGGCATCTTGATGTTCGGATCCGTGTAGCGCAGCGCCTGAATCAGGAGGCTGTCCTTCGGATTTCCGGGAACGATCGCGGGGCCGTTGACGCCGCCCCGGATCCAACCGTCGCGATGGTCGAGGGCGAGATCCGCCTTCACGTCGGGAAGTCCCGACGCATGGCACCCCTGACAATCGCGCACCAAGACCGGACGGATGTGCTTTTCGAAGAACGCCGACTGCTCGGAGGTGAGGGCGGGGCGGCCTGTCGACGGAGTTTCGCCTTCCGGCGATTGGGCGGCCACCGAAGCGGCCATCGCAAGTGCCGCGAGGACGCGCCGCGCCCGTTCCGTCCATGTCGTGGTCTTCATCGTGCTCACTCCGCAGATCCCATACGGACCAACGGCCTGCTTCTTTCGAATTCTACTTCCTCGAAGCGAGCAACTCGGCGACGACGGCGATCAACTTCGGGGGGGCGAAGGGCTTGGGGAGAAACCGCTGATGAGCGGCCAATCGCCCGAGTTCCGGGGCGGCCGCCGCCGCATATCCGGAGATGAAGACGACCGGCACGCCGGGAAGGCGTGTTTCGAGGTCGCGAATGAGCTCCGGGCCGGATTTTTCGGGCATGACCACGTCGGTGACGATCAAATCGACGGGATTCCCGCCGGCCACCCACGCCGTCGCCTCGGACGGCAACGGAGAGGCGTGAACGTCGTATCCGGACTTGCGAAGGGTGCGGGCCAAAAGATCGCGCACGACGTCTTCGTCTTCCACCAAGAGCACACGTTCGCGGGTGGGAGCGGGACTCGCGGTCGTCGTCGGTGGCGGAGCGACCGTTTCGGAAACGACCCGCGGAAGGTAGACCCGAAAGGTCGTCCCCTGCCCGGGTTTCGACACGACGTCGATGCGCCCACCCGCCTGAGTCACGATCCCGTAGACGGTGGCGAGGCCGAGGCCAGTTCCCTTGCTCGCTTCCTTCGTCGTGAAGAACGGCTCGAAGATATGCGAGAGGGTCTTTTCATCCATACCGATGCCGTTGTCGACCACCTCGATCATGATGTGGTTGACGAAGGCCGCATCGCCGCCGCCCGCGATCGCGTCGACCGCACGGATGGTCAGCGTTCCTCCGTCGGGCATGGCGTCGCGGGCGTTGATCGCGAGATTCATCACGACCTGCTGGATCGAGGACGCATCCGCACGCACGTGCCCGACGTTCCGATCGATCACGAAGCGCACGACGATTCGCTCGCCGAGCAACGGCAGCAGCAGTCGCTCGGCGGTCCGCAGTTCCTCCGCGATGTCGAGCACGGTCATCTGCCGAACGTTCTGACGGGAAAACGACAGAAGCTGTGTCGTCATGAACGATGCGCGATTGCAAGCTTCCGAAATTCGGTCGATCCATTCGCGTACGGGATGCATCGGAGGAGCATCATCGCGGGCGAAGTCGGCGAACCCGGCGATCGCCATCAGGATGTTGTTGAAGTCGTGGGCGATTCCGCCGGCGAGACGCCCGATTGCTTCCATCTTCTGCGATTGTCGAAGGCGTTGTTCGAGTTCCGTGCGGGTCGCGAGTTCCGCTTCCGCGCGCTGCGCCAATCGACGCGCGTCTTCGAGCGACGTGTCCTTCCCTTGGACGAGAAGGAGCATGTCACCCATCGGACTATGCGGCGGGAAGTCGTTGAACGTCAACTTCCACGTCGGCAGTTCGGCGAGACTCGAGAGCCACGGCGTGCCCGCGAAAACCGCCGTCGACCGATCGCCGGAAGCGACGATCTGCCCGCGAAAACGCAGTTCGCTCTTCGACTTCAACGTGAACACCACGAGGGCGTCGGGATTCGCGATCAGGGCGTCGAACGACTTCTCGCCCGACGGGTGTTTGAAATCCGCCACGTCCGAGAACCGGACCCCCACGAGCACCGAATCGTCGAACGTCGCCCACCGTGATCCGAGCGAAACGACACGCATCTCACGATCCACCGCGACGTGGAACGGGAAGAGGGTTTCGACGAGCGGCCCCGGAAAGACGCCCCGCTCCGTCATGCCGCCACCGGAGCCCAACGCACTTTGAAGGCCGCGTGCGGCTTCGGCGTCTCGCAGTCGAACGGGGTCACGTCGACCGTCACGTTGAATCGGGTCGCCAAGCCTTCGATGAGGCCGACCACCAACGGGCCCAACCCGGCACGTTCGGAGTAGTAGTGCAGCACCAGTTCCCCGGGACGCTCGTCGGTCACCGAAAATCCGGGCGTCCGCAAATCCGGGAAGATGAGGTTGATCCGGGCGTGGAGTTGGTCGAGATTCCTGAGCAACTCGGGAAGGGTGTTTCCGGACGCGTCGAGGAGGTGACCGTAGCCCTTCTCGGCGACGAAGACGGTCCAACATTTGCCGACCTCGCGCAGCGCCGTCGGGACGTCGACGCCGAGCGTCCCGCACGCGGCACCCACCAACTTCAGGGTGACTTCGTCGGGGTACGCCTCCATGGAGACGAATGCGGACGACGGACTCCCGGCGGCGTCGAGTACCCGCGACCACACCGCGTCTCCGTGGCGGGAACGCACGTAACTCTCGATCGCCATGTGAATGAGTCCGTACATGTGGGTCTCCGGTGGTGGCGATTGTACGGACTCCGCCGATTTGGGGACGGCTTTCCACGCGTGGCGTGCGATTTCGCGACGCGACGTGGCAGGATGTCACGGGGCCGGAACCGAACCGGTCCTCGAGTGTTGGATCTCTCATCGCACGCCGAGACCACTATGCCGCAACGCCCCGCCTCGACAGCCGTCTCCGCTCTCACTCTCGTTCTCCTCGCCGGAACGGTGTTCGCGCAGGACTTCGGTCCTCCGCCGGGTCGCGGGCCGGGGGGCCCCGGCGGCCCCGGAGGGCCGGGCCCGATGACCCGGACGGTCGAGCTGGTGAAGGACTACGACAAGAACGGCGACGGTCGCCTCGACAAGACGGAGCGCGACGCCGCGCGTGCGGCCGTTCCTCGTGGAGGCGGCATGCGTCGCCCGGGCGGTGAAGGCGGCGAAAGCGCGCCCCCGACGCCGGGAGTGAAGATCTCGCCGAAGGACGTGAAACCCGTGAACGCTTCCGTCCCGCTGTACGACGAAGGCACGTTGCGCACGTTGTTCCTGACGTTCGACGATCCGGCGTGGGAAGACGAACTCGACACGTTTTCGCGAACCGATGTCGAAGTGCAAGCGGATTTGTCCGTCGACGGCAAGACCTACAAAGGCGTCGGCGTCGGATTTCGCGGTGCCTCGTCGTTGTTCATGGTGGGGAAAGGCCAGAAACGCTCCCTGAACATCTCGATCGACCATACCGATTCGGAATTGCGCCTTCTCGGCTACAAGACCCTGAATCTCCTCAACGCCCACGAAGACCCGACACTCATGCACTCGGTCCTCTTCGCGCGGATCGCCCGCGACTACGTGCCGACGCCGAAATGCAATTTCGTCCGTGTCGTGATCAACGGCGAGAACTGGGGCGTCTATTCGAACGCCCAACAGTTCGACAAGACCTTCATCGACGAAAATCTCCCGGGCGACACCGGCGCCCGATGGAAAGTCCCCGGATCGCCGCAGGGTGACGGTGGGCTCCGTTGGCTCGGCGACGATCTCGAAGCCTTCAAATCCCGCTACACCATGAAGTCGGGCAAGGAGAAGGACTGGAAGGCGCTGATGGACCTCTGTCGGACGTTGGACGCGACGCCGCCCGAGAACCTCGAAGCCGCACTCGCTCCCCTGCTCGACATCGACAACGTGCTCCGGTTCCTCGCCGTGGACATCACGCTGGTGAACAACGACGGCTACTGGACGCGCGCGAGCGACTATTCGATTTTCCGCGGGAAAGACGGTCGTTTTCGCATCTTCCCCCACGACATGAACGAGACCTTCGCGATGCAGGCGGGGATGCGCGGCCCCGGTGGTCGCGGCGGGCCCGGTGGCCCGGGCGGATTCGGCCCGCCCGGCCGCCCCGACGAAGGTGGCCCCCCCGGCGGTCCTCCTCCCGGCGACGGTCCGCCCTCGGACGACGCTCCTCGACCGCCGCAAGAGGGATCACCACCCGCGACTCGACCGATTCCGACCGGCACGCGACTCGACCCGTTGCTCGGGATGAACGACGCGCGCAAGCCTTTGCGATCGAAGCTCCTCGCGGTGCCCGCGTTGCGCGAACGCTACCTCGGCTACGTCAAGGACATCGCCACCCGCTGGCTCGACTGGAACACGTTGAGTCCGATCGTCGCGGGCTATCGCACATTGATCGACGCCGACGTGAAGATCGATACGCGCCGTCTTTCCGGGTACGACATCTTCCGCCGCATGACCGCGGACGAGCCGTCGGAACTCGTGAAACAGGGGCGGCGTTCCGACATGAGCCTTCGCGCGTTCGCCACGGCGCGGCGGGACTATCTGCTCGGGCTCGACGCCGTGAAAGCCGCTCCGTTGCCGAAGCGTTAGAACTCCGCCTCCATGGACGGTTCGAACCCCGCGCATCTTTCACCGACGTTCTTCCGGGACGGCGAGACGCCGACATCCCGCGAAGTGAAATGCGTGGCTCCGATCGCCGACTTCGACGACATCGCCGCGTGGCTGTCGGAACGTCTCGCCGTGGATCCTCACGGCGCCAAGGATCGGGGCGGCGACTACACGATCCACACGACGTGCCTCGACACGCCCGCGTTGGACATCTTCCATCGGGACGGCGACGACGCGTGTACGAAGCACCGTCTCCGCCGCTACGGCGCGGAACCGTGGATCCACCTCGAACGCAAGGTGAAATCCGACGGTTGGGTCACCAAAGACCGGACACGCATCCCCATCGCATCGACCGACGGTCTGTGGTCGCCCGAAGGGGACGTGGCCGCCGATGCCCGATGGTTTCGTGACGGTCTCGCGGCCGGGAACCTCGTTCCCGTCAGGCATATGACCTACGTGCGCCGCGCCTGGTTCACCGCCGATGCGACGCCGTTCCGCATCACCGTCGACCGCGGACTCGAAGCCGCCGCGGCGGACCCCATCGCCCCGGGCCCCCGCCCCGGGACTCCCTTTCTCGCAGAATCCGCGATCGTCGAAGTGAAGTTCCGAAACGCGCTCCCCCGGATCTTCAAAGAACTCCTCGAGAACTGGTCGCTCGCCCCCGTGCGCATTTCGAAGTATCGTCGGGCCATGCGGGCCTTGCCCGCCTCAAACGACACGTGATCCCTTTCTTCGAAACTCCGCTCGGCGTTTCCGCCGACGCCACATTCGGCCACATGGTCGGGCGTGTCGCCGCCGCATTGGTCGCCGCGCTCGTGATCGCGTGGACCTACCGCACGACCCATCGACGCGACACGAGTTACGCACCGACCTTCACGACGACCCTCGTTCTCCTCGCGGTCCTCATCGCGGTCGTCACTCAAGTGATCGGCGACAGCGTCGCACGCGCCTTCAGCCTCGTCGGCGCTCTCTCCATCGTGCGATTCCGAACCGTCGTCGCGGACACGCGCGACACCGCGTTCGTCATCTTCGTCGTCGTGGTCGGCATGGCGGCGGGAACCGGAAAGCTCGACGTCGCCCTGCTCGGATTGGCCGCGGGCTGCGTCACCGCTTTCCTCATGCACGCGCTCACGCGCGGTGCGGTCCGATCCGAAGGCGCCTGGAAGCTGACCGTCCGCATCGCGCTCGGTGGGCCCGGCCCGCGCGCCCTCGAAGCGGTGTTGGCGGAATCCACGGCCGCGTACGCCGAGAGCGGCACCGCCACGACACGGCAAGGTGCGGCGATGGACCTGACGTATCAAGTTCGGCTGAAGCCCGACGTGGCAGCCGCCGACGTCACGGGCTCGTTGAACCGCATCGACGGCGTGATGTCGGTCGCCCTCGAACGTCTCTGACGTTCCGTTCTCCACGGGATTCGTGCTACAAATGGCCTCCGGGAGACGCCTCCCGAGATCCCGTAGCTCAGTTGGATAGAGCGGCGGTTTCCTAAACCGCAGGTCGTGGGTTCGAACCCCGCCGGGATCGTTTTCCGACGCCCGTGAAAGATCGACACGGTGGGCTCTATGGAGTCATCGGAGGATCATCATGGCCACGCGAATCCAAACGGTCGAAACCGAAGTCCGCGCCCGCCTCGACGCGTTGACCCGTGCATATGAAACGCGCGACGCCGAGGGATTCCTCGCCGCGTTCGCCACGACCGAAGCCGTCATGGTCTACGGGACGGGGCTGGACGAGAAGCGCGAAGGCATCGGCGCGATCCGCAAGCAAATCGAACGGGACTGGGCGCAATCGGAGGCGGCTGCGATGCGCCTCGGATGGACCCGGATTACCGTTCGCGGCGACGTCGCATGGGTGGCGGCCGACCTCGACCTCACGTTTACCGTCGCGGGCGAGCGCGGCGGGGCTCCGGGACGCGCCACGTTCGTCCTCGTTCGCGAGGACGGCACTTGGAAGATCGAGCACTTCCACTGCTCGGCCCCCGCCCTCGCGCAAGACGCGGGCAGCTCCTTCTGAAGGCTCGGACCGCGCGGCGTGCCTCGCCCCCGAAGGGGTCGTGGTCACGCTGCCGTACAAAGACCTACTTCTTCGACTTGGAGATGCGCTCGACCTGCTCGAGATAGCGCGCCACGGTTTCGCGCGGCTTCACTTCCTGAGCGCGTCGCAGCAGAGGCAACGCGTCGCCGAAACGTCCCATCGCCACCAAGACCTGAGCCTGACGCACCTTGGCGTCGACTTCGTAGGACTCGATGCCGGCGGCACGCTCGTAGAAGAAGATGGCCTTCTCGCGGTCGTTCGACTTCGTGTAGTGCTGACCGAGCAGCATCAGCGCTTCGCCGTCGAGTGGATCGAGTTTCAGGATCTCTTCGAGGATCGCCACCGTCCCCGCGGCGGAGTCGCCTTCCGCCATGCCGAGACGCGCTTCGAGCTTGAGCAACTTGCGGCGATCACCATCGTTCATCCGCTTGTCCCACGTCGCACGCATCTGCTGCGTCACCTTGCGCGACGCCGCCGTCGCCCCTTTACCCGCCAAAACCTCCGCCGAACGAAGCGCACGCGCGAACGGCTGATCCGGGTCCGCTCCGATGGCGCGCGCGTAAGCGTTGGCCGACAGGTCGGCGAGGTTTTCCTGCACGTAGATGTCGCCGAGCGTGTAGAGGCCGTCGATGGTCGACTTCCCCATCCGGTCGATCATCTCGAGGTTCTCCGCCGCACGGAGCGGCTGCTTCATCCCGAGATAGGTCTGCGCCTGCAACATCCAGAAATCGACCTTGTCCGGATAACGGGCGATGAGGGCGTCGAGAAGGGTGGCCGCATCTTGGAACTTCTCCTGCTTGAACACGCAACGAGCGAGACCGAGACGCCATTCCGTGTTCTCGGGCTGAAGCAACAACGCGTTGCGATAGGACGCCTCGGCCGGCTGGTAGTCCTCCCGCGCGGAGTGAGAGAACCCGAGCAGACCGTAGGCGTAACCGTCTCCACCGCCCAACTCGATCATGCGGGTGAACGAACGAATCGCTTCTTCATGGCGCGACGCTCGGACGTGGATGAGGCCGAGATTCCTCCACGCGCGACGGAACGTCGGGAACTTGTTCACCGCCTTCTCGAAGTTGACCAAGGCGTCGTCCATCCTGTCCTGTTGGAACTGAATGGACCCCAAAGTGAAGTCCAAGGTGGCCGACGCGTCGGGCTTCATCAGCGTCTTGAGGAGTTCCTCGGCTCCCGGAAGGTTCCCCGACGCCATCATGGGACGCACCTTTTCGAGGACCATGATTTCCTCTTGCGTCACGCGCGGCTCGATTTCGGCGTTGATGCCGTATCCCGCGACGAACGCCTTCTTGAAGCCGGAGTCGTTCCAGATGGCGTCCATGCCGACATCGCCCGTGCTCACGTCCGCGTACAAGGGCACGGTTCGAGGCTCCGCCGTCGGCAGATTCGCCTGAATGCGTGCACTCCGGCTGGAACAGGCGGCGAGGACGACACCGACGAGGGCGACGTCGCGGAAGATGCGGGTGAGTTTTGCGGTGCGGTCGATCATGGTGATCTCGTGAATGCGGGTTGGGGGATCAAGACCCGGGCGTGAAGCGGATCGGAACGCGCATGCGGCAATCGACGCGCGCTCCTCCCTTGACGGCGGGATCGAACTTCCATTGACGAACCGCTTCGAGCGCGGGCTTCTCGAATGCGGGGTTCGAGGACTTCTCGACCTTCGGGTTTTGAACCTTCCCGGTCGCATCGACGATGAAGATGAGGGTGACGACGCCGTCGACCTTCTTTCCACGCAACTCCGCCGGATAGGAAGGTGCGGCTTGGAAAACGGCGCGCGGCTTCTGGTCGATCTCGGACATTCCGAACGCGCTCTCGAATTTCTCTTCGAGCGTTGCGGCTTTGCCGGTGCCGCCGATGCGCCCGCCGGAGGCGAAAGACAGGGCGTCGGCGAAATCGCCGCCGGATGAGCCGCCACCCCCCGAAAGCGCCGCTTCAATCGACGACAACGACGCCGCTTCGAGCGCAGGGGCGTTCGCCGCGGCGGACGCCTGCTCCATCGAACGGATGACCTCACCCGCGTCCGGCGGAGGCTCGGCCTGCTCCTCGACGGCTTCCTTCGGCTCGGTCGGCTTCGCCTCCTTCTCCTCCTTCGCCTTTTCCGTGGTCGGAGCCTCGTCACCGACGAGGTCGACCTCGCGCACGACGGTCCCCTTCTCCTCGTGCTTGCGGAAGAAGATCCCGCCGAACAGAAGGATGCCCAAGTGGAAGGCGATCGCGAGAATGATGCCGAGAACGCGTCCGAACTTCATTTCTTGTCCGTCGAGATGCCGACCTTCGCGATTCCGAGTTTCCGCACCTCGTCGAGCACGCCGACGACATGTTTGAAGTCGGCGGACGCGTCGCTGTTGATGATGACCTTCGGATCCTTGGCCGTCGCCTTGTAGGACTGCAACTTCATCGGAAGCTGCGCCACGGTGATCTTCTCCTTGTTGAAGAAGACGTCACCCTTGTCGGTCACGCTCAACGTGACCGCCTTGTCCATCTGCTGTTGGTCGCCCTGCGAGACGGACGTGGACGCCGTCGGAAGAGCCACCTGAACACCCTGGTTCTTCGTCATCGACAACGAAACCATGATGAAGGTCGCCAACAGAAAGAAGATGATGTCGATCAGCGGGATGATCTCGATACGGGCCTTCTTGCCCGGACCGCCACCGCCGCCTCCGCCGCCTGCCATTATGGATGCTCCTCAGGCCCCGGCCGCCGCAGCGTGGCCGGGTTGGGGTTG
The DNA here is from genome assembly GCA_017853435.1 of Planctomycetota bacterium. Taxonomy (GTDB): domain Bacteria; phylum Planctomycetota; family CAIWVZ01; genus CAIWVZ01. Next base: position 5,100 of record JAFMJN010000027.1, on the reverse strand, counting down.
CGACGCGGTCGGCGCACCGTGCGCCATGTGTCCGCTGCCGAGATAGAGCTCGACTTGCTTGGACGCGGACTCGATCTCGTGACGCGCGACCTCGGTCTTCGTGTTCAAGTAGTTGTAGGGGATGAGCGCCACGATCGCGATCCCGAGGCCGAAGGCGGTCGCGATGAGCGCTTCCGCGATACCGCCGGTGATGGCGCCGGGAGCCCCGAGGTCGCCGCCGATCAGCGAGAACGACCCCATCATGCCCGTGACCGTACCGAGAAGACCGAGCAGCGGAGCGAGTGTGATGACCGTATCGAGCACCGACGTTCCCCGCTGGAACCGCTTCGTCTCCTGCGCTTGAGCGTACTGCAGCGCATGCGCGATCGACTGGTCCTTGCGGGTGATCGCATAGTGGATCACGCGCAGCACGTAGTCCTTGCTGCCCTGAGCGATCGACACGGCGCCGCCGAGATCGCCTTTGTCGAGCGCCTCGAGAATCCGTTCGCGCCCCTTCTCGTTGCGACGCAACCGTTCGATTCCGAGGAAAAGAAGTCGCTCGATCACGACCGCGAAGGCGATGATCGACGCGAGGAGCATCGGCCACATGATCGGGCCGCCCTGAATGAAGATGTGGACGAGGTTCGTTTCCTGGATGAGCTCTTTGAGAGCCCCTCCCCGGGACGGGTCCAACGGAAGGAGTCCTTCACCGCCTTGAATCATGGGAGAGAGTCCTGCTTGAATTTCGCCCTCGAGAGGACGGATGAGGGGCTTGTCCGAGCCCGATTGCGACACCACGACACCCGCGTTCCCTTCGTTCGACCGGAAAAGCGTGACCGGTCCGAGGATCGCGAACTGGCCGTCGACGACCGTTCCCTGAACGTCCACACCCTTCCCCGGGAACTTCATGCCGCCGATCACGTCGTCCGCACGCCGAATCGTCAGACCGGCGAACGCGACTTGGCGCTGGAACTTTTCCGCGGTCGAAAGCGTGTTGTTTTCGACGGCCTGCTTCGCGGCGTCCATCGCCGGTCCAAACGCCTGCAACTCGCATCCCGCCACCTTCGTTTCGAACGTCCGGGCGTACTCGTCGAGCAGGTTCGAGACGTAGCCGAGCTCATCTTGGCGGGCTTTCATTTCCGCCTTGACCGCGGCCTGCTCGAGATTCGCCGAGTCGACGGTGCGCGTGATGCGGTCGCTCTCCTTGCGGAGGTTCGACACCTTGTTCTCGAGGTCTCCGAGCTCCTTCGCCAACGGGATCTTCTCGGCGGCGATTTCGTCGCGGAGGGTGTTCAGTTCCCCGATGCTGCGATTGAGTTGAGCTTCGGATGATTCAGAGAGCCTCGAAACCGTGCGCATCGGATTGACGTCTTGGGCGACGACCGAAAGCGCGAGGCCGAAGACGGACAGAAGAGCGTGAGGGGTCTTCATTGGAATTTCACCGGGAGCGGCACGAAGGCCGGCTTGTGCTTGCCTTGGATGATTTCGAGCGTCTTGAGCACGTCGGCCGCGATGGCCGGATTCGGCTCCCACACCCATCCGTCGGGACCGGGACGACCGGTTCCGGACTCACCGCGGGCGCTCAGGTAGTAGGCCTGCGCGAGTCCGACGTAGAGGACGCGAACCTCGGACGGCTTCCCGTCCGCGAGGTTCCGCACCTCGAAGTTCACGGTCAGTTCGTTGTTCGCCTTGTTCAGGTCGTTGAGGATGCCGAGCACGTTTTGAAAGCGCTCCGCGACCGAGACCTTCGTCGTCGCTGGATCCTCGGGGATTCGTGATGCGAGCGGCTTGAGACGAACGGCGATGAACTCGGGAACTCGCTTGAGCACCTTCTTCACGTCCGCCTCCATGCCCGTCACCGCCGTCGCGAGAGCCGCGGCCTGCTCCTTCAGCTTGTCGTTCTCCGCGAGCAACTCGCCCTTCTTTTTCGCCGCGTCGGCGGCCGCGGATTCGGCGGTGCGGATCTTCTCCTCGAGAGAGGAAGCCTCCTGCTTCACGACGTCGACGCGTCCGGCGAGGATTTCCTTGCTCTGCTGCCAGTCCTTGCGTTCGCGTGAGATGATCTGCTGGGTTTCGATCCACTTCCCCATCGCGGCGCGCGCGTCGCGAAGATTGCTCGTTTGGGCGGCGAGATCCAAGGCAGGTCGCGAAGCCGCGGCAGTCGCGGGCTTGGAGTCGACGGGACGCGTTGCGGCGGCTTCTTGGGCCGTCGCTCCCGCGGTCGCGACGATCAGGAAACACGCGAAGGACCGCCAAGCGTGCGGTGACGTGCTCGTGTGGATTGTCGTTTTCATGGAGGTTCGTTTCCTAGAAATGAATTTCCGCGATGAGCGAGATCGAGAGATCGACGCCCTTCGTGTAGGAGGTGCGCAATACGTCGGATGGGATGTAATCCGAGCGGTAGACGGTCCGGATTTCCGGGTTCAACAAGTTCTTCGCCTGGAACTGAAGGCGCATCCCTTCGGTGATCTCCTGCGTCAGGCTGAAGTTCAGGGTGCCGAACGACGTCGCGTAGATGTTCGGAACGTAGAAGGGATCATCCACCGTCGCACCGGCCACCAAGGAGTCTCCCTGGAGCGTGTAGAACAATGACGCCTGCGTGGCCGTCGGCTTGTTGTCCCACGTGACGAAGAAGTTGAAGAGGCTCGAAGGCGCGTTGGTCATGTCGCGCTTCGACATCGGAGCATTGATGTTGGTCTGATTGAAGAGCGCCGCTTCTTCCGGGGGAAGCGTGACTTCGGACTTGATGAACGTGGCGTTCGCGCCGACGGAGACGCCGTCGAGGGCTCCCCACGTCCGGCCCATGTCGTGTCGCGCTTCGAATTCCACGCCGCTCAACTGCCCTTCCGGGTAGTTGACGGCGGTCGTGTAGTTGAAGAGTCCGATCTTCTGCACGTACTCGATCGGGTTCTTCACGTCCTTGTGGAAGACCGACCCCGAGATGATGCCCCCCTGATAGGGCACCCAGTCCGCGCGCAGGTCGTAGTTGTCGAGCGACGACATCTGCAGATCCGGATTGCCGATGAAGATCGGTCCCCCGAGGTATTCCTGCTGCTGGATCGGGGTCAGTTCCTTGAATGTCTGACGCGCGATCGTGTGGTTGTAGGAACCTCGGAGAGTGACGTCCTCTTCGACCTTCCATTCGAATCCGATCGACGGCAGGAGGTCGGTTTGCGAGAAATCGACATCCGCCGCACCGGGTGTGAGCACCGTCGGGATCGGGGTTCCCTGAGCGTTCAGGGGGTACCACACGACGGAGGTCGTTCCCGTCGTGGGATCGATGTCGGGTGTGTTGCGTACGGTCGTTTGGGTGGATTCGAGACGGAATCCGCCGAGGACTTTCGCATCCTTCGACATCGGAACGTCGGCCATCAGGTAGAACGCCGTGACGTCGAGAGTTCCGTCGTAGTCCACGTCGTAGAGCGAATCCGAAATGGGGTGGTTCTCGCTCGGGAAGACCGAACTCCAGTACTGGCTGAATGGGCCCGAGTAGCTCGTCGGGATGTTCGGATTGGAGGGATCGGGTCGATTCGTGAACGAGTTTTGGTCGAACGAACGGGAGACACGATCACCGAACACGCCCGCTTTGACGTAGCCCTTCGCTCCGTCCCACGTTTCGAACGGCAACTTCACGTTCACGGACAACTGGGTGGAGTCTTCTTCGATCTCCTTCCAGATGCGCTGGAGATTCCCGAGGTTGATGTTTTCCGCGGGCGTGTAGGGCTGATGGAGATCGGGCAGGGAGAACCCGGGGAACACCTCGAATCCGGGCGTCCAGAACGTTCCGAATTGGCGCTTGTCCGGGTTGTAGGAAGACGCGGCGCTGGTGGAGAGCGTCCAGTCGATCTCCGCCTGTTTGAACCCCCACTCGCCGATCTCGAAATCCTCGTTCTCGAGCGTGTGCTTCCCGCTCAGCGCGAGCATGTTGGTCGTCCGCTCGACGTAGTCGAGGGTTTCGAGACGCAGATAGGGCGCGGCGTCCGGCTGATCGAACCCAGGAGACGTCGGGTCAGCCGGGTTGTAACCCGGAAAGAAGTACTTCTTGCCACGCGTGTCTTCGGCGAGAGTCGCCGTGTCCTCGGCGGTGTGCGTGGTGAGGAACGTCAGCTGAAACGCATGGCCGTCCGTTTCGGCGCCGAGGGCGACCATCGCGCCGTTTTGGACGGATTGTTTCCCCTGCGTGACATCGAACAACTCGGTCTTGAAGGTGCCCTGCGACGGAGCGCCTTGGTTGTAGGACGGCGTCATCGGAGCCCCGGGGCTTTCGACCCACCACGACTCCTTCTTGCCGTTGTCGTAGAACGCGCTGTCACGCTCGTAGAAGAGATTGACCAGTCCTCCGACTTTCCAACCGCTTTCGAGTTCTTCGCGACCACCCGCACTCACCGACCACTTCGAGTCGATCGGAGCATCTCCACGATCGACCCCGACCGCTCCGGTCCAGTTGCCGCCGATGTTTCCGTACTGGATGTCGCGACCACCGTCGTCGAGCCCGAGGAAGTTCACACCACCGCCGCGATAGGTCAGGAAGTCGCTCCCCGCGACTTGGGAATTCATGCCGACTTGACCGCGCATTCGGAGGAAGACGGGCTCGTTCGGGATTCCGCGCAACTTCACGTTCACGGCACCGCCGGACGCATCGCCCTGCTGATCGGGCGTAAACGTCTTCGAGACTTGGATGCTCTCGATGACCGTCGAGGGGAACTGGTCGAGTTCCACCGCCCGCTTGTTTTCATCGGCGGTTGGCAGGCGTACGCCGTTGAGCTGCGACGAAACGTAGCGGTCCGGGAGCCCGCGGATGACGGCGGACTTCCCGTCCTGAACGGTCGCGCCCGAAACGAGGCGCAGCGCACTCGCCGCATCGCTCGCCCCCGCTTTGCTGATCAGGTCCGCGCCGACCGAATCCATCAGCGCCGGGCTTTCGAATCGCATCTTGAGCAGCGAGATCTCGGTGCCCGCTCCTTGCGGCGCGATGTCTTGCGCGACGACCTCTTCGAGTTCGGTGAACTCACCGGGGAGCGACGCGTCGGCATCCGTCAACTGCGCCGCCGACACCGCGACGTCCGCGCGGACGACACGCTGATACCCGTCCTTGCTGAACACCAGCGTGTAGCGCCCCGG
>JAFMJN010000212.1 GCA_017853435.1 Planctomycetota bacterium | reverse complement strand
ATCGCCGAAGTCGTCGTGAACCACCGTTCGCGCGAATTCGGTCGATCGAAATACGGACTCTCCCGCGTCCTCAAAGTCGCGGCGGACCTCGTCGTGCTGCGACTCATCACGGAATTCGCAGGGCGTCCGATGCACTACTTCGGACCTCTCGCGCTCACCTTCGTCCTGTTCGCCGGCTTCACCGCGGCGGTGTGGGGGTGGAATCTCGCGACCCGCACGGGAGACGGCACGATCATCTTCCCGGCGGTCATCACCCTGTTCTTCGTGTCGTCTCTCTACTTCCTCTTCCTCGGGCTGCTCGCCGAATTGATTCAACGGGTCGGCAAGTACGACCCGTCGGACCAGGCGCGCGCCACGCTGGAGACCATCTGATGTACGTCCCCCACGCGAGCGAGAGCGCGCCGCTGTTCGACTTCACGCTCGTCGTGCTCGCGAGCGGCGTCGGTCCCGAAGCCGGATTGGCGGAGGACGTCGTTCGCACCTACACGCAGGCGCTCACGGACATCGGAGTGTCTTGGGAAGTGCTCCTCGTCGACGACGGGGCCCCCAAGGAGTTCTTCGCGTGGGTGAAGAAGATGTCGGAGACTCTTCCGAACACGCGCGGCGTCCGATTCCGACGCCAGTTCGGCGAGTCCATCGCGATCGCCACCGCCGTGGGCATGGCCCGCGGACGCAACATCATCACGACGACGTGGTATCAGCAAGTGGGCGTGGACGCCGTGCGTCAAGCCGTCAGCCTTCTTCGGGAAGGCGACGGAAGGGGCAACTGGGATTACGTCGCGGTGCGTCGTCAGCGTCGCGTCGACTCGTGGCCCGCGCGCCTCCAAAGTTGGGCGTTCAACGCGTTCACGCGTCGGTTGACCGGAGTCGGCATCCACGACCTGAATGCGTCGTTCCGCGCCTTCCGTCGCGAAGTGGTGGCGGATCTTTCGATCCACGGCGATCTCTTCCGGTTCATTCCGGTCTTCGCGAGTCAAAAAGGATTCCGCGTTCGAGAAATCTCCGTTCAGCATGTTCGCGAAGAAGGCCCCAGCACGTTCCTGAATCTCGGCCTGTACGTGCGGCGCTTCCTCGACATCCTCTCGTTGTTCTTCCTGCTCAAATTCACGAAGAAGCCGCTGCGCTTCTTCGGTCTCGTCGGATCGGTCTTCTTCGTCGTCGGATTCGCGATCTCCGCGTGGATGACGTGGCTCAAGATCGTCCGCAGCGAAGGGCTGGCCGACAAGCCGCTGCTCGTCCTCGGAGTGTTCCTTCTCGTGCTCGGCATCATCGTGGCGTCGATCGGGCTGATCGGAGAGATCATCATCTTCCTCCAGGGCAATCAACTGAAGGACTACAGCATCGATACCGTCGTCTCGGCGGGTCGCACGGATCGCCCGGAGACCACGTGACCTCGGTTTGGACGTTGGACCGGGAACTTTCGGAACGCTGGGACGCGTACGTGCGGTCCCATGCGGATTCGAGCATTTTCCATACCCTCGAATGGCGTCGCACGATCGCCGAGACGTTCGGGCACGAAGCCGTCTATCTGATCGCCGAGCGCCGCGGAGACGTCGTCGGCGTGTTGCCCATGTTCGTCGTGCGATCGCCCTTCTTCGGTCCGTCGCTCTGTTCGACGCCGTTCGCCGTCTACGGCGGCATCTTGGCTTCCGACCTCGAAGCCTCGGAAGCGCTCGCGCGTGCGGCGCGACAGGAAGCGAGCGTTCGAAACATCCGCAAGATCGAATTGCGTCACATGAAGCCGAGCGGTTTGGACTTTCCGACCGTCGATTCGTACGCGACGTTTTTCGCTCCCGTTCCCGACACCGTGCCCGGCTGTCTCGAACGGATTCCTCGTAAGGCGCGTGCCGAGGTGCGTAAGGCGTTGGCGAAACCGGGACTTTCCGTCGATTTCGATTCGAAGGACGTGGCCGATTTCCATCGCCTGTTCGCGGAGAACAAGCGGGACCTCGGATCCTTGGTGTTTCCCGAGGCGTTGTTTTGGCGCACGTTCGAGGTGATGGGGGACAAGTGCCTCATGACCCGCGTGCGTTGGGAGGGCGAAACCGTCGCCTCCGTCGTGAGCTTCGTTTGGAACGGAGTGATCATGCCGTACTGGTCGGGAGCTTCGGAGCGAGCCGAGAAGCTCTCGGCGAACAACGTGCTCTATCACGCGGTCATGGAGGAAGCCTGCCGTCGCGGACTTCGTTCCTTCGACTTCGGTCGCAGCCGCAAGGACACCGGCGCCTTCCGTTTCAAGCACAACCAAGGCTTCGAGCCGACGACGTTGCACTACCAGTGGATTTTGCTCGGAGAATCGACGATCCCGCGCATCAGCCCCGACAATCCGCGGCTGCGTTGGGTCCGCGAGGCGTTCCGCAATCTCCCGATGCCGATCGCCCGCAAGTTGGGAGCGTTCGTCTCCAGTCGTATTCCGGTCTGACGGCCGCGGAGGTAGAATCCCGGCGCATGCCGACGGATGCCGACGATGCGTTGAGAAGCCGCTTGGCGGCCGCCTTTCCCGTCGGCGTCGTGTCGTGCGATCCGGTCGACCGTGTATTGCTCGGCACCGATGGTTCGAAGATCCGCGGCAACGCGTTCGCCGTCGTGAAACCCACCGACGAAGATCACGTTCGTACGGCCATCCTCTTCGCGGGAGCCAACGGATTGTCGGTCGTGCCGCGCGGTGCGGGGACGTCTCCGACGGGTTCGGCGACAGCACGTCGTCGCCAGATCGTTCTCGATTTTTCACGCATGAACCGCATCCTCGACGTCTCGCCGCGCGACATGGTCGCCGTCGTCGAACCCGGGGTCATGTGCGGCGAACTTCAGTCCCGCGCCGAGGCCGTCGGCATGTTCTATCCGCCGGATCCCGCGTCGGCGCGGACCTCCACGCTCGGCGGAAACGTCGCGACGTGTGCGGGTGGGTTGCGCGCCGCGAAGTACGGTGTGACCCGGGACTACGTTCTCGGATTGCGCTGCGTCGGCGCCGACGGTCGCGTCTTCGAGACCGGGGGACGTTCGCTGAAATCCGTCGTCGGATACGACCTCACGCGATTGTTGACGGGATCCGAAGGGACGTTGGCCGTCTTCACGCGCCTCACGCTTCGACTCCTTCCGAAGCCTCCGCACGCGGCGACCCTCCTCGCGGAATTCGCCGACGACCAAGGTGGATTCGCGGCCGCGGACGCCATCTTGGCGGCCGGTGTCCTTCCGCGCGCGCTCGAATATATGGATCGGGACGTCCTCGGCATCGTCGCCGGCGATCCGACGCCGCGTTCCGGATCGAGTCTGTTGATCGAAGTGGACGGATCTCCCGCGGATTGTCGTGATCAGGCGGAGCGTGTCGCCGCGGCCGTGCGTTCGATCGGCGCACTTTCCGTACGGATCGCCGATGCGGGCGACGATCGGGATGCGCTGTGGGCGGCGCGGCGGTCCATTTCTTCGGCGGTCTATCGCGTGTTCGGTGCCAAGCGTTCCGAAGATTTGGGCGTCCCTCGGGGCCGACTCGCCGAGGCTGTGGCCGCGATCAAGGCGGCGTCCCGCGCGTGCGGCGCGCGTTGCGTCGTCTACGGGCACGCGGGGGATGCGAACCTCCATTTCAATTTCCCCTACGATCCCGCGGTGGACGGTGCGAAGGCGGCGGTCGACGCGGCGGTCGACGCCGCCATGGCCGTCGCACTTCGATTCGGTGGGACCGTCTCCGGAGAACACGGCATCGGACTCAAGAAAATCGATCAGGTGCGTCGCGAAACGGATGCGCGGGCCCTCGAACTGATGCAACATGTGAAGAGGGCGTTCGATCCGGCCGGTATCCTGAATCCCGGCAAGGCGATTCCCGAGTGACCCGATGAAGATTCTCCTCGCCGACGACGAAGTGTCGATCACCGCAACGCTCGAAGACGATCTTCGCGATGCGGGGCACGAGGTCGTGACGGTACGCAACGGCGAGGACGCGTTGGTGGCCCTCAAACAGGGCGGATTCGACGTCGTCATTTCCGATATCGCGATGCCGCGGCTCAAGGGAGACGACCTTCTCGTCCAAGCGAAGGCGCTCGATCCCTCGCTTGTCGTGATCCTGATGACCGGTTTCGGAACGATCGAGTCCGCGGTGAACGCGATGAAGGCGGGAGCCGCCGATTACATCCTGAAGCCGTTCCACAACGACACGCTCGTCGCGTCGGTGGCGCGAATCGGCGAAGTCCGTGCGTTGCGGCGCGAGAACGAGCAACTCAAGCAGGAACTCGAAGAAGTCGCTCCGAAGCACGGGCTCGTCGGATCGAGCCCCGCGATGCGTGAATTGCATCGACTCGTCGACACCTGCGGGCGCTCCGACGCTTCCGTGTTGATTACGGGCGAAACCGGATGCGGGAAGGAAGTGGTCGCGCGCGCGGTACACGCGGCGTCGTCGCGACGCGCCAAGCCCTTCGTCGCGGTTTCCTGTGCCGCGATGGTGCCGACGCTTCTCGAATCGGAACTCTTCGGGCACGAGAAGGGGGCGTTCACCGACGCGCGCGACACCAAACTGGGTCGATTCGAACGCGCGAACCACGGGACCGTTTTTCTCGACGACATCGACGACATGCCGCTCGAGACTCAAGTCAAACTCCTGCGCGTGCTTCAGGAACGCGAGATCGAGAGACTCGGCGGCACGAAGACGATCAAACTCGATATTCGCGTGGTGACGGCGACGAAAGTCGACCTCC
>JAFMJN010000211.1 GCA_017853435.1 Planctomycetota bacterium | reverse complement strand
TACCGCGAATCCTCCGAAGACGATCGTCGTCCACCGTCACGGCGCGCTTTCGTGGACGGGCGACGACGCCGACCGCCAACCCGTACCGTCGATGCTGTTCGTCGATCCGGTGGGTGGCCTCCGTGCGATCCGCGGCTACACCGCGATTCTCGATGGACTCCCCGGCGATCTTGCGCGTTGGGCCGAGGTCTACGCCGCGGTCGCGCGTGCGCCCGCCCGTTAGCGGCGCACGGCGAGATACTGCTTCGGCCACGCGACCGTACCGGGCGGAAGCCCGGCGGCGGCGTGGAGCGCGAGATAGGGATCACCGAGATGCGCACGGGCGATCGCCACGAGATCGCAGGCGCCGGCGGCGAGCAGCGTGTTCGCTTGGTCGCCGTCCGAAATGCCTCCGACGGCGATGACCGGGACACCCGCTCCGTGGCGGATCGCGTCCGCGAACGACGCCTGATACATCCGCCCGTACTCGGGCTTCGACTTCAGCGAGTTGCCCGCGGAGGAAACGTCGATCACGTCCACGCCGCGCGCCTTCAACGCCGCGGCGATCACGATGCTGTCCTCCACCGTTTGCCCACCGGCCTCGTCGAGCCAGTCGGAGGCGGACAGGCGGACGGAAAGAGGCTTCGCGGCGGGCCACACGGCGCGGACACGCTCGGCGATTTCGAGCGGGAACCGCATGCGGTTCTCGAGCGTGCCGCCGTACGCGTCGGTGCGCGTATTCGACAGCGGCGAGAGGAAGGACGACAGGAGATACCCGTGGGCCATGTGGAGTTCGAGGAGATCGAACCCGGCACGGTCGGCACGACGTGCGGCAAGCATGAAGGCTTCGACGAGACGATCCATATCGGCGCGATCGACGGCGCGCGGAGCCGGATCGCCCGTGTTGAACGGCGTCGAGGTCACGCCGATCGTCGGCCACGCGTCGGGCGCCGCGAGCGGCGCGCCGCCTTCCCACAGAAGTCGGCATGACGCCTTCGCGCCCGCGTGACCGATCTGGATGCCGATCTTGGACGCCGAATGCCCGTGCACGAAATCGACCACGCGCTTCCAGGCGGCCTCGTGGGCGTCGTTCCACAATCCGGTGCACCCCGGAGTGATGCGACCGTCGGGAGTCACCGCCGTCGCTTCGGCGATCAAGAGTCCCGCGCCGCCGACGGCGCGGCTGCCGAGGTGAACGAGATGCCAATCGTCGGGAGTGCCGTCCTTCGCGCTGTACTGACACATCGGCGAAACGACGAAGCGATTGGGCACCGTCATGTCGCGGAGTCGGAACGGCGTGAACACGGGGGGCACCACCGGACCATCGGCCGTCACGGCCAGCCCCGCCGCCAAGGCGAACGCACGGGCCGTTCGGTCGACCAACGCCGGATCGCGCTTCGCGAGATTCCCGTACGTGATGCGGCGGGACCGCGTCATCAGGTTGAAGGTGAACTGCGTCGCGGACTGACCCTCGTAGCGAGCGACGTTCTCGAACCACTCGCGGCTGGTCTTCGCGGCTTTCTGAAGTTTCAGCGTCTCGGGTCGACGCGCCGTCGTGAAGGCATCGAGCGTCTTCGGAACGTCCTTGGTTCCATGAACTTTGAACGCGTCGACGAGCGCGATGGCGTCTTCCATCGCGAGTTTCGTTCCGCTGCCGATCGAAAAATGCGCGGTATGCGAAGCGTCCCCCAAAAGCACGTACTTGCCGTGATTCCAGCGCTCGCAGGTCACCGTGGGAAACGACCGCCAGATCGACCGATTGATGAGAAGCGGATGGCCGTCGAGCCACGGTTCGAAGAGCGCCTCCATGCGACGCTTCGTTTCGGGTTCGTCGCAACGATCCAGCCCGGACTTGCGCCACGTGTCTTCGTGGCATTCGACGATCCACGTGGACAACGGCGTCGGCGACGTGCGGTACGGGTAGGCGTGAACGGCGAACGGGCCGTGTTCGGTCGGGGCGAAGACGAAGGTGAAGGCTTTGAGGGGTTTCGTCGTGCCGAGCCACGCGAAGCGGGCCTTCCCTTGGGTCACCGTCGGCCGGAACATGTCGGCCCACTTCGTGCGCACCGCGCTCGCGACACCGTCGCCGCACAACACCAAATCGGCATCCGGCACGGTCGTCGGATCGGTGATCTCGGTCCCGTAGCGAATATCCACACCCAACGCGCGAGCACGCTCGCCGAGGATCTTCAGAAGTTCGACACGGGCGAGACCGCAGAAGCCGTGTCCCGTCGACACGGTCCACTCGCCGCGAAACCACGTGTCGATGTCCGTCCAACGGGCGAACCGTGCGGTGATCGCCGCGAAGGATTCGGGGTCGGCATCCTTGAAGTGCCCGAGCGTCTCGTCGCTGAAGACGACGCCGAACCCGAAGGTGTCGTCCTCGCGGTTGCGCTCGTGCAGGACGACGCTGCAATCCGGAAACGCCTTGCGGAAGAGGATGGATGCGTAGAGATTGGCGGGGCCCGCCCCGAGTCCGACGATGCGCATGGAGACATGGTACGTCGAACCCGTCGGGCTTCCCGCTATCGGGGAACGATCAACGGCATGAAGATTCCGCCGACGACGGAACGGTGATGCATCCCCATCATCTTGGGTTCGCGCGTCCGGAACCAATCGGTCATCGGGACACGGTCGGCCGTCTCATGGAAGAACTTCCACAAGGGCTTGACCATCGCCTCGAATCCCTCCATGTCCGGCGCCATCGCGGCGGTCCATAGGCACCAGTCCACCTTCGTGTAGGGCTGGCGGTTGTCGAGAGGCACCCCGTAGGCTTCGACGCGGGAAAGCGTCGCGGTCCACTCTTTGCGGATTTGATCGGGCGGCAAGAGTTCGAGAGCGAGGACCCGATCCCAAACGAGGTTGTATTTCTGGCTCCACGTATCGGGACGATCGAAGGCGAGGCGAAGTCCGTCACCCTTCCCGCCCTCGGCGCGGCGCCGAATGTCCGCGGCGATCGCCTGCGGATCCACGCCGTCGAGCTTCGGCAACCCGAGCGGTTCGAGAATACGTCGGTACGCGGCGAGAGCGGCCGCCGCCTTGAAGGCGAGATTGACGTTGCCCGCGAGATGCCCCGCGAAGTCGTCGGTGCACAGTTGGGTCACGGGATCGGGGCCGTGCTTCACGAGGTACGTCGCCCACCGATGCACCATCGCTCCGTGCTTCACGGCCAGTTCCGAACGACCGTGCATCCGGGCCAACGCCGCGAGCATCAGAATCATGTTGCCCGACTCTTCGACGGGCATCTGATTCTCCTCGCCCGTTTCTCCGCCGCCGTAGACCTGACCATTCGCGTAGGGCCACGTGCCGAGATCATGCGGCGCGAAGGGGAACTTCCAGCGCTTCGACGCGGCGTACGCCATGATCGGACGCAGCAACGCTTCGCCGAGTTCCGGGGAGTACTTCAGATAGAAGGGAAACGACGGATAGATCACGTCGACGGTCGCGATGCAACCGTTCGAGAAGCACTCCTTCGGGAACAGGAGCGCGGTTCCGTCGAAGTCGGCGGCGAGACTTTGCGCGGCACCCACTTGTCGAAACGCGAGGGTCGCGACGTCGGCGTACGCGCGCCCGAACGGTGCGAGATCCGCCGCCACCGAGGCGTCGAACGCGCGGCAACGGGCGAGCACGGCTTCACGATCGGACGCCGCGCGCGCGAGAAGTCCGCCGATGTCGGCACCGTCCCGTTTCCAGTAGGGAACCAGTTTGCGATGCAGGTATTCGACGACGAACGGATGGTCGTAGCCGATGAGTATCGACGCATCCGCTCCGCGGGCCGTCAGGGCGACCAACGGCCACCGGTCGTTCGCGGGCCGGGGCATGCGGACGTCGTCGGGGACGGGACGATTGCGGACGAACGCGCCGCGGACGGCGACGTCGTCCCCGAGCGACGCATCGTCGAGCGGAACGCGTGCGGCGAGCCACAGCGATCCACCATCGGGTCCGGTGTCGTCACCCTTGCGAGCGAGCGGCTTGCGATCCGCGGGAGCCATGCAAACGGCCGTCAGTCCGTCCGCCAAGCGATGTCGCGACCACGTCACGGCGTCGGTCTGCGCGTGCGTCACCCATTCGCCGGACGCGTCGACATGCCACGCGATGTCGTGCGGCTGTCCGTCGGTCGGCTCCGCGTGCAGCGTGAGGTAGGTGACCGTGCGCGCGTAGAGATCGATATCTCCGGGAATCGCGGGCGTCGTCCATTCGGCGTGGAAGCGGACACCGGGCACTTCGAAATCGAAGCGGGTCGTCAGCGCTCCGAGCGTCAGTCCCGTTTGCTTGGCCGCCTCGACGGTCGAGGGCTCGGCGCCCATCCATCGCCACGTCTTGCCGTCGACGCGGATCAGTCCGGCCATGCCGAGCGTCCGTCCCGTCCAGTGTCGCGGCCATGTTCCGGGGAGCGCATCCGCCGAACACCACGCGGTGAACGACGGGTCATGAGTCACGAGCGGAATGGACGGCGGACGAAACGCCGAACGCCCTTGTGCCGCCACCACGAGGGTGAGGAACAAGGGCGTCAGCCGGCGAAGGATGGAAGTCATGCTCCCATCCTAGTGTCGGAGTCTCAGAGCTTCAGCGTGGTGACGCTCGAGATCGTCAGGACGTTCGTGACGGCGTCGACCGTCACCGCCTGGAACGATAGAGCCCCGAGACCGACGAGGAGAGGATCGCCGGGGAGCGGACCAAAGTTCGCCTCGGAAGTCGTCGTGGCGTACGCGAGTCCGGG
>JAFMJN010000210.1 GCA_017853435.1 Planctomycetota bacterium | reverse complement strand
TTGGTCCTCGATTTCACGGGCTTCCCGTTGACGAGTACCGTGCCCGCCCGGATCCGCTTTTGCAGATCGGAGCGGGAGCGCCACGTGATCCAGGCGGCGAGGACGTGGTCGAGGCGTTCCCCCGATTGCTCGGGGGCCACCGTCCTATCGAGACGTTCGATCGGCTTCGACAAGTCCTTCATGGCGTCAACGGTTTAGCACCCCGCGCCCGGCGCGCTATCGTGATTCCATGGAACGGCTCTCCAAAGCCCGTGTCGCCGCGTGGCGCGCCCTCGACGATGCCGCCGAACGGCGCACGTCGGGACGTATTCGTCTCGAGGGGCCTCACCTCGTCGAAGAATCCGCGAGACTCGGCTTGGTGGAGACGATTCTCGCGGTCGGGCCTGTCGCCGCGGGTGAATGGGCCATGAAGGCTCCCGAAGCGGAAGTCCTCGAAGTGTCGGACGACGATCTCGCTCGAGTCGTCGAACAAAAGACGCCCGCCGGCGTCGCCGCGGTGGCGCGCCGCCCCGATCGGGCCGCGATCGAGGACTTGGGACGGGTGCGTGCGCCCGTCCTCGTCTTGGAAGCCGTTCAGGATCCCGGAAACGTCGGCACGCTCGTTCGCACCGCGGCCGCTTTCGGCGTCCGCATGGTGGTGACGACGCCCGGCACCGCCGATCCGATGGGGATTCGCGCGCTGCGCGCGTCCGCGGGAGCGCTTCTGCGCGTCCCGGTGGCGGAAGCGACGCTCGATCGCGTTCTCGAGGCCGCCCGCGCCGCCTCGAAACTCGTTTGGGTACCCGACGTCGCGGCGGGGGACGACTACCGAGCGGTGAAGCCCGCTTCGGACTTCGTGTTGCTCGCGAGCAACGAAGGGGCGGGGACGAAAGTCGTCCCCGGGGCGCCCGGAACGCGACGCGTCACCATCCCGATGGAACGCAACACGGAATCGTTGAACGTCGGAGCCGCCGTCGCCGTGATCCTGGCGCACTGGCGCCGCTGATCAGCGCTTCTTCGACGAGCGCGGCGGCGGAACGTTGGCGGCGTTCGCGATCTTGTCGACGGTCATCGCTTCCTCGAGCAACGCCCGCGCATGATGGATGCGGATGCCGATGCCGAGCGTTTCCGAGTAGATGCGCGTCGCGACGCCGACGACGCGTCCGTCCGCCGTCAGAAGCGGGCCACCCGAGTTCCCCGCGACGATCGGCGTCGTCACGTGGAGCGTGGACTCCATCTTGCGGAGGACGCCCGTCGACACCGACGTTTCCGCCTTGGTGCCTTCGAGACCCCCGTTTCCGCGGGGGAATCCGACGGTCATGAGCGGCGTGAGTTTCGACAAGCGACGTTCTTCGCCGAGGGCGGCGAGAGGAAGCGCGGGAAAGTCCTTCGAATCGATACGCAGCACCGCGAGGTCCGCATTGTCGAGCGCGTGGACGCGCACACTCGTCGTGCGATCGTCGTCGCCCGCACGCAGCGCGAACGAATCCGGCGCTTCGGCGACCAAGTGCAGCGTGCCGCGCAGCGTCGTGAATCCGGTGTCGAGAATCGGCTGTCGCTTGTCGTCGAGGCACTCCGTGCCCGCGGGCCACGCGGTGAGGATCGCGGTGTCCGACAGTACGCGGGCGTCCCCCGATTCCGTGAGGGCGCACAGTTCGCCGTCGAACTTCCAGGGGGCCACGAGGTGCTTGTTGGTCAAAAGATAACCATCGCCGTGCGCGACGAAGGCGGTGCCCCACGTCGACGACGAGTGGCGTACCCACGACCCATCGAGATCCTTCGTCTCGTAGACGAACGTCGAGTGCACGAGGAAGATCGACTTCTCGACGGTCGATTCGAGAACGCGGAACGATTCTTCCGGCGTCGGAGCGCCGGGATCACGCGCGGTGCGGAACAGGCGAGCCACCGTCGCCGCGACTTCGATCGCGGTCGGTGCGCCTTCTCGCGGCGCTTGCGACGCGACGTTGGCGGGTCGCGAAGCGGGGAGACCGCCCGACACACCGCGATAGCCGGAAGGGATTTCCGGCTTCGCGGCGCCGGGGCGCGCTTCGAGACGCGCGATGCGCGCAAGGAGGGCGTCCTGTCGGATTGACGACGCCCGAGCTTGTTCGGCGGCTGAATGCGATACCGCCGACAAGCTCAGGCCGCCAAGGAGCGTTGCGAGGCACAGACCCAGCGCCCAACGTCCCGCGCTGCGACGCGGGAGAACGGGCGGGTTCTCGGGAAGAGAAGGCTGGGCCTGCGACAAGAACGACTCCATGACCGGGGGTAGACCGGGTCATGGAGTCCTATCGGCACGAAAGTATATAAACTATTCTAGAAAAGTTCGGCGGGTTTGCCGTCGCAGGTCAGGACTCGCGCATCGGGATACGCACTCCCGCTTTCTCCGCAAACGCGACGGCGTCGTCGTAGCCCGCGTCCGCGTGGCGGATGATTCCCATCCCCGGATCCGTGGTGAGGACGCGTTGAATACGCCGGGCCGCCGCATCGGTACCGTCGGCGACTATGACCTGTCCCGCGTGGAGGGAATAACCGATCCCCACGCCGCCGCCGTGGTGGAACGACACCCACGTCGCGCCGCCGGCGGTGTTCATGAGCGCGTTGAGGATCGGCCAGTCGGAGACCGCGTCGGTGCCGTCCTTCATCGCTTCGGATTCACGATTGGGCGAGGCGACCGATCCGCAGTCGAGGTGATCGCGCCCGATGACGATCGGCGCGGAAAGTTCGCCGCTGCGCACCATATCGTTGATGCGCAGGCCGAACTTCGCGCGGTCGCCGTAGCCGAGCCAGCAGATGCGCGCCGGGAGCCCTTGGAACGCGATGCGTTCGCGCGCGAGGCGGATCCAGCGGCAAAGCGACTCGAGGTGCGAGAATTCGTTGAGGATGACGTCGTCGGTCTTCCGGATGTCTTCAGGATCGCCCGAAAGCGCGACCCAACGGAACGGCCCGCGACCTTCGCAGAACAGCGGGCGAATGTATTCGGGGATGAACCCGGGGATCTCGAAGGCGTCTTTCGCTCCGGCGGCCAACGCGTGACCGCGAAGGTTGTTGCCGTAATCGAACGTGACCGCTCCCGCGCGCTTCAACGCGAGCATGAGGTCGATGTGGCGCACCATGCCTTCGACCGAGAGCTTTTGGTAGCCCGTCGGATCTTTCTCGCGGAACGCCAAGGCATTTTCGAGGGTCATGCCGTCCGGCACGTATCCCAAAAGCGGATCGTGTGCGGACGTCTGATCGGTCAGCACGTCGGGCACGATGTTGCGGTCGCGCAGCGCCCGAAGGAGGTCGATGACGTTGCCGACGTACGCGATGGAGCGCGCTTCGCCGCGAGCCTTCATCGCGAGGGCGCGGCTGATCGCGTCGTCGAGATTCGTCGTGGCTTCGTCGAGATAGCGCGTCTTGAGGCGCTTCTCGACGCGCGTCGGATCGATTTCCGCCGCGAGGCAGGTCGCACCCGTGAGGCAGGCCGCGAGCGGCTGCGCGCCGCCCATGCCGCCGAGTCCGCCGGTCACCGCGAGACGGCCCTTCAGCGTGCCGCCGAAATGGCGCTCCGCGCAGGCGGCGAAAGTCTCGTAGGTGCCTTGGACGATGCCCTGCGACCCGATGTAGATCCAACTTCCCGCCGTCATCTGACCGAACATGATGAGTCCGCGGCGCTCGAGGTCGCGGAAGTGTTCCCACGTCGCCCACTTGCCGACGAGGTTCGAGTTCGCGATCAACACGCGCGGCGCGTCGGGATGACTCTTGAAGACACCGACGGGTTTGCCCGATTGAACGAGCATCGTCTCGTCGTCGTTCAGCGTGCGCAGCGTCCGCAGCATCGCTTCGAGGGCTTCGGGCGAGCGCGCGGCTTTTCCGGACCCTCCGTAGACCACGAGATTCGCCGGATCTTCGGCGACGTCGGGGTCGAGATTGTTCTGGATCATCCGATAGGCGGCCTCGGTGAGCCAAGACTTGCAGGTAAGGGTCGTGCCTTTCGGCGCGCGGTAGATCTTGTCGGTGGGCATGGGAGTAGGGTGCGCCTCGGGAAGAGAAAATCAGGGACGGGCGAGCGGGCCGACGGCGGACTCGGCGGCGGCGACGATGTCGCCCGCGTCGAGCAAAGCCTTCGCGACCTGATGGTCGCGTCCGAATGCACGGTCGTCACCCGGCGGGAGGATGCGGTCGCGCAGAAGTTCGTAGACGGGCTGCACGCCCTTGCCCGCGCGGAGCGGTTGTCGCCAGTGCAACGCCAACCGTGCGGCGAAGAGTTCGGCGGCGACGACCTGCGCGGTGTTTTCGACGACCGAGCGGAACTTGCGCGCCGCGATCGGCGCCATGCTCACGTGGTCTTCCTTGCTCGCCGAGGTGGGGATCGAATCCACCGAAGCCGGGTGCGCGAGCGCTTTGTTTTCGCTGACGAGCGCGGCGGCCGTCACCTGGATGATCATGAGACCGGAGTTCACGCCGGGCCGCCCTCCGGCGAGGAAGGGCGGAAGCCCCGAGAGATCTGGATTGACCAAGTTCTCGAGTCGACGTTCGGAAATCGACGCGAATTCCGCCGCCGCGAGCGTGGCGTAGTCGCAGGGGAGAGCGATCGGTTCGGCGTGGAAATTGCCGCCCGAGACGACGTCG
This sequence comes from Planctomycetota bacterium, assembly GCA_017853435.1. Lineage (GTDB taxonomy): Bacteria > Planctomycetota > CAIWVZ01 > CAIWVZ01. The sequence continues at coordinate 158 of JAFMJN010000210.1, read as the reverse complement.
CCTTCGTTCGGGAACAGAAGCGGATTGTCGGTGACGGCGTTGATCTCGCGGGCGAGCACCGCGCGGAGATGCGAAAGAGCGTCGCGGCAGGCACCGTGCACCTGCGGAACGCAGCGGAACGAGTACGGGTCCTGCACCTTCGTGCAATCGCGATGCGA
>JAFMJN010000209.1 GCA_017853435.1 Planctomycetota bacterium | reverse complement strand
GTCCCCGTCCTCGATCTCGAAACGGTCCGCGCGTGGTTGTCAGGGGGCCCGAAGCCGTTCGAGTAAGGTCCGCGCGACGGCCTCCGGGTCGTCCGCGGCGCACAGCGCCGACGACACGGCGATCCGTCGCACCCCGGACGCGGCGAGGGGCGCCACGTTCCCCGGCCCGATGCCGCCGATCGCGAACGTGGGAAACCCGTCCTCGTCGGGCCAGTCCCGAAGGCCGATCCCCGAAAGCCCCTTCGTGGCCGTGTCGAACACGGGGCCGAAACCGCAATGGTCCGCCGCCGATCGCACGGCACGCCGCCGTTGCGCCGCGTCGTGGGTCGACACGCCGAGGATTCGGGCGTCGCCGATGAGACGGCGGGCATCGGACGGATCCGCGTCGTCCTGACCCACGTGCGCCCCGTCCGCGTCCGCGAGGACGGCGAGATCCGGGCGATCGTTGACGACGACCAACACCCCCGTGCCCTCGACGACACGGCGCACCTCGAGCACGTGGGCGAGGAGCGCGCCGTCCGCCATGTCCTTTTCGCGAATCTGCACCATCGCGGCTCCCCCACGGACGGCGGCGGACACGACGTCGGCCCACGGTTTCCGGCACAACGCCCGCGTCAATATGAGATATAGGCGCGCGGCGGCGAGGCGATCGGTTCGCGACGGAGAAGCCATGCCGCAAGCGTAGCGGATCCCGGACGCGACGTTATCTTTCGGGCATGGATTCGTCCGAGCGTCCCGCCCCGCCTACCGTCGCACCGGCGTCGATCGGAGCTTGGGTTTTCGGTGCGCTCGCGACCTTCGTCAGCCTCGTCGTGCCGGGACTCGGGCACTTGATCGCGGGGCGCGCCCGACGGGGACTGTTCTGGTTTTCCTTGATCACCGCCGTCGGTACATGGCAGGTCGTCGCGGCGCTCACGGATCCGACGACCCCACTCGCACGTCCGATCCCCGGCGTGCAGTCGCTCGCCGACTGGTTGCTCGACATCTTCCTTCCGCGCGAATACGTGGGATACCTCGGGCGCATCGCCCCGTTTTGGGCCGCGGCGTTTTTGGACGCGGCGCGCCTGTTCATCCTGCCGCTGATCCGTCCGATGAGAATCGGGCGCGAACTACGTCTGCGCAACGCGGCGCGTCACACGATGCGTCACGAATATTCGGCCGCTTTGAAGGAACTCGTTTGGATCCTGAGGCTCGATCCGTGCGATGCGGCGGCGAGTCAGTGGAAAGCACTCGCTCTCCGTCTCTCGGGAGACCTCTCGGGAGCGGCGAAGGCCGCGGCACGTCCGATCGCGGGAAGATGCGACGCGGACTTTCGTCGACGTTGGGCGCCGACGTTGCGCCACGAACTCGACGTCGTCGCGGCGCTGAAGAAGACCCGCGTCAGCGCCCCGCGGCGGGGATGAGGCGTTCGAGTTCGGCGGCGACGTCCGGCGTCCGCGCCTGCGTACGAAGGGCTTCCAATCGCCCACGGGGCGTGTTCGGCAAATCGCGGGCGATCTGACGGAGATCGCCGAGCGTCAACACGCCGCGGCGTTCGACGCGCGCCTGCACCAGTTCGGCGACGTCGGGCCCGCTCCAACCCGCGAGATGGCGGTCGACCATCGTCGCCAACGCGGGATCGGCACCCGGCGCGTCGGCGCGTTCGAGCAGTGTCCGCAACGCCGGGAGATCTCCCGCGATCATCACGCCGAGAACCGCGGCGGAACGCAGGTCCTTCACCGGGTGTTCGAAGTCGAGACGTCCCCACGATTCGACGGCGACGGGCGGACCGAGCGCGGCGCGCATCAATCGGTCGACCACGAGAGGATCCGACGAGGTCTGCCCCATCGCGATGAGGGCCGCGGCCCGCTCTTCGGGGCGACGCTTGTCGTCGTCCGACCATTTCGCCAACCACGCGATGCGATCCGCATGCTTTCCGTTCGCGACCGAAGCGATCGCGTGGCGCCGGAGTTCGATGTCTCCGTCGGTTTCGAGAAGCGACGAAAGACGCTCGAGAGACTTCGCTGTGCCGATGTCGCAGAACCGATCGGCCGCGCCCGCCGGATCGAGCTTCCAGATTTCACTCACCGCACCGATGAACTTCTCGTCCGGCACGTAGCGCACGATCCACTGGAACCACCATCGGAACGACGGATCCTCGATGCGGTCGAAACACGCCGCGAGATAGTCGACGTCGCCCGGTTGAAGCCCGTTCATCAACGCGTGGATCGCGAACGTCACCTTCGCGCGCTCCACCTGATCGCGCTGCATCCCGACGGTCGCGGCGATGATCGCCCGCATGGACTCGCCCGTCTTGCCGTAGGCGCGATGCAGGTCGTCGAGATGCGCGCCGTAGAGATCGACCGTCGGCGTCGTCGCGTTCGGAGGGATCGTCGCGACCGCGGTGACGTCGCGGGACTCGGGCTTGAACGACGCGGCGGGATCGGAGGGCGTGGGCACCCAGTCCGCGGATTCCGGGCGCAGCGCCACCCAGCCCGCGACGATGAGGGCGGCCAAGACGACCGAGAGGAGGAGGGACTTCATGGTTCTGCCAAATCGTCAGCACGCCGCGGGCCGCCCTCGGTCGTCTGCCAACGTGTCACCGGATACGGTGGAGGGGCCGGGGGAACCCCGTCGCATCTTGCCACTTCGGGCGGCCCGAGCCCACCTCGCCGTTCGGGAACGCCCGTTGCTTAGGGAGGGAGGTGACGCCGACCGCCCCGACGCCGGGGAGGAAGGCCGGACCCCTCATCGGCCCCCTCGGGGACCCCGGAGACCCACCATGTCCAAGCTTCGCCCCCTTCACGACAAGATCATCGTTCGTCGCCTCGACCCTCAGGAAAAGACCAAGGGCGGCATCATCCTGCCCGAGACCGCGAAGGAAAAGCCCCGTGAGGGCAAGGTCGTCTCGATCGGCGAAGGCCGCCTCCTCGACAACGGCACGCGCTCGAGCCTCCAGGTGAAGGCGGGCGATCGCGTGATCTTCTCCTCGTACGCCGGGAGCGAGATCAAGGTCGACGGCGAAGAGTTCCTCATCCTCGGCGAAGACGACGTCCTCGCCGTCATCGACTGAAACCCCTTTCCGGGTCGCCTCGCGGCGGCCCTCCGGAGAACACCATGCCAGCCAAGAAGATCGCGTTCGACGCGGAGGTCTATGAAAGCCTCCGCACCGGCGTGCGCAAACTCGCGCGCGCCGTCAAGGTCACCCTCGGCCCGCGCGGCCGCAACGTGGTGATCGAGAAGTCGTTCGGCTCCCCCACCGTCACGAAGGACGGCGTGACCGTCGCGAAGGAAATCACTCTCGAAGACCCGTATGAAAACATGGGTGCCCAGATGGTGAAGGAAGTCGCTTCGAAGACGTCCGACGTCGCGGGCGACGGCACCACCTCGGCGACCGTGCTCGCCGAAGCCATCTTTGACGAAGGTCTGCGCAACGTCATCGCGGGCGCCTCGCCCATCGGCATCAAGCGCGGCATCGATCTCGCGGTCGAGCAGGTCGTCGCCGAACTCAAGAAGATGGCGCGCCCGGTCAAGGGCAAGGACGAGATCGCTCAGGTCGGCACGATCGCCGCGAACAACGATCCCGTCATCGGCAAGCAGATCTCCGACGCGATGGAGAAGGTCGGCAAGGACGGCGTGATCTCCGTCGAGGAAGGCAAGTCTCTCGAGACGCGCGTCAACCTCGTCGAAGGCATGCAGTTCGACAAGGGCTACCTCTCCCCCTACTTCGTGACCGATCCGGGCACGATGTCGGTGACCTTCGAGAAGCCGTTCATCCTGATCCACGAGAAGAAGATCTCGGCGGTGAAGGACATCATTCCGGTTCTCGAGAAGACCTCGCAGGCGGGTCGCCCGCTCGTGATCATCGCGGAAGACGTCGACGGCGAAGCGCTCGCGACGCTCGTGGTGAACAAGCTCCGCGGCAACATCCAGTGCTGCGCGGTGAAGGCCCCCGGCTTCGGCGATCGTCGCAAGGCGATGCTCCAGGACATGGCGGTCGTCACCGGCGGCCAGTTGATCGCCGAAGAGATCGGCAAGTCGCTCGAGACCGTGACGCTCAAGGACCTCGGAACCGCCGACAAGGTGGTCATCGAGAAGGAGAACACCACGATCATCAACGGCGGCGGCAAGCGTGACGCGACCGCGGGCCGTATCGCGGAAATCCGCAACGAGATCGCGGCGGCCTCGTCCGACTACGACCGCGAGAAGCTCCAAGAGCGCCTCGCGAAGCTCGCCGGCGGCGTCGCCGTCATCGAAGTCGGTGCGGCCACCGAAGTCGAGATGAAGGAGAAGAAGGCCCGCGTCGAAGACGCGCTGCACGCGACGCGCGCGGCGGTCGAAGAGGGCATCCTCCCGGGTGGCGGCGTCGCGCTTCTGCGCGCGTCGGAAACCCTGAATCCCGACAAGGCCGAAGGCGATCTCCGCATCGGCGTGTCGATCATCAAGCGCGCGCTCTCGGCGCCGATCCGTCAGATCGCGGACAACGCGGGCTTCGACGGTTCGGTCGTCGTGCAGAAGGTGCGCGAATCGAAGCACGCGACCGAAGGCTTCAATGCGGCCACCGGCGTCTACGAAGACATGCTGAAGGCGGGCGTCGTCGATCCGGCGAAGGTCGTGCGTTCGGCCCTGCAGCACGCGGCTTCGGTCTCGTCGCTCCTCCTCACCACGTCGGCCCTCATCTCGGATATCCCCGAGAAGAAGAAGGCCGATCTCGGTCGCGGCGCCATGGACAACATGGGCGGCATGGGTGGTATGGGCGGCATGGGATTCTGATCCCGCCGA